>DNXB01000424.1 GCA_003506995.1 Verrucomicrobiales bacterium
AGGCCGCGTGGTTGTGGTGGATCTTTTTGGCAATGTTGTGGACATCGGCAAGCAGGCGACCACGGACACGTTTGCCATTCCGCTGAGCAAATACCCCACTGCTGACAGAATCGTCATCCGGCGTGTGGAAGGAGGGCTGAATCTGCATGGGATCGTGCTGTTTCCTGTGGTGACAGAGGGTCCAATGGATCAAGCCGCGCTGAAGGAGCTGGCACGCGTCTTGGGAGATCCACTCAGCCCTGAAAACCCGCTGGTGCCCAGCATTCAAAACATCGCGCGCAGCAGTCAGGTCAATGTGTCTGCGATCAAACCAGCGGTGATTGTCGCAGGCGCAGAGGCGGAGGCCTATCCAGCAGCCACACCCCAGACCCCAGGCGCCAGCGCATTCAATGCCTCGCTGAACAAGGGGCTCCTGGCTCATCTGAACTTCGAAAGCAACAACGCCGAAGACACGAGCGGGCACCAAAGTCACGGTCAGCCACAGGCAGGCGCTTCATTTGTTCCCACCGAGCGTGGCACATCCCTGCGCCTGCGGAAAAATCCCACTCGAAACCGCAGCATTCCCTGGGACGCCGTGATCATCCCCAAAGAACGAATGCCCAAGCTGCATGATCAGCTCTCCTTGTGCGCTTGGGTTCGCTATGAATCCATCGCCGGAACGTGGGGTTCACAGATCATCTGGCATGGAGACTCCCGGTTCGGACGCGATCCCTGGGTTCTGCATCTCCTGCCCAGCGGTCGTGCCGAATTCCGTTCGGACCGTTCAGTCACTGGCAGGCCTCAGTTCACCGTTTTTGAGGACGAAATTCAGCTCTCCCCCGCTGGCAAGCCCACGCTATCTCAGCACATCGCCGTCCAGTCCCCGCTTAAGCTGGAGCGTGGGCAATGGTACTTTCTCGTTGGCACCATGGACAAGATGAATGAGCGCACCCGCACCATGCGCCTCTACATCAACGGCGCTGGCGTCAGTGAGCTCCAAACCACGGAAGTCGTGAACTACGATACCGACGCCATGTGGACGACCATTGGAGCCGTGGACAGCGGAGGCTGGCAGAACTTCGACGGCCACATCGACGACGTCCGGCTTTACGACCGGGCTCTCTCGCCCGAAGAAGTCCTCGAATTGTATCAGCAGCCCTGGAAGTGAACTCTTGGCGTGATTTAAAGCTGGCAGAACCGGTCTAAGATGCTGGGTGAATCCTTGCTCACCGACTACCACACGCTCGCGCCGCTTTGCCTGCGCGCAGATGAAATCTGCCGGGCTGGCGCCTGTCCAAAAGGCCGAATCAAGCAGCGGTGTTCCGCCGCCGTAGAATCACGCCGCCGAAACCGATCATCAACAAAAGCGTCCGCGAGGGTTCTGGCACGGCTCCATGGATGGTCAGGCCCCAACCGACGAGGGTGCTCTGGTCCGCAGCCTCATGGTCGGAGACGAAGAGCGTCCATGGGCCATTCGCGGCCAGCCCGTTGAAATTGCTCAGGAAGGAGCCGCGCGGCGAGGTGTCGAGTGCCAGGCCGGGGTCCACGGCGCGGGCGTCCGGCTGATAGGTGCCGGTGGCGAACCCGCTGCTGGCCAGGCCCGTGTGAATGTCAATCCCGGCGACATCGCTGAGCGTGACCACCATGCCGGAGGAGCCGGCCCCGAGGCTGTTCAGCGCCGTTCTGCCAGGGCGGTTCAGCAGCACACTGAAACCGGAATCATGGGCCAGGTAGGCATAGAGATCCCCATTCCATCCGCCGCTGAACTCCAGGCGCACCTCCACACTGGTGATGCCAAGGATGGCACTGCCGGAGATGACGCGTGTGTCCACCAGCCCGGTGGGGGAGTTGTCAGGCACGGCGGCGTTCACCGTCCAGTCCGTCATGATGGTGGCGGCACTGGCAAGCGCAGCGGCGAGCAGCCACAGGGTGGTCAGAGCGGCGTGGAAAAGCTTTGCGTGGGGCATGGCGTGGAGGGCGGTGTGGATTTCACTGCGCAGGGAAGACAATGCGGTAAAAGGCCGAGGGCTGGGGCGGGCTGGGGTCTTCGATCCGCACTTCTCCGTTCGCGGCGGCGGTGGGCGCGGCGATTTGAGTCCAGTTGGAAAGGTCTGGTGAACGCTGGATGCCGTAGATGCGCCCAGGGATGCCGAAAAAGTCCACACCAACCGCACCTCCGGTCAAAACGGTGATCTTCGGCGGATTGCGCGGATTCAAACCCGGATCAGCGGCCACGTTCACGGTGATCGTGCCCTGGATGGAGCTGATCCCGTCGCTCAGGGTCACAGTGAAAGTGTCCACGCCGGTAAAGAGCGCCGGCGTGGCGTAGGTGATCACGCCGCCGCCGCGGGAAATGGTCGCGCCCTCGGCGCTGTTCGCGGCGGTGGCGGTGATGGTCGGCGTTTGTCCGTCGGCATCGGTGGCGCGCAGGAGTATCTTGGCCTCTGAGATGGCCACCGGATCGCCCTGCAGGGTGCTGACCGTCAAACCGGTGAATACCGGCGGCGTGTTGCCGGTGGCGGTGACGGTCATGTCAAAGGGCGTCTCGTCGGCATCATTGCTGTAGATGCGGATTGTCGCGGCCTTCACGCCTGATAATGATGGTGCGAAACGGAGGATGAAACTTGTGCTGCCGCCAGGGGCCACGGAGGCACCTGGCGCCGTGGCCACCGTGAAATCCGGTGAGGCTTCCCCGCCGGCGGCAATGCTGGTGACTCCTGCGATTTGGAGGCCGGCTGTGCCTGCGTTTCGAATGACGAAGGTGAAATCCGCGCCGCCTCCCGGCGCCGCCGTGCCGAGGTGGAGCGGGACCGGGTCGTTGTCCGTCCAGGGAGCGCCGCCGGGGGACTCCACGACGATTTCCGGCGCGGAGGGCAGGTCAAAAAGATAGACAGAACCACGCCCTGGGCCGGAGCTGTCGTCACCCGGCGCGCTGATGGCCGCAAGGGCGCCGTCCACAGCCACAGCGAAACCGAAAATGTCATTTTGCGCGGGGCTTGGGTTGGCGATCACGACAGCGGGTGCGGCCGGAGTGGCGCCGAGCAAGTCGAAGAAATAGGAGGTTCCGGAACTGGCCCCCCCGGTGTCATTTCCACTCACACCTGCCACGATGCGCGAGCCTGAAATGGACAGCGCGGAGCCGAAATTGTCGTTGCTCACAGGGTTCGGGTTCAGCAGCGTTTGCACCAGAACGGGAGCGTCCGCACCAAGCTCATAAACATAGGCGGCTCCTGCATTGAGCGCACCGGTGTCATCTCCGGTGGCACCGATCAAAGTGTGGCTGCCTGAAAGGGCCACCGTGGTTCCAAACGCATCACTCGCCGCCGGTGTCGGATTGGCAATCGTCCACACTGGCGTCGCGGGCGTGGCACCGCCGAGGTCGAACTCATGCACCACGCCGGAGCCTGCGGCCCCGACCGCGTCATTGGGGGCGCCAACGAGCAGCCGTGTGCCTTCGATGGCCACAGCGGCCCCGAAGGCATCGCTCGCGGCGGGGGTGGGATTTCGGATCGTGAGGACAGGCGCGGTGCCAGCGGTGATGTCAAAGACATACACAGACCCAGAGTTGCTGGCCAGCGCGTCGTCCGCAGACACGCCCACGACGACACGGTTCCCATGCACGGCCACGGCGCTGCCAAAGTTGTCCCCCAGCGCGGGCTCGGGGTTGGGGATGGAGAGCAGCGGCGCCGCTGGTGTCCCGCTGCCAAGGTCATAGACAAACACCCGGCCCACGTTGGTGAAGCCGGTGGACTCCGCCTGCGCCCCCACCACCAGGATGCTGCCATGCAGGGCGATTTTCCTGCCGAACTGGATGGAGGAGCTGCCGAGGGGATTTTCAATGATGTGAAGCGGCACACCAGAGCTGGCGCCGACGGGCTCATAGACATACACGCGCCCGCCATACTGGACCACGCTGGAGTCATCCGGCGCGCCGACGGCCAGTTTCCCGCCGCTCATGGCCAGGCTCATGCCGAGCACGGACTCGGTGGAAGGCCGCGCCTGGTTCAACTGTGTGGCGGAGAGCGGTGTGGCGCTGGCGAGATCATAGCGATACACCGCGCCCTCGTCCTCTGAGATTGTGTCATCCAGCCACGCGCCCACGATCACGGTGTCACCGGCGACCGCCACGGAGATGCCAAACTCATCGAAGTCGTTCGGCGCCGGATTGTTCAGCGTGTGGATGACGGTGCCGCTGGTGGCGTCGAACACAAACGCGGCGCCCGCGCTGGTCCCGCCAGGATCGTCCATCATCGCGCCGATCACCACCCGCGTGCCGGAGATGGCCACGGCGGAGCCAAACTGGTCGGACGAGGCGGGGGATGGATTCAAATACGTCGCGGTCGGCACAAGCGGAGTGCCGCCGGCCACATCGAATGCAAACGCCGCCCCGGCGTTGGTCGCCGTCGGATCATCGTTCGGGACGCCGACCACAATGCGCGAGCCGGAGACCGCCACCGCCATGCCAAACTCGTCGGATGATGCAGGCGTGGGATGCGCCAGGGTGTGCGTGGGCGTCGTGGGCGCGCCCCCGGCCAGATCATAGGCATAGGCGCGTCCTGCGTTGCTGGCCGTGGCATCATCACCAGGCGCGCCTACCACCACCCGCGTGCCCGAGATGCCCACGGAGCGGCCGAAGTGGTCGTCGCTCGCCGGGGTGGGATTTTCGAGAATGTGTGTGGCTGTCGTGGGCGTCCCGGAGCTGAGATCAAAAACATAGGCGCGGCCGGAGCGGAAACCGGTGCTCGTGTCGAAGTAGTCCCCCACCACGATGCGGTTGCCGGAGATGCCCACGGCGGAGCCGAAATTGCCCGTCGAGTTGTTGACCGGATTGACGAAGATATGAACGGGCGTCGTTGGCGTGGCGCCGGAAAGATCATACACATAGACACGCCCGCGGCCGGTGCCGGTGTTCGTCATCCCCGAGTCTCCGACGACGACGATGCTGCCCGAGATGGCAAGACCGCCACCGAACAAGCTGCTGGATGGCGGCGCGTAAAGCCGGTGCAGCACCGCGCCCGTGGTCCGGTTCATGATTCTCACCACGCCCCTGCTGACCGGGATGGATTCCTCCGTCAGCGCGGTGGCGGCCACCAGATCGCCATCCACCGCCACGCGATAGCCAGTCTGGGCTCCTTTGGCGGTGCCGGTGGCTGGCGAGTTCAGATGCCGCGCCAGAGAAAACGGCGTGTCACCCGGCTCCAAGACCGTCATGTTGAAAGCGGCCTCAATCGAGAATCCGTTCCGCGTGGCACGCGCCCGGATGGAACGGGCGGCTCCCCCGGAACTCAGGATCGTCGTGGCTGCAAGCACCTCGCCGCCTTCCAGTGTGAACGCCGCGTTGTCTGCATCACCCGTGCCCCCCACTAGGGCGAAGGTGACGTCGGTGACACCACTGGAGAAGCTTAGCAGCCCCACAGGGACACCCGCCGCCGTGCCGCTGAGCACGCTGCCGGGCGTGAGTGTAAGCGCAGGCAAGGAACCAGGCTGCGTGGGCGAGAAACCAAAGGCCACCTCCACGCCGTCGTTGACCCCATCGCCATCGGTGTCCGCCAGCAGGTCGCTGGTGCCGTGGATGTCTTCCTCCTCGGCCTCAGTGAGACCGTCGCCGTCCGAGTCTTCAGCGCGGTCATCGTTGACGGTGATGACAAACACGCCCTCCAAGAACAGCCCGCCACTGTCCGTCACCCGCACCCGCGCCGAACGCGTGACCGCCTGTTCCGCGTCCAAGGATGCGCCCAGCCGCAACTCATCTCCCACGATGGTAAACAACCCGTTGTCCGTGCTGCCCGTGCTGGAAACCAAGGAGAAGGAAAACGATTCCCCTGCATCCGGGTCTGTGGCCGTGAGCTGACCCACCACTGTGCCCGCAGGGAGGTTTTCATCCACGGACGACGGGCTGAGATCCAGAGAGCCAGGGGGATCATTCGGTGGTCCGAAAATGGCCTGGGAAATGAAGCCATGCTCAAAAGCATATTGGCCCCCCAAACCCGCACCGTGAACACCTCCCATGCTGCCATGGTGTCCGTAGGCTCCTCCCGCGCCGCCCTGGCCAGCGGCATCCAGAACGTCCGCAGGAACCTGATAGTTCGTGCTTTCTCCAGGTGCTGCGGAAATTAGCGTCGCCAGGGCCGCAAGGTAAATGAGGGAATGGAGAAGAAGTTTCACGTTATCGGTGCGATTGGAATCACGGCTCCAGGGCGATCCAATCAATGTTGAAACTTGGGACGATTGATTCTCTCATGAGCTCAATGTCATTCGACGAACCCTTGAGGTAAGCTGCGGACGCAGAACCCGAGATAGGCAACAGCGAAGGAGATCCGACCCGCTTTCCGACTTGGTTGATTCCAGTATCCAAGACCACGCTGGGGCCCCACTCGCTCCCTGTGCTGTCGGTGGCGCGCCGGTAACGCAGGACTCCGTTTTGTTCATAAAGCACGGCGGGCTTCGAGTCGATCTGGGCAAGGCTAACGCTATAGATGGGGCCTTCGCCTCCAGACAGAATCTGCACAGGGCCAC
>DNXB01000476.1 GCA_003506995.1 Verrucomicrobiales bacterium
GAGCTGCTCCGCCATCTCCAGGCCGATGTAACCACCGCCCACGACGACCGCGCGCGTGTCCGCGCTCTCGCTGATCCACGATTTGATCCGCACCACATCGGGCACATTGCGCACCACGAAATGTCCCTCGCGCAGAATGCCCGGAATAGGCGGCGAAATCGGCGCTGCTCCTGTGGAAATGACCAGCGCATCGTAAGGCAGCGCGTATTCGCGTCCGCTCGTCAGTTCACGCACGTTCACCACCTTTGCCTCACGATCAATCGACACCACTTCGCTGTTCACACGCACGTCGAGATTGAAGCGCGAGTGCAGGCTCTTCGGCGTCTGCACCAGCAGGTCTTCCTCATTCACGATCTCGCCGCCCACGAAGTAAGGCAGGCCGCAATTGGCAAATGACACATGCGGACCACGCTCAAGAAGGATGATTTCACACTCTTCCGAGAGACGACGAGCGCGAGCGGCAGCACTGGCTCCACCAGCGACACCTCCGATGATGACCAGACGTTTGGGATTCATGATTTGGGGGATGTTTTTTCAAAGCGAGCCACCAAGGCGAAGACAACGCCCGCCATGACGACGAGTCCGGCATACCAGACCCACTCGGGCAGCGTGCTGAGTTCAGGCAGGCGCTTTTTGCCGAGATCGGCCACGGGAAGGATGTTTGCGGCGATCCAGTCGTAGCTGAAGGCATAGGCGATGCCGCCGACGATCATGCCAAAGAAGCCCGCGAGCGCATCGAGCTTCCCTGCGCCGATGGCGGCCACGCCGGTGCCGGGGCAGTAGCCGTAGATGACCATGCCGATGCCGAACAGCACCGCGCCGAGCACCACCGCGAGCATGGTGGCCGGTTTGATGTGCCAATTCGTCAGCTCCTGACCATGCAGGACGAAAAGTCCCACACCACCGACGACGATGGCCGTGAACATGACTTTGAGCACGGTGAAGTCGCGAAACAGGAACTGCCTCACGATGACATTGTAGTCCGTGACGCCGCCGCGATGCAGCAGCACGCCGAAGACGAAGCCGAAGAGCAGGCCGGCCCACAGAAGATTAGGCCCAGAGATGAAAGCGAGTGTGGTGTGCATGAGATCAGGCTTTGGAGTTGCGACGGAAGAGGATGAAGGCGGTGACGATGCCGGAGGCGAACATCACGATGAAAAAGGTCCAACTGCTCACTGCGAGCTGGAGCGCGCCGCTGATGCCATGGCCGCTCGTGCAGCCATCGGCCAGTCGTGCGCCAAAGATGAGCCCCGCACCGCCGAGGAAGGCCGCAGCCATGCGTTTCAAGACCGAAGAACCAAACCGCTCGCGCCACATGGTCGGCACGCTCTCCAGCTTGAAGCTGCCGCTCACCACCGCGCTGACCAGCGCACCGAAAAGGGTGCCGAGCACAAACAAGCTGCCATAATCCCACGCTGGCACCGCTTTCTTCGCCCAGTAGGTGTTCGCCGCCACACCCTCCGATCCCATCACGGGCATGGCGCAGGCTCCAGCAGCTTGCGCGATGCCGGTGGAGATGCCGATGGGCTTGTCCGCCAGCGAGAAAGTGAGGACGCTGAGCACGCCGATCAGCACGCCCACGAGATAAGGATTCCAGCGATGTGATTTCATAAAGACGGTCTATTCAAACTTGATGTAGGCGAAGCCTTGCAGTTGCAGATCGATCAATCGTGGGAAGGCACCGACGACGAGTTTCACGCCAGTCATCAGCTCCGTGGGCTTCACGCCCTTTTGCTGCATGGTGTTTTCACACAGCTCGATCTGCACGCCGCGCTTGATGAGTTCGGCGAGGATCTCGCCATTCGGATTGGCCGCTTCGGAACCGAGACGCTTCCGCGCCTCTTCATTCACCACCGCCGCGATGCCCGTGCCGTGATACACGAGATGCAAATGCACCTGATCAGCGGCGATGCCCTGCTTCTCATAGGTGTTGATGATTTTCCGGGCGTAAAACAGCCCTTTGTTCACGCCTTCATGCTGCGCGTCATCGGTCACTTGATACACGATGCGCAAGTTTTCACGCACCTGGATGGGAATGACCTCCGGCTCGGCGGCTGCGGCGGTAAGCGTGAGAGTGAAAAGTGGGACGAGGAGGTGTTTGATGTTCATTTGGAGTTGGGGAAAGTCACGCGCCAGAGTCCGCGCAGGTCGCCGAGCTTGAAGCCCGTTGCCTGGTCGTCTGGGTAGAGCTTCTCGATCGCGGCGAGGGTTTCAGGCGCGATGTCCTTCCCCGGTGTGCCGTGGCATTGGAGGCAGAGCGGATTGCCGAGCACGATGGGCGCGAGGAAGGCGCGGCTGCCATCGGCACTCGTGATGACCTGCGGCTTCGGAGGCTCCTTTTTCGCCAAAGCGGCCATGAATGCCTCCAGTGCGGTCTTTTCGACGTCATCGGCCGCATTCTTCGGATTGCGCGGTTTGTGCGTCGCCCGCCGCAAAGTCACGCCATGAGCTGTGGCGACCTCTTTGGCGATTTGCGGGGCTTTTTCGCTGCACACGCTCAAAGCGCTCGCGGGACCGCTTTTTGCAATCGCCTCACCCAAAGCACCACTGAGCTTCACAAAGGCCTCCGCGATGATCTTTGGTCCTTCGAGGGCCGGATCTGGCTTCGTTTGAGCAAAGGCCGCGAGTGAGATGAAAGGCATCAAAAGCAGTCGTTTCATGGCTGGGAGTCTGGTTTCCACGACATGTAGCCGCGGTGGATGTGTTGGATGTTCTTGAAGCCGAGACCCTTGAGCTTCGCGACGGCTTTACGGCTGCGGAAACCACCAGCGCAGTAAACAAGCACCGGCTTCTTTTTGTCGAGAGCAGTCACATGGCTGTCGAAAGCCGGATCGCCGATGGAGATGTTCACCGCCTTCGGCAGCGCACCGCCCTCATACTCGCCTTTCGAGCGCACATCGAGCACCTGCGTCTCGGGGTGCTCACGCAGCCAGGCATTCGCCTGATCGGCATTCAGGTTCTCGCACACACAGCCCGGCGCCGCTTTGAAGAGGCTGCGATCCCAGCCGCCTTCAAACCCATACCAGAGGCCGACGACGGCGATCACGATGACGAGAGTCCAGATCATGAGTTGGAGAGGTTTGCGTCCAAAGGACATGGGTGAGGGTGGGTCAGTGACGTGCGCTCATGGCGAACATCAGGCCGATGAAGCCGCCATACAGCGCCCCGCGCCACCAGGTGGAGGTGAGCGGGCAGCTGCCGGAACTGCACTGGCCGAAGTAGCCCATGAGGGAGCCGAGCGCGGCTCCGATGGCGATGGGGAGAAGGATGCGTGTCATGGGCTTGCTGTTGTGTATATGAGTATATGCGCATATGCAATCTAAAAGAATCCAACCTTTAATCCGCCTCCTTTATCCTTCTTCAGCGGCCGCTTGTTCATTGCTTTCCTGACATGAAGGAGTTCCTCATCCCATGTCCGGAACCATCAGCCCGCCGAGATGGCGCAGGCGGTAGGCGGCCGGGGTCAGGCCGGTCTGGGTGCGGAAGGCGCGGGTGAAGGCGCTCTGGTCATAAAAACCGCAGTCCAGAGCGATGGCGCCGGCCGTGTGGTCGGTGGCGAGGAGATCGTGGCAGGCGGCGTGGATGCGCTGGCGGATGAGGTAGCGCATGGGCGGCTCGCCGAGAACCTTGCGGAACAATCGCGTGAACTGGCTTTCAGAAAGGTGGGTGAGCGCGGCGAGCTGCCGGGTCTCCACCGGCTCGCGAAAGCGGCTGTGCAGATGGCGCAGCGCGGGCTCCAGCCGCTGAAAGGGCTGCGCCAGGCCGCGCATCTCATGCAGCTCATAAAGCACGACGGCCACACCACAGACATGGCCGCGCGTGTCGCGCAGCGGGGTCTTGGACACCACATACCAGCATAGCGGGCCGCTGATGTCCGGCACCATCTGCGCGTAGCGCGTGAGCGCCCTGCCGGTGCGCATGACCCGCCGGTCTTCCTCCACATAGCTGGCGCTGATCTCCAGCGGGTAGAAGTCGCGGTCCATTTTCCCGAGCATCTGCCACTCGTGCTGGAGATCGAGGATTTCCAGCGTTCGGGCGTTGGCGCAGACAAAGCGGCTCTGCTCGTCCTTGGCGAAAAAGGCCACCATGGGCAGCGTCGCGAACAACCCGGCGAGCTGCATGCCGCCGCCGCCGCGTTTGAGGAAGTCCTGCTGGAACTGCAAAGCCTGCATTTTGGAGATCATGCCGAAAAAATACCAAAGAACGCCGATTCAGGCCAATGCATTCACTGTGAACGTCACGTTAAGGTCAGGCAGCCTGAAACACGTCACATCCCCATGATCCGCCACACCGTTGTCTTTCGTCTCAAACACCCGGCCGGTTCCGCCGCCGAGCAGGACATCCTCCGCACGGCATGTGAGCTGTCCGCGCTCCCCGGCGTGGAGCGTTTTGAGTGCCTGCGACAGGTCAGCGCGAAGAACGCGTTCACCTTCGGCCTTTCGATGGAGTTTGCCGACGCGGCGGCCTATCAGAACTACAGCGACCATCCCGAGCACGCCCGGTTTGTGCAAGAGCGCTGGCTGCCCGAGGTGGAGGAGTTTCTGGAGATGGATTACACGCCGCTGTCATGAATCCGCGCACAATCATCTTCCTGTCGGTCCTGGTCGCCGGTCATTCGGCCTGGGCGGCCCGGCCGAATGTGCTTTTCATCGCCGTGGACGATTTCCGGCCGCAGCTCGGGTGTTACGGCAAAACCAGGGTGCAGAGCCCGAACATGGATCAACTCGCCGTGCGCGGAGTGCTGTTTGATCGAGCCTATTGCCAGTATGCCTCCTGCAATCCGTCACGCGCGAGCCTGCTGACCGGGCTGCGTCCGGATTCCACCGGCGTCTTCAACAACAACACGCACTTCCGCAAAAAAGCGCCGGACGTGATCACGCTGCCGCAGCAGTTCAAGGAACACGGCTACGTCACGCGCTCGTTCGGCAAGATCTTCCACGGCGCGTTCGCGACGGCGTATGCGGGCACCGCCTTTCATGATCCGCAGGCGTGGAGCGCGCCGCCGTGGCTGGGCTCGCCGCAGTATTATTTCACGCCGGAGGGCATCGAGGCCGCGCGCGCCGTGTATGCGCGGAAGTTCAAGAAGTCCGGTGCGGACCTGGAGGGATGGAAGACGGAATTCGTGCAGGCGCTCTGCACCGAGGCACCCGACGTGCCGGACAACACGCTTTACGACGGGCAGATGACGGACCGCGCCATTGAGGCGCTGGGTGATTTGAAGGAGAAGCCGTTTTTCCTCGCCGTCGGTTACTTGAAACCGCACCTGCCGTTCGTCGCGCCGAAAAAGTATTGGGATCTCTACGACTGCGGCGCGTTTGAGATGCCCAATCCCGCCAACGCTCCGCAGGACGCTCCGAGCGTGGCGCTGCCGCCTTGGGGCGAGTTGCGCGGGCAATACTCGGACATCCCGAAGCAGGGTCCGTTGACCGAGGCGAAGACGCGCGAGCTGATACATGGCTACCACGCCTGTGTCAGCTTTGTGGATGCGCAGATCGGCCGCCTGCTCGGTGAGCTCGACCGCCTCGGCCTGCGCGAGAACACCCTCATCGTGCTGTGGGGCGACCACGGCTGGCACCTCGGCGAGCTGAATCACTGGGCCAAGCAGACCGCCTTCGAGCTGGCCACACGCGCGCCGCTCATCGTCAGTGTGCCCGGACGGAAAGCTGTCGGTGTCAAGAGCGCCGCGCTCGTCGAGTTTGTGGACGTGTATCCGACGTTGTGTGATCTGGCCGAGCTGCCGAAACCCGCGCATCTGGAGGGGACGAGTTTTGCGCCGCTGCTCGACGCGCCGGACAGGCCCTGGAAAACGGCGGCCTTCAGCCAGGTGATCCGCCCGGGCATCATGGGCCGGACCATGCGCACGGAGCGTTATCGCTTTACCCAGTGGTCGGAGAACAAGACGCCGGGAAAAACGCTGGCTGTGGAGCTTTACGACTATCACTCGGGATCAAACGAAGTGGAAAACATCGCCGCCCGCCCGGAGCATGCCGCGCTGGTGAAGGAACTCAGCGCCAGGCTCGAAGCGGGATGGCGGTCCGCGCAACCTTGAAACCCATATGCTCTCCGCCATGACCCAATCATCTCGTATCAAGCTCGGCGGCACACGGCTGGTCAAAATCCTGCCAAGGGTGCTGCTCGTCGGACTGCTCACCAGCCTGGCAATCCATCCGGCTGCCGCGATCCAGGTCGAAAAAAACGTGGCGGTGCCAATGCGCGATGGCGTGATCCTGCGCGCGGATGTTTTCCGCCCGGACGAGCCCGGCCAGCATCCCGTGCTGGTGGTGCGCACGCCCTATGGCCGCAAAGCCGCCCCGCAAGCCTATATGGACGCCGGTTACATCGTGGTCACGCAGGATGCGCGCGGTCGCTATGCCTCGGAGGGAAAATGGGAGTCCTTCTACCGCTTTGAAACTCACGATGCGGAGGACGGCTACGACACGGTCGAGTGGGCGGCCAGGCTGCCGGGCTCCAATGGCAAAGTCGGCACCTTTGGCGTGTCCTACGACGCTTTTTTGCAGTGGCGGCTCGCTCCGTTGCGCCCGCCATCGCTCGTGGCGATGGCGGCGCGCTCCATTCCCTCCACCATTCATCAACTGGAAGGTCCGGGAACGATCCGTCCGGGGCGGCGGCTGAACTGGTTTTTCACCGGCATGACTCCCGACATGCGGTTGCGCTCCGGCGCCGAGGGCGTCAAAACGAAAGCAGAGGCAGCCAGGCTCTGGAAGGAGGGCGAAAGCGAGCGCCTGCTGCATTTTCTGCCCTGGGGCGAACTGCCGAAGATGGTCTTCGAGGCGGAGGATGACGCGGTGAAAGACTGGCTGCGCGCCCCACACCGCGATCCGTGGCGTTTGCTCGACGGCTGTCCTGAAATCAGCGTGCCGAATCTCGACATCGTCGGCTGGTTTGATCATTGCAACGACGGCATCGAGATGCACCGCGCCATGCGACGCGTCGGCAAGACCGGGGCCGCGCGCGACGGCCAGCGGCTCATCATCGGCCCCTGGAGCCACGGACGCGGCACTGGAAGAAAAGTCGGCGGCGTGGACTTCGGTGAGGCGGCGGCCATGGACTCCATGCAAACCGAAATCCGCTACTTCGATCACTGGCTCAAGGGCAGGGCCAACGGTGTGGAGAGCGACGCGCCCGTGCGCATCTTCGTCATGGGCGCGAACCAATGGCGTGACGAACAGGAATGGCCGCCGCGCCGCGCCAGGCCGCGCACCCTTTACCTGCACAGCGGGGGCGGAGCGAACACTCCGGCGGGAGACGNNAGCGCACGCTTTATCTGCACAGCGAAGGCGCGGCGAACACTCCGGCGGGAGACGGCAAACTGCTCGACAACGGCTCAGCCGCCGCTCACGACAGCTTTCGCTATGACCCGCACGATCCCGTGCCCACGCTGTGGAGCCCGAGCATGTTCACCCTGCCGGCCGACCAGTCCCCGCTCGCCCAACGGCGGGACATTCTGGTTTATCAAAGCGAGCCGCTCACCGAGCCGGTCGAGGTCACCGGTTATCCCGAAGTCATCCTGCACGCGGCTTCCTCCGCGCCCGACACGGACTTCTTCGCCCGGCTTATCGACGTCGCGCCCGACGGCACCAATCGCGACATCGCCTCCGGCATGGTGTGCGCGCGGTATCGTGGTGGACTCGACAAACCGAAGCTCATCAAGCCCGGCGAAGTGATCGAGTATCGCATCAAGCTGCGCCCCACTTCCAACGAGTTCCAGCCCGGCCACCGCATCCGGCTCGACATCACGAGCAGCGACTTCCCCAACTACGACCGCAATCACAACACGGCAGCGGACCCGAACTTCGACGCGCGGATCGAGGTCGCGGAGCAGACGATCCATCATGGCGGCACGACGGCTTCGCGCCTGATCCTGCCGGTGATCGCGAACGGGAAGGGGGGCGGGCGATGAACAAGCTTGCGGCATTGCTTTGCCTGGCGGCCTCTTGGAGTGCAGCGGCCGAAAAATCGCAGCCGCCGAACATCGTTGTCGTGCTCGTGGACGATCTTCGCTGGGATGATCTCGGCTGCGCGGGGCATCCGTTTTCCCAAACGCCGCACATGGACCGCGTCGCCAGGGAGGGGGCGCGCTTTCTCAACGCGTTCGCCACCACGCCCCTGTGCTCTCCGAGCCGCGCCTGTCTTCTCACGGGCCTTTACGCGCACGCGCACGGCATCACCGACAACACGGAACGCGGCGCGCAGAGTCACAAGCTGGCGACCTTTCCGCAGGCGTTGCAGCGTGCTGGTTATGAGACCGCGTATGTCGGCAAATGGCACATGGGCAACGATGACTCGCCTCGGCACGGGTTTGACCACTGGGTCTGCCTGAAGGGCCAGGGCAGCACCTTTGACCCCGAGCTGAACATCAACGGCAGCGCCAGCAAGTCCGTCGGTTACGTCACCGACGTGCTGCATGAGCAGGCGCTGGCCTTTCTGCGGCAGCCGCGCGCAAAACCCTTCTTGCTCTACTTTGCGCACAAGGCGCTGCATCCCGAGACGGTGCAGCGCGCGGACGGCAGCCTGAGCGACCCGAACGCTTCGAACTTCATCCCGGCGGCGAGGCATCAGAACTTGTATGCCGGTGAAAAAATCCCGCGCCGTCTGAATGCGCTTCAGGCGCCGCGAAACAAGCCCGCGTTGCAACGCCGGATCGCTGATTTGCCGTCGCTCGGCCCGGGGACAGGCAGCTCGGACGAATCCATCCTGGGGCGCCTGCGCATGCTGGCCGCCGTGGATGAAAGCCTTGGCGGCCTGCTGCGCGCCCTGGAACAGTCGGGCGAACTGGAGCGCACGCTGGTCGTGGTGACCAGCGACCACGGCTATTTTTACGGCGAGCATGGTCTCAGCGTCGAGCGCCGGCTCGCCTATGAGGAAAGCATCCGCATTCCGCTGCTGATGCGGCTGCCCGGCGTCATTCAGCCGGGCAGTGAGCCCGCGCAGATGGCGCTCACGCTGGATATTGCCCCCACCTTGATGGAACTCGCCGGCGCCGCATCCGACTCGTCGCTGCATGGTCGTTCTCTGCTGCCAGTTTTCAAAAAGGAGGCCGCAGACTGGCGTGGCGAGTTTCTGATCGAGTATTTCACTGACAAGGTCTTCCCTCGCGTTCACCAAATGGGTTATCAGGCCATCCGGGACACTCGCTGGAAATTCATTCGTTACACCAGCCTGCAAGGCATGGATGAACTCTACGACATTGAGACAGACCCGTTCGAGATGAACAACCGCATCAACGACCCGCAGGCCGCCGCCGAACTCCAGCGCCTGAAAACGGCCCTTGATCGCCTCGTCAAAAACACAGCCGCCAATCCCTGAACGCCACCGCCATGACCACTCAACCGACTCGGATCTCACGCCGGCGCTTTGTCCGCGACTCCGCCGCTGCACTAGCTTCGGCAAGCCTGTTGCCGGCAACCGCAGCAGATACAGCGAAGCCCTTTCATCTCTGGGCCTGTGGCGATTCGCACGTCGGCACGGATATCAAAAAGGGACGCGAGTCGCTGGCGGAGGCGATTCGCCAGTCGGAGTTCGGCGACGAAAAACTTGGCGCGCCGCCGTTTGACTGGGACATCGCCGTGCATGTGGGTGATCTCTCCGGCGGACAAGGCGCACCGGATGATCGTGAAGGGCGCGAGGTGGTCAGGCAATTTGGCGCATTAAAAAAGCACCGCCGCGAGGACATCTACGATCTGGCCGGCAATCATGACGCCTCCGGTCCCGATGAAGAGACGCAGTGGTGGTTCAAGAAATGGGTCGATCCCATGGGTGAGAACACGGCCACCTCGGGCATTGATCCGGCGAAGCGGCGCTATCCCGTGACCGGAACCTGGGAGCGCTACTCGTTTCGAGTCGGCAATCTGCTTTTTCTCATCATGTCCGATCGCAACGACGGCGGGCCGCCGCGCGGGCGCGCGAAGAGCGGCGGCTATCCGGCGGGGGCTGTAACCAGCGAAACCTTCGCCTGGTGGAAGCAGCAGGTGGAGGCGAACCGCGATTCCATCATCATCTGCGCGCACCATCACATGCTGCGCGAGACCACCGTGGCCTCGGGACCGTTTGAAGGCTTCAGGAAGAAGGGTGAAAACTGGGTCTCCCACTACCACGGTTACTTTCCCCAGGGCGGGCCGAAGGGCGCGAGCTACCTCTACTGGCTCGACGACACACCGGACGCGAACGCGTTTGAAAACTACCTGGCCGAGCATCCTGGAGCTGTTGATCTGTGGCTCGGCGGCCACACCCACACGAATCCAGACGACACACATGGCGGCCGCTCGCACATCGAGACGAAGTGGGGCGTGCATTTCATCAACTGCGCCGCGCTGAGCCGTTACCACGCCTCCAAAACCACGCTGCCCATCTCGCGTCTGCTCAGCTTCATGCCCGCCAGCGCTGACCTGCGCGTGCAATGCTACCTGCACACCGATCAATTCGCGCCGGCCGGCTTTTACGCCAAGGCGGAGCGCCGTCTCAAACTCTCCAAACCGTTCCAACCCTCATGAAATCCACGCTCCTCTGCATCCTTTCGACACTCCTCATCGTCACAGTTCAGGCTGGTGATTTCCGCGCCGCCTCGGCGCAGGTGGAGATCACGCCAAAGGCCGGCACGCCGATGGCGGGTTATTACCGGTTTCGTGGCGTGGGCAGTGTGCTGGACCCGCTTTATGCCAAGACGATCGTGATGGAGCAGGACGGACGGCACGCGGCGCTGGTGGTGCTCGACATCGCCTACACCAGCAAGCCGCTGGTGGACGCCGCGCGCAGGGCCATTCAGGCGCAGTGCGGCATCGAGGGCGATCACGTCATGATCTCGGCCACGCACACGCACACCGGGCCGACCCTGCCTCGGGGGAACATGATGGACACGCTCACCAAGGCCGACTCGCCCTCCGGTCTGGCCTTTGCGGACACGCTGCCGGGACGCATCGCCCAGTCCGTGAGCGAGGCCAAGGCCAGGCTGGCACCGGTGACGCCCGCGTTTGCCGTGGGCGACGGCACCGGCATCAGCTTCAATCGCCGCGTGCTCAAAGAAGGTTCCACCGAGGCGCTCTGGCAGCCGTCGAAGTTTGATCCGGCGACGATGCGCCCCGCCGGGCCGGTTGATCCCGAGATCGGCGTGCTGGTCTTCAGTTCGAGCGGTGCCGAATCCAAACCCGTCGCCTGCCTGCTGAACTTCGCGATGCATCCCACCTCCGTCGGCGGCGGAGACAAAATCTCGGCGGATTATCCAGGTGTGTTCACCAAACTCGTCAGCGAGCGCCACGGGCCGGACATGATCGCCGTCTTTGCCAACGGCTGCTGCGGCAACACCAACCCCAACGACTACTTCACCGGCACGCGCCGCAAACACCTTGAGATTGGCGCCCTGCTCGCCGACGCGACGGACGCCGCGTGGAAAAACCTCAAGCCGCTGAAGCCCTTCGCGCCGCGCGTGCTTTCCACGCGCGTCACGCTGCCGCGCCGCAGCTTTAGTGATGCGCAGATTGGCCAGGCCAAAGATGTTGCCGCGCGCATGATCACAAAAAATCTCGGCACCGTGCCGATGGCGGAGGCGGTGTGCATTCTCGAAACCGTCGCCAAGCAGAACGAGCCGCTCGTCGTCGAGGTGCAGGTCATCGCGTTCAGCGAGGAATCCGCCATCGTCGCGCTGCCGGGCGAGATCTTCGTCGAGCTCGGTCTCGCCTTGAAAAAGGCATCTCCCTTCAAGCACACAATCATCGCCGAACTCGCCAACGGCAGCATCGGCTACGTGCCCGACAGCGCCGCCTATCCGCAGGGCAACTACGAGGTCGTCAGCGCCCGCTGCGCCCAGGGCTCCGGCGAAATGCTCGTCGAGGCGGCGCTGAAACTTCTGAAGCAAGCCGCGCAGCGCTGAGTGTCATTTCCCCGCCCTGCTCATGAAACGATTCATCATCACCGCCATTCTCCTTTCGTTGCTCGGCAGCCTGCATGCGGCCTTGGCCGCTTCAGCGCCCAATTTCATCGTCATCTTCTGCGACAATCTCGGTTATGGCGATGTCGGCTGCTTCAATCCGAAGGCCCGCCAGCCGACGCCGCGCATTGACCGCATGGCGCGGGAGGGCATGAAGTTTACCCACGCCTATTCGGCAGCCCCGGTCTGCACGCCGTCCCGCGCCGCGATGATGACCGGATGCTATCCGCGTCGCGTCGGTCTCGATCTCGCGCCGGGTCAGGGGCTCGTCTTGCGGCCCGCCGCTGCGTATGGATTAAACCCTGACGAGATCACCATCGCCGAAGCGCTGAAGCCGCAGGGCTACGCGACCATGTGCATCGGCAAATGGCACCTCGGCGACCAGCCGGAGTTCCTGCCCACGCGACAGGGCTTCGACGAATACTTCGGCATTCCCTACAGCGACAACATGCAGACCGATCCCAAACGCAATTTCCCCACCATGCCCGTGATGGAAGGCGAAACGGTCATCGCCGCGAATGACGATCTCAGCCTCTTCACGCAGCAGGGCACGGAGCGGGCCTTGAAGTTCATCGAGCAGAACCGCGACCGCCCCTTCTTTCTCTACTTCCCGCAGATCACGCCCGGCAGCACGCAGAAGCCGCCGGTTTCGCCCGCCTTTCGTGGCAAAAGCGGCCAGGGAGAATGGGGCGACTCCGTCATGGAACTCGACTGGTCCACCGGCCAGATCCTCGACAAACTCGACGCGCTCGGCCTCAGCGAAAACACGCTCGTCATCTGGACCAATGACAATGGCGGCCCCTTCGCGAACAAAGGCATCGGTTCCAATCTCCCGCTCAAAGGCAATGCCTACAGCGTCGCGGAAGGCGGCATGCGGACGCCCTTCATCGCCCGCTGGCCCGGTCGCATCCGAGCCGGCACGAGCTGTGCGGAAGTCATCACGCTGATGGACATGCTGCCGACGCTGGCCGTGCTCTCCGGTGGAAAAACGCCCGCCGACCGCATCATGGATGGCCACGACATCCGCCCGCTGCTCTTCAGCGAGCCGGGCGCCCTTTCGCCTTACGACGCGTTTTTCTATTATTATACGACGCAGCTTCAGGCCGTCCGCAGTGGCCCTTGGAAGCTGTATCTGCCCGGCGCGAAGACCGATGGCGCAATCAGCGGAAAAGCAGGCGGAAAGACGGCGCCCAAATCAGGCCGGCTCTATCACCTCCTTGATGATCCCGGGGAAAACGACGACCAGTTTGCCCGGCAGCCTGAAATCGTGAAGCGCCTGACCGCTCATGTCGAGGCCGCCCGCGCCGACCTGGGCGAAGGAAATCGTCCCGGCAAGGGCGTCCGACCCATCGGCAAGGTGGAGAACCCGACGCCACGTCTTTTGAAAACCATGCCGGCATCCTCGGTGAAGTGACGACATGGAGGCGTCGCATGTGGCGAATCAGTCATGAGCGAACCATAGACTGCGGTGGCCTTGTCCTTGGGCAGAGCCAGAGCCAAGGCGTCACGTTCCTCCGAGCTTCTTCACCTGCTGTGAGAGGCGTTTGAGGAGGTTGTTGCACACATTGTCGCAGAGGTCGGTGATGCTGGGATCGGCGATGAAGCAGATCACGGTGAGGCCTTCCTTGCGGCGGCCGACCATGCCAGCATCGACGAGCGACTGCACATGACGGGAAACGTTGGCCTGTGTGAGGCCGGTGGCCTCGACGAGCTCGGTGATGTTCAGCTCACCGCCTTCCTCCAGGGCGCGGAGAATTTTCAGGCGGCTGGGCTCGGCGAGCGTTCGGAACCAGGAGGCGATCATGGTGAGAGCCTCTTCGGTGACCGGTGGCAGGGATTTTTTTCGTGCGGCGGGCATGATGCTAAAAAGGGTTTGCTGACAGCGACTATATGAGTATAAGCTCATACAGTTGAATACAAGAACACCATGAAAGCTCTTTCGTCCACCAAAACCTTGAGGAGACACGAATCATGACCCCGAACCGCCTTTACATCCTCATCGCCGCGCTCGCGGCCCTGCTTGTCGGACTGCAAATGAGCCGCCAGGGCTGCCCGGCCTGCGTGATGCTGCCAAAGGCACCCGAAGCCGTTTCAGCCACTGATTTGAACTCAACCACCGCCAAACCATGAAACTCGAAAACGCCATCCGCGCCCTCGCAGGCACCATGATCCTCGCCAGCCTCGCTCTCGCTCATTATGTGAGCCCGAACTGGCTTTGGCTCACCGTCTTTGTCGGAGCCAACCTCTTGCAATCCGCCTTCACCGGCTTCTGCCCGGCGGAAAGTGTGCTCAAAAAACTCGGCGTCGGCGGAACTTGCCGCACGAAGGTCTGACTCAACCACCATCCGCTTCGCCCCGATGAAACTCCTCTCAGGCTTCCTCCCCGTCCTGCTGCTCACCGCTTGCGGTAAACACGAGCCGCCACCGACCGCCGCGACACTGCCCAGCGTCGCGGTAAAAACACAGCCCGCCGCTTTCCTGCCCCACACCGCCACCGAGGAGGTCGTGGGCACGGTGCGCTCGAAACAACGCGCCGTCGTCGAGGCAAAGGTCAGTGGTCGCGTGCTCGAATATACCGCCACGCCCGGCGCGATGGTGAAAGCGGGCGATCTGCTCGCCCGGCTCGATGTGCAGGAAATCCAGGCGAAGGTCGATCAAGCACGCGCGATGCTCGATCAGGCGAAACGCGACTTTGATCGTCAAAAGCAGCTCATCGCCAGCAATGCGACCACGCGGCAGGAATTCGACGCCGCCGACGCTCGCGTGAAAATTGGCACCGGAGCCGTCAGCGAGGCCGAAACGATGATGAGCTACGCCAAAGTCACCGCACCTTTCGATGGCGTGGTTACTCGCAAGCTCGCCGACGTGGGCGATCTCGCCATGCCGGGCAAGCCGCTGCTCGAAATCGAAGCGCCGACCTCACTGCGCTTTGAAGCGGATCTCCCCGAGGCCATTCTCGACCGCGTGAAGCTAGGTGCGAAGATGTCGGTGCGACTCGCAAAGGTCATTGAGGGCACCGTGAGCGAAATTTCGCCCGTCGCCGATCCGGTGAGCCGCACCTTCAATGTGAAATTCGACCTGCCACAGACCGATGGATTGCGCACGGGCCAGTTCGGCCGTGTTTCAGTGCCTGTGGCCGAGGTGAAACTGCTCCTCGTGCCGCAAAGCGCCGTTTTGAAGCGTGGGCAGATGGAACTCGTGTTCGTCGCCAAAGATGGCAAAGCCGCGCTGCGCCTCGTGAAGACCGGCAAAGTGCTCGAAGGCCGCGTGGAGGTGCTTTCCGGCCTCGAAGAAGGTGAACAGGTCATCGTGAGCGAAACCGCCAAACTTATCGACGGCCAACCCGTGACCCTCCAGCCATGAGCGAGCCTTCCACCAGCCATCTCGGCATCGCAGGCCGCATCGCGGCGATGTTCATCGATTCCAAACTGACGCCGCTGATCGTCATCGCGTCCGTTTTGCTCGGCGCGGCGGCGGTGGTGCTGCTGCCGCGTGAAGAAGAGCCGCAGATCAAGGTGCCCATGGTTGATGTCATGGTGTCCATGCCCGGCTCTTCGGCGAAGGAGATCGAGGAACGCGCCACGCGGCCGATGGAGAAGCTGCTGTGGGAAATCTCAGGCGTCGAATACATCTACAGCACCTCCCGCGACAGCGAGAGCCTCGTCATCGTGCGCTTCAAAGTGGGCGAAGACCCGGAGCGCAGCCTCTTCAAGCTCACCGAAAAGCTGCGCTCGAACTTTGACCGCATTCCGATGGGCGTCACGCCGCCGCTAATCAAGCCAAAGAGCATCGACGACGTGCCGATCCTCGCGCTCACCTTCCACAGCGCTCGTTACGATCACCTCACACTGCGCCGATTGGCCGCGCAGGTGGATGAATCCATCAAACAAGTGCCGCTCGTGGCTGAGACGACGCTGCTCGGCGGTTCGCGCCGCGCCGTCCGCGTGATGCTCGATCCTGTGAAGCTCGCCAGCCGCAATCTGAGTCCCGCAGGCCTCGTGCCGATGCTCCAGCAGGCGAACCGGCAATTCCGTGCTGGTGGCCTCACCACCGGAAACAACGAAGTCCTCGTCGAAACCGGTGCTTTCCTCAAAACCGCCGAAGATGTCGGCAATGTGGTCATCGGCGTGTTCAGCGGTCGTCCCGTGTATCTGCGTGAGGTCGCCGAGATCGTCGATGGCGGCGAGGAACCGACGCAGTATGTGTTTTATGGGCGCGGTAGGTCAGGCATTCTGCCTGACACCAGTGGCACGGGCATTCTGCCCGATGCCGGGGATCCAGGCAGAATGCCCGGTTCACACGAGACAGGCGGGACGCCTGTCCCACTCCCGCAGCCCATCACCATCGTGGAAGGCTTCACCTACACGCCGTATCCCGGCCTGAGCCTCGAAGAGCGTCGCATCGAAGTGAAATTCGCCGCCGAGCTGGCCGCCGACCTCGAAGCCGCCGCCGTCGAATACAAGCGCCGCTTTGCCAACGTCCTCGACCGCAACAACGTCCAGGAACTCAGCCCCGACTACGCCGCCACCCGCGAAAGCCGCCAGAAGTGGAGCATCGCGACGCTGGAGCCAGCGGGAGCGTTTGTGGACTGGATGTTTGAGAAGACGGTCTCGGCTGCCAGGCCCGGAGATGTCGTCCTTTTCAATGCCGGCGGCCAGGGAAGCGGCAAAACGACTGCCACGGAAGGATTGCCGAAGCATGAGCGCGTCATTCTCATCATGGATGGCACGCTGCAGAACCACCGTCGTAGCCGCGAGCATTTCCAACGTGCTTTCGAGTGTGGCTGCGCCTTGGAGGTGCGCTACATCCACGCGCCATGGCCCCTCGCTGTCCGTAACATGCTCAAGCGGGCCATTGAAGGAACAGGACGCGTTGTTCCGCTTTCCCGTGCTGCCAATGGTCACTATCAGGTGCCGATCACCACACTTCGACTGGTGGAGGAGTTTGGTGAACACAAGGGCTTCAGAATCCTCGTCTTGAACAACTTTAATCATGGTTATCCCATCAAGGAGAACCTCGAATGGCTGGCCGGACACCTGCACAATTCCGTTGATGAACTCCTCAAAATCGGCGAACTAACCCTCAAAGAAGAATTCAATGAACACACCCGCAACACCGCCTATTCTGACCGGCTCCTGGCGCAATTTCTCGCCCAAGCTGGATACCGAGACTGCGCGTCTCTTCGATCAGCTCGACGAGGACACGATGGAACTGCTGCGCAAGGCGGGCCGGGGCTCGAATGTGCTGAACGAGGAGCCGGCCAAGTATCAGGCCACGCCGAAGAAAGCCTGACCTCCGCCGATCTCATCCCGGCCGAGGCTGCGAAGCAGGGTGGTGGGAAGATCATCATGGCCACGGTCAAAGGTGACGTGCATGACATCGGCAAAAACA
>DNXB01000489.1 GCA_003506995.1 Verrucomicrobiales bacterium
TTTTCGCTTGGGCAAGTTGTCCCCTTGATTCACAAGGTTATACACATATTAACATTTAAATTGTGAAGATGTTTAACAAATGTTAAATAAACCGTCATTCCTATGTCCACCGCGAACGTTCGCCGACATCTCCACGAGACCCGCAACCGCCCTGCCGGCATCAAGAACCGGCAGGACGTGCAGAAGGACCGTTTTCTGCTGCTTATGAAGCGCTGGATTGGCGGAGCGCTCTTGGCTCCGGCCTGCCTGGTCACGGCCATCACGCTCATCGTCATGCTCTGGCGGGCGGTCACGCGGATGGACTTCCTGCGCTCGGAGGAGTTCGTCTTTTTCTCCTTCGGCGGCCTGCTCTGGGGCTTGGCGTATCTGACCGGGCTGCGTCCGGTGACGGCCTATGTTTTGGGCCATGAACTCAGCCACTACGTCACCGCCCGCATGTTTGGCGGACGGATATTCGACTGGAAGGTCAGCGCGGCGGGCGGCTACGTCGAAACGGACAAATCGAACACCTGGATCACGCTCGCCCCGTATTTGGTGCCCTTTTACACGCTGATCATCATGGCGGTCTTCGGCTGCATCGGCCTGGCGCTGGACATGCAGGAGGCGCACGCCGTTTCCATCTGGAAATGGACCGTGAACCTGAAGCCGCTGCGCTTTCTTTACGCGCTGATCGGCCTCACTTGGTGCTTCCACGCCACTTACACGGTCAAAACAGTCATCGCCGAGCAGGGGGATCTCAAACGCAACGGTGAGTTCTTCTCAATGATGCTCATCTTCCTCATCAACGCCTTCCTGCTTATCGCCCTGTTCCTCGCCGCCTCGCCCGCGCCAGGATTGGGTCTTGCCGAGGTCTTGCGCTGCTGGTGGTCCGTGGCGGCGGGCATCTTTGGCTGGCTTCTGGGCTGGGTGTGGTGACGCGGCTGGACTTTCCCCGCATCTGTGTCAAATCCGGCTCCCATGCCCGAAGATGCCGAGATTCTGTCCGTCACCCAGCTCACCCGCGAGATCCGCGATGTGCTGGAGGGCCACATCGGCAGCGTTTGGGTCGAGGGTGAGATCAGCAACCACCGCCTGCAATCCTCCGGTCATCAATACTTCACCCTGAAGGACGCCGGAGCGCAGCTCTCCTGCGTGATGTTTCGCGGTGCCGCCGCCCGCAGCTCGGCACGCATTCAGGACGGGGCGTTGATGCAGGTGCATGGCGAGATCAGCGTCTATGAGCCGCGCGGCCAGTATCAGATGGTCGTCAAACAGGTGCAGGCGAAGGGCAAAGGCTCGCTGCAGGAGCGTTTCGAGGCGTTGAAACGCCAACTGCATGCCGAGGGTCTCTTCGATAAAGAGAACAAGCGGCCCATCCCGCGTTTTCCGCGTGTCGTGGCCCTCATCACCTCGCCCACTGGCGCGGCGATCCAAGACATGCTGAACATCCTCACGCGCCGTGCGCCTTGGGTACGTGTTCTCGTGTTTCCCGTGCGCGTGCAAGGGCAGGGGGCCGAGTTGGAGATCGTCCGCGCCCTCAAAGTGCTCGGTAACGCCGAGGAGTATGGTCTGCCCGTGCCAGACACCATCGTTGTCGGTCGCGGCGGCGGCAGTTTGGAGGATCTGTGGTGCTTCAACGAAGAAGTGCTCGCCCGCGCCATCGCCGCCTGCCCGATTCCGATCATCTCCGCCGTCGGGCATGAAATCGACTTCACCATCGCCGACTTCGTGGCCGATCTGCGCGCGCCCACGCCCAGCGCCGCCGCCGAATTGCTCGCGCCCGATGCCAGCGAGCTGCAACGCCACTTTGAAAGCATCGCCCGCACGCTCAAAGCGCGTGTCAGCACGCTGCTCGATCATCACCAGCACGTCATTGACCTCACGGCCAAAGGCCCGCTGCTTCACGCGCCGGAGCGCCTGCTCCAGCAAGCCGAGCAAAGCACCGACGAAGCCGAATCCCGCCTGCGCGACGCCTTGCGCGAGCGATTGCAGACTCTGACCGACGATCTCACGCAAAAGCAGCACGTCCTCGCCGCCCATCATCCCCGCGTGCAACTCGCCGAGGCCGTGCATCGCTCCGAAAGCCTCTCCCAACGTCTGCGTCAGAGCGTTCTGCACCGCCTCGACCGCCTCAACGATCGCCTGGAAGCCCGTGGTGAGTTATTGAAGCACATCGGCCCCGAATCCGTCCTCGCCCGCGGCTTCTCCTACACCACCAACGCCGCCGGTCGAGTGCTCACCGACGCGGCTGAAGTGAGCGAGGGGGAGGAACTGGTGACGCGCCTGACGAAGGGCACGGTGCGGAGCACTGCGAAGTGACAGATGAAACTTGGAGTTGTGATCGCTCCATGCCATAATTTGCACATGAGAAGCTGGATTATCCGCTTGGCTGTCTTTCTTATCAGTTGTGCTGTCGCTGGTGTTTTGGCCTTGGTGTCCATGGTCTCTATTTACACCCTTGTGCCAGCGACTCTTGATGTAAGCACAGAAAATCCGCTGCTGGGACTTATCCTCTTGATTTCATCCTTATGTCTTTTCCTCTATGTGTATTGTGGCGTGCGCGACCTGCTCAATAAACGGAGAACAAGGACAACCAGAGAAAGCCCGCATTGATCGGCCTGCTTGTTTGTTGGAGCTAGATAGGCGATTCTGAGTTCGTAATTTGACCATGCTCGAAACCCGCCGCTCCATCCTTCACCGCTCCGCCTACGGCATCGGCGGCATTGCCTTGGCCACGCTGCTGCAAGAACAAGGTCTGCTGGCGACTGCGGAACGCGCTGCGGCGCAGCATTTCGACCTCAAGCCGAAGATGCCGCATGGCTTCGGTCAGGCGAAGGCGATGATCTCCATGTTCATGCAAGGCGGGCCGAGCCACATGGACCTCTTTGACCCGAAGCCCGAGCTGATGAAGCTTGATGGCAAGGAATTCCCCGGCGAGGTCAAATACGACGATGCTGCCGGTGCCAGCCGCGAGGTCATGGGGCCTCAATGGAAGTTCAAGAAGCACGGCCAGTGCGGCATGGATGTGAGCGAGCTGCTGCCGCACTTCTCCCGCATCGTGGATGATGTCACACTCATTCGCTCCATGCACACCGGCGTGAACAATCACGGCCAGTCCATCTACGCCCTGCTCAACGGCCAGGCCACTGGCGGTCGTCCCACGCTCGGAAGCTGGCTCACCTACGGCCTTGGCTCCGAAAACCAGGATCTACCCGCCTACGTCGCCCTCACCGATCCACGCGGCGTTCCCGTGCTCGGCGTGGACAACTGGAGCAACGGCTGGCTGCCCTCGCTCTTCCAGGGCACCGTCATTCGCCCCAAAGAACCGCGCATTCCGAATCTCGACGCGCCGCTGAGCCTCAAAGGCGACGCGCAGGCCCGTTACCTCAATTTTGTGCAGCGCCTCAATCGCGAGCACCTTGAAGCCCGTCCTGGCGAGGCCGATTTGGAGGCTCGCATCCAGTCCTTTGAACTCGCCGCCCGCATGCAGACCGCCGCGAAGGAAGCACTCGACATTTCTCAAGAAAGCGCCGCCACCAAGAAGCTCTATGGCATCGACAATCCCGCCGCCGCCGAGTTCGGCACGCGATGCCTCATCGCCCGGCGTCTCGTCGAACGCGGTGTGCGCTGCGTGTCCTTGTTCACCGGGAATCAAACCTGGGACCACCACTCCAGCATCCTCACCTCGCTGCCCGCCGCCTGCCTCTACGTCGATCAAGGCGCTGCCGCCCTCGTCACGGATTTGAAGCAGCGCGGCCTGCTCGACACCACCATCGTCCATTGGGGCGGTGAAATGGGCCGTCTGCCCGTGATTCAAAACCGCGCCGGTGCCAAGGACCGCAAGTCCGTGGGCCGCGACCACAACACCTACGGCTTCAGCATGTGGGTGGCCGGCGGCGGCTTCAAAGCCGGCCACATGCACGGCGAGACCGACGAGTTCGGCCACCACGCCGTCAAAGACGTAGTCAATCACTACGACTACCACGCCACGCTGCTCCACCTCTTCGGCCTCGACTCGAAAAAGCTCAGCTACAAGCGCAACGGCGTCGATCAGATCCTCGTGGAAAACCCGCAGGCGCGTGTGGTGAGTGAGATACTGGCGTGAGATGGTGCTCGCGTATGAAAACATTGAAGAAAAGCAGCACCATCCCGCATGATGAGGTCTGGTTGAAATACCTGCGCGACCTCAAGCGCGCGAATTACGCCATCAAGCTCGCCTTGAAAGAATTCGATCAGGACAACGATGTCGATATGCTGCTCAACGTGCTGCGTCTCGTCGCACAGGCCCAAGGCGGCCTGGCTTCCCTGGCACGCAAAACCGATGTCAGCCGCCAAGCATTGCACGAAGCGCTCTCACCGCAGGGAAATCCACGCCTGCGGACTTTTCAGAACGTTCTTGGCTCTCTGGGCCTGCGCATGACCGTCAAGCCAGTGCGTGCTCCAGTAAAGCGCGTTTCGCGATCAGCGGCTTGAGTCCGTCACGATGGGAGTAACCGACATGAACAAGGCACCCCAACCACGCACCAGTAATGCAGTTGAAATTCTGCATCGCCGCCTTGTGGTCGGCAAGCCGAAGAGAATGGACGAATTGGAGCAGATTCGCGCTGACGATGCCATGGCACGAAAAGCCTATGAGCTGCGAACCAAAGCTGGATTATCGCAGCGAGCCTTTGCCAAATTGGTTGGCACCACCGCTTCCGTCATCTGTCGTTTGGAAGACGCTGATTATGAGGGGCATACACTGGCGATGCTCAACCGCATCGCCGCAGCGCTTCACCGTCGCGTCGAGATTCGCTTGGTTCCGTTGAGAAATTCCAAGTCTGTTGGTGTGCGTGCTTCTCGATCTGAGGCTTGAGTTTGCCACCATGGAAGGCTGCTGAAAACCGATTAGGTGCCCCGCTTGTCTCGGTGTGTCATCTCCTGTCAGTTTGGGGGAGATGGTGCGCGGTACAGGGTTCGAACCTGTGACCCCTACCATGTCAAGGTAATGCTCTACCACTGAGCTAACCGCGCTTAATTCCGAGGGGGCGCCTCTATAAACTGCCCCTTCGTTTTGGGCAAACGGTTTTTGGCGGCTTTCCAAAGGTCATTTGTTGGCCACTTCCCGGCGCACGGTGGTGCCCTGGTTCATGAGGTCGTCGCGTTCCAGGCCGGTGAGGCGGGTGATGGAGCGCAGCAGCCAGAGCAGCAGGGTCAGGGTGACACCCATGAGCGGGATGCCGATGACGAGAAAGCCGCTCCAGTTCAGGCGGCCGATGGCCTTGGTGTATTCCTGGCTGCCGGGCGTTTTGTCGCCCAGAAGGTAGAGCGCGAGGATGAAATTCGCGATGGCGGAGAACAGCATGGTGCCCGCCATGCCCCAGGAGGCGCGTTTGAGCAGGACGGCGAAGCTGTGATGCTTCTCCGGCGTGTCGAGCGCCTGATGCAGCGCGGGTTGGTTGATGACCTGCGGATTGAGCAGCATCTCGCTGACCAGCGGCTTGCCCCAGCGATGGCTCAGGGGAAAGGCGATGCCGAGGAAGATGGGAAACAGGGCCTCCTTGACCGCAAACCACGTCGCATTGAGCTGGAGCAGCCCCAGGCCGCCAGTGACGATGACGGCGGTTAAACCGAGCACAGAGAAGAAGTTCAGCCCGCGCTTGTTCATGTAGCACCAGATGCCAAAGCCCAGCGGCAGCAGCAGCGCCACCACCAGCGCCCAGGCCGGGCCGAGTCGGTCCGGTGCGCTGAGCTTTTCGAGCGCGATGGAGGGCAGGATGACAGTGAGAGAGAGGTCGAGAAGGGGATGGGGCTGTTTTTGGGTCACGCGATGACTTTGGAATGACGAATGCGGAATGTCGAACGACGAATAGGCCCGGATGCGGGCCTTCCGTGAGTAAAAAACCGCCGTGCCCATCGTCTGGGCGGCGGCGTATTGGTTCATCATGTGAACGTCACCCGGCCGGCCTCCGTTTGGAAAGGTCATTCCTTCGGCGATTCTGCCGAGCCGGGCTTCGTCACCCAACTATATCATTGGAAAGGAATCCCACCATGAAACTCCCCCTGCTCACGTCTTTGGCGGTTCAGGCTTTGGTCGCCACCACGCTCCTGTTGAGCCTCCCCACGGTCGATGCCAAGGACAAAACGCCCTTCAGCGTCGCCGGTCTGTTTGTCGAAGGTTGCAGTTGCAGCCTGCCATGCCCCTGCGAACTCACGGCCTTGGAAAAAGGCTGCAATGGCGTCGGCGCCATGTCATTGACGGCTGGTGAGTTCAACGGCGTAAAACTCGCCGGTGCGAAGATCGCCTACGCTGGAGTGCCGGGTGAATGGGTCAACCTCTACGCTGAGGCTCCCACGCCTGAACTGCGTGACGCGGCCTTGGCTTTTGCCAAAGCTTATTACAGCGCCTGGGGCAAAATCGAACTCGCCCGTGAGGCGAAAATCTCGATCAAGGGCGGGGAGGGCAAATACACCGTGAAGGTGGACGACGGCAAGGTGCTGGAGTTCAAGACCGAGCCGGTGCTCGGCGGGGACGGCAAAACGGCCATTGTCATCAGCAATACCAAGAGCCTGCTGAACCCGACCTTCATGCAAGCCCGCACGCTCAGTGGCAAATATGAGGAAGGCAGCCGATCCTTCACGCTCAAGGACAGCAACTCCTTCTTTAACGACAAGCTCAGCAGCGCTGGCAAGCTTTGACCGGCCTCAGGGCGGAGAAGTGGGGATCCTGTCTGTCCATCTCTCCGCCGCTCTTCTTGCTTCCGTCTTGGCCCGCTCTAAATCTTCCCCCATGGTTGCCACCACCGCCCCCAGCCTCATCGAAGAAATCAAGCGCCTGAAACAGGAGCGCAACGCCGTGATCCTGGCGCACAATTACCAGGACAAAGCCATCCAGGAGATCGCCGACTATGTGGGCGACTCGCTCGGCCTCGCTTACAAGGCCAGGGAGACGAAAGCGGATGTGATCGCCTTCTGCGGCGTGCATTTCATGGCGGAGACGGCCAAAATCGTGAATCCGGGCAAGATCGTGGTGCTGCCAGATGCCAACGCTGGCTGCTCGCTGGAGCAAAGCTGCCCCGGACCGCAGCTTGAGGCGTTTTTGAAGGCGAACGCGGCCAAAAACTACTACGTCATCGCCTACATCAACTGCAGCGGCCATGTGAAGGCGCTGAGCGACTGCATCTGCACCAGCGGCAATGCCGACAAGATCGTCGAGGCGGCGCCGAAGGACCGCCCGATCCTTTTCGTGCCGGATCAAAACCTTGGCTCATGGGTCATGGAGCGCACAGGGCGTAAGATGGACCTGTGGAAGGGCGCGTGCTACGTCCACGTCGAGTTCACCCGCGACAGCATTCAAAAGATCAAAGACGAATACCCGGACGCCAAAGTCGTCGCCCATCCCGAATGCACCTATGCGGTGCGCATGCTGGCCGATGAGGTGTGCAGCACTGAGAAAATGGTTGGCTATTGCCGCAACAGCCCTGCCAGCGCCTTCATCATCGTGACCGAAAGCGGCATGCTGCACCGCCTGGAGCGCGAGGTGCCGGGCAAGACCTTCATTCCCGGCCCCACCGGCCACTGCGCCTGTGCCGACTGCCGTTACATGAAGCTCAACACGCTGCAAAAGCTGCATGACTGCCTGCGCGATCTCACGCCGCGCGTCGAGATGCCTGAAGACCTGCGTCAGCGTGCTGAGAAACCGATTCTACGCATGTTGGAACTGAGCCGGTAGCTTCGGTTGGCAATCGAAGCCTTCAGGTCACTCGGATTCGACTGCCAGTCGAATCTACGGCTCGCAGATGATGCGGAAGCCGACGCTGTCGAGACGGATGTTGTAGGGATCAGGGCCGCGAAACGAGGCCAGCAGGCGTTTTTCGCCGCCGGTGCGGAAGGCGCCGCCGCGCACGATGCGCAGGGTGTTCTTCGGCGGGTCATACCAGCCCTGCACCCACTCCCAGACATTGCCCGCGAAGTCGAACAGGCCGTTCGCATCCGCCGGATAGCTGCCCACGGGCGCGGTGTCGGCATAGCCGTCGTCGATTTCGAGCCACTTCGCGTCGTAGCTGCCACGATACTTTCGACCGAATGCCTCGTCGCAGAAATTGCCGACATCCTTGGCCAGCGGGCGAGTGCCCCAGTGAAAGTGTCCCGTGCTCGCTGGCTGCTGCATGGGGGAAACGTCCAGCTTTTCCTTCAAACCAGCCAGCAGGCTCCACTCCTGGTCGGTGGGCAGGCGATAGGTCTTGCCCTCCTTCTTTGTCATCCACTCACAAAAGCCCACAGCGTCGTCGTGGGTGACGTTCTTTATCGGGTAGTCTTCCAATCGATCCCCCTTCAAACTATTCAATGAGACCTTCCAACGCGGATTCACTTTCTCTGCTGCGGCATAAGCTGCCCAATCCTTGTAACGCGCCTCATGGATGCAGAACAGCACCTTTGTGCCCGGCACCGGCACGAACTTCATGCCGAGGGTGTTGACGAAGGGTGCGGCCTTGGCGGGATCGGTAGTGGTGACCGGGTTTGACTGGTCGTGATAGGCCCGCGCCAGCTTCTGGCTTTCGGGTGAAAGTGTGTTGAAGGGCACAGGCGTCACCTTGCCCGCGATGTCCAGCAGCACATTGCCGCTGGCGAGTGCCTTGAACGTGGCGGTGATGCTGCGGCCCTTGGTGTCCGTCCAGGTCGTGAGGCCGGTGGGGCTTGGCGCGGGAGCGACTGCGGCCCCAGGCTGCCAGACACGAACGCGACGGATCCACACCTCCAGGCCGGGAGCTGGCGTGTTGAGCGGAATGGCAATTCCGTTCGGGGAGATGCGTCCTTCCTGCGGCACCTCGGTGACGAAGCGATCGTTGACGAACAGGCGGTAGCGTGAGTTCGACGCTTCGACGCGCATCTTGTTCCAGCCCGCGCCGGCCAGCGATGCGGTGGTGTCGAGCCGGTTGCCCTGCCGGTTGGTCGGAGTGGGGATCATCGCTTTGCCGGAGCCTTCAAAGCGGAAGTCCTGGATGTAGTCCCCCTGCCGATGATTCTTGTTCGCCAGACGGATGGCCCAGCTTCCCTCTGCCTGCCGTGGGATCTGAGCTTCCACCTCGCAGACAAAGTCAGTTAGAGTTAGGTTCTGGATGGCAGGCTGTGATGGCACCCAGATGGCGCTGGAAAGCGCTGTCATCCGGTAGCTCCCCTCCTTCCACTCGGCAACGAGGCGGGCAGTGGTCGCGGCAGGAAAGCCCTCGTGAGGCTTCGCGAAATCCACATCCACGAGCGGCTCCATTCCCTGGGTGTCGGCCGGTGTGTGCGATGGAGACGGCGTGGGAGCAGTTGGTAATGCGGCGCCCGCAGAACCAGAGGGCTGCTGCGGCGATGGAGGCATAATCGGGGCTGTCGACACCTGGGCTGGCGGCGTTCCCACCGCCAGCACACAGCGGAAGCCGATCACGTCGCTGCGCCAATTGTCCCCAACCGGAAAACCATCACGCCGCGACGACTGCGAAGTGGGGGGATCGTTGTAAAGCCAGGCCCCCCCGCGCAAGACACGTCTATCTCCCCCGGGGGCATAGAGGTCGGAGCACCATTCACGGACATTGCCGGCAAGGTCAAAGATCCCCGGCCCATCTGCCCGGAATGAGCCGACGGGGGCCGTGCGCGGAAAGGCGTCGCGGTAACCTTTGAGACCGGTCAAGGGTTTCACGCGGCTGCTCTCGTGAAGTTCACCCAACTCTTCACCGCCGAGATTGACGCTGCCGGGAGGCGGGGGCCACGCGGTGCCCCATGGGTAGATGTTGTTGAGCGCGGCAGCCATCGTCTTGTCGGCGGGGGCCTTGGCTGCGTCTTCCTTGTCGCCGATGCCCACAGCGCAGCTCCACTCGTGATCCGTTGGCAGGCGGTAGGCTTCAGCGGCGGTGATCTTGCCTGCCTTGCGCTCCTGATCGGTAAGCCATTCACAGAATGCTTTCGCCTCGTTCCAGGCCATGCCCCCGGCCGGGTGCGTTGGCCCCTGCTGGAAGATGGGCTTGCCCCACCGGGCAGACGTCGCCTTCACAAACACCTCATAGTCCTGCACGCGCGTCTCCCACACGCTGAAGAGCACGCGCTGCTTGTCCGTCGGCCCGCCGGTGATGGGCACGGGGACGAACTTCATGCCAAGGGTGTTGGTGAAGGGTGCGTCTTTTGAGGCATGGGAGGATTCGCTAGAGACGGACGAGGCTGTTGGTGGAGTTTGACTGCTCTGGCGAGAACCACCTACAGATTTTGCTGCGTCCCCAGGTGCTGAGGCAGCAGCATCGGTCGAAGTATGGGACGGTGAACTCGAAGACCGGTTCAAGTAGAGCCACGCAACGATGCCTCCGAGCACGATCACCGCAACCCAGAGCAGCGGCGAACCCTTCCTTTCCGTCCGCACGATTACCTCCGGCTGCGGAAGACGATACGGCTGGCCTCCGGGGCGCTGCGGGCGCGCCTGGGTTTGCAAAGCGGCAGGCGCTTTCTCAGCGGACGGTTCCACCTTCACCACGGGCTGGGTCAAAATCGCGTCCAGATCGCGACGCATGCCCAGCACGCTCGGATAGCGCAGATCGCGGTCCTCGCGCAGCGCCTTGCCGATGATGCTGTCATAGCGCGGATCAAGACCCGCCACCTGCAAGCTGGGCAGCTCAAACAGGCCCTGCGGGATCTTTCCGGTGAGCATCTGGTAGAGCATGACCCCCACGGCGTAGATGTCGGCGCGGTGATCCACCGCGCTGCCGAGCATGAGCGCCTCGGGAGCCATGTAATGCAGCGTGCCCATGGCCATGCCGCTTTGGGTGAGACCGGAGTTCTGGTTGTGCGTCATCTTCGCCAGACCGAAGTCGGCCACCTTCACCACGCCATCGTAGCCGACCATGATGTTCGCCGGTTTGATGTCGCGGTGGATGATGCCGCGCTCGTGCGCGTAGGCCAGGGCATCACAAACGTGCGCGGTGATTGCCATCGCATGCTCGGTGTGCAGGCGTTTCTGCTGGGCGAGCATCCTGGCCACGTCCGTGCCATCAATGAACTCCATGACGATGTAGAGCAGGCCGTTGGCCGCCTCGCCAAAATCATAGACACCCACAATCCCAGGGTGGGAGAGCTTGCCTAGCGCCCGCGCCTCGTTCTTGAAGCGTTCGGCAAAGCTGGCGTCTGCCTCCTCAAGGGTGTTGGAGAGGATTTTGATGGCAACAGGACGATCCAGCGCGATCTGCCGCCCTTTGTAAACCGCGCCCATGCCGCCACGGCCGAGCAGCGCGGTGATCTCATACTGCGGCAGGAGCTTTTGCAGTTCCTCCGCCGTTGGCGGCTCCCAACGCCCAGCGGGAGAGGTGGACGGCTTTGCGCCCGTCGGTGGCGAGAGCAGCACATCCCGCATGTCGCCAGTCTGGCCGGCGGGGAAGTCGTCTGCGGGAGGATTCGGGGCGGAGGACATGGGCGGTAGGTGATGAAGGTCTGCTCAGGACTATAAATCAAAGCCTGCGCTTAGTTACAATGCGGGCGAAAATTCTCGAAATCGCCCCGCCCGGCTGCATCCTTGCGCCAACATGCCCGCGCCGCTCGCCTCAGCCTATGCCTTCCAAACCACGCGCTGGACGCAGGTCGTTCGCTTGCAAGCTGGCGCGGACGATGCGGAGCGGGGCCGCATCCTGGCGCAGCTCTGCCAGGCTTATTGGTTCCCGCTCTACAGTTACGCCCGCCGCGCCGGGCAGTCGCCGCACGATGCCGAGGACGTGACGCAGGGCTTCTTCCAGCATGCGCTGGGCAGCGATCTCTTTGCCAAAGCACGGCAGGATCTCGGCAGGCTGCGAACCTTTCTGCTCACCTCCTTTCAGCATTGGCTGAACAACCGCCACCTGCGGGAAACAGCGGCCAAACGCGGCGGCAAGCAATCCGCGTTGTCCTTTGACGCGATGGAGGCAGAAGAACGCTACCGGCACGAGCCGCAGGACCTCGCCACGCCGGAGGATCTCTACAACCGCCGCTGGGCGCGGGATTTCTTCATCGCCGTCAAAGACCGTCTGCGTGCGGAGTTTGAGAGCGAGGGCAAAGGCAAAATCTTCACGGCGCTCCAGCCCTGGCTCTTTGTGGAGGCCAAAGCCGCCGAGACCTTGCCGCTCGCGGAGTCCCTCGGCGTCACGGAGGGCAACTTCCGCGTGATGCTCACCCGCTTTCGCAAACGCTACCGCGATCTGTTTCGTGAAGCCGTTGCCGACACGCTGGACTCGCCCACGCCGGAGCAGATCGAGCAGGAAATCCGCGAGCTGATCCGGCTCGGGGCGCGGTGAATGAGCTGGAAAGATTGAAGGAGAGGCGATGAGCTCGTCGTTCTCGCTCCCCGCCATGCGTCCTCTCATCGCACTCCTTCTGTCCTCTTCGCTCGTTCTCGCCGCCGACCCG
>DNXB01000469.1 GCA_003506995.1 Verrucomicrobiales bacterium
GACCTCCGCGCCACGGTGGGCGACCACCGCCGAAAAACGGGCGACCACCGCGCCACGGTGGGCGACCTCCGCCGGAAAACGGGCGACCTCCACGCCATGGTGGGCGACCTCCGCCGAAAAACGGGCGACCTCCGCGCCATGGTGGGCGACCTCCGCCGGACGGAGGTCCGGGTTTTTCAGGCGTTTTCCCCTCAATGCCAGCCCTTTACGCACCGCCAGCCCGCCATGCCTGCGCTTTTGAACAGCGCCCCTCCCGCCCTCCATCCCCCAAGCAAACTTCACCGTGCGCCACGAATACACCCACTTTCTGGAAGTCCATGCGTCACATAGCCCCAAGGGGTGCCGAGCCTTGGCGAGCGCTCCCCTGGGTCAGGCAAAGCGATGCCCCCACCACGCCGAACCCGAACTTCAATCAGCAACCCGGCTGGGATCAACCTCCCTGGTTCATGCTCCGAACAGATATTGATCCTGGTGCAATGCGCGGAAAAGAGTCATGCTTCGTCCACTGACATGAGACACCAACCTCCCACGCCGCTCATGCGATGGACGCCTCTGCTCCTGGCCCTTTTTACAACAACCGCTCAGGCCGCCACGCTGCATGGTCGGGTGCGGCATTTGGCGGAAGAACAGCCGTTGCTGCTCGATTCGCTGCGTTACAAGACCCGCGCGGGCGAGGTTTTTTCCATCACGCGGGGAAGTTATCTTCTCAGCGGCTTTGCGTTGCAACGCGGCGACGGCTCATGGCTGGAGCTGGCGGGCAATGTTGCGTGGATGGACGCGGCGAAAAGGCGCACGCAGTTCGCGCTCGCGGAGGTGCCTGCGGGTCGTTACACGGCGCTGCGTTTTCATGTGGGGATCGACGCGGCCGCCAACGCGGCCAATCCGGCGCAATACGCGTCCGATCATCCGCTGAATCCGAACGTGTGCGGCCTGCACTGGAGCTGGCAGGGCGGTTACATCTTCCTCGCATTGGAAGGAAACTGGCGCGGCGCGAACGGCACGCCCGGCGGCTTCTCCTATCATCTCGCCCGTGATGCGAATCGCACCGCCATCGCGCTGAAGGGCGATTTCGACCTCACCGGCGATGCCACGGCGGAGATCAGCTTCAATGTGGCGGCGTTGCTGAACGGCGCGAAGCCGCTGTCGTTCGCGAAGGACGGTGTCTCCACGCATTCGCAGTCCGGTGATCCGATTGCGGCGGCGCTGGCGGCCAATCTGCCGGGAGCCTTCACTTTGAAAACGGTGACGAGCCATGTGCCGGACATTGCGCGGCCGTCTGACATCAAACCCATCGGCCTGCCGGCGAAACACACGCCGTTCCAGTTCAAGATGAGCAGCACGTTTCCCATCCCACCGCTGCCGCGTGACAATCCGCTGATCGAGGAGCGCGTGGCTTTGGGAGAGCGGCTGTTCAACGACACGGCGCTTTCGCGTGACGGTACATTGTCCTGCGCGTCCTGCCATCCGCGTGAGACGGCCTTCGCTGATCCGCGCAAGTCCAGCGTGGGGGTGGAAGGGCGCACCGGCACGCGTCAGGGCATGCCGCTGTTCAATCTGGCGTGGAAGACGAGCTTCTTCTGGGACGGCCGCGCACGTTCGCTGCGTGAACAAGCGCTCATTCCGATTCAGGACCACCTGGAGATGGACGAGACGCTCGAAAACGTGGTGACGAAACTCGGCCAGAGCTCCGGCGCGTACTTTGCGAGCGCGTTTGACTCGCCCGAGGTCACACCGGAGCGCATCGGGCTCGCGCTGGAAAATTTCCTGCTCACACTGACCTCGCACGACTCGAAGTTTGACCGTGCGATGCGTGGCGAGGAGAAGCTGAGCACCGAGGAGCAGCGCGGTTTCGAGCTGTTCATGATGGAGCGTGAGCCGCGCATGGGCAGCCTCGGCGCGGACTGCTTCCACTGCCACGGCGGGGCGCTGTTCACCGATCATCCCTTCCGCAACAACGGCCTCGCCATCGACGAGGCCGATCTCGGCCGCTTCCGTGTGACGAAGGCCGCGATTGATCGCGGCACCTTTGCCACGCCGAGCCTGCGCAACATCGCCGTGACCGCGCCTTACATGCACGACGGCCGCTTCACCACGCTGGAGCAGGTGCTGGATCATTACAGCGAGGGCGTGCGGCGCACGGACACGCTCGATCCGAATCTGGCGAAGCACCCGGATGGCGGCCTGCATCTCACCGCAGAGGAAAAGCGGGCGGTGATCGCCTTTTTGAAGACGCTGACGGACCGGCGATTTGCATCGGGCACCAAAATCAAGTGACACCCTCACGGCGCGTTGGGACACCTATCCTCCGCATCATCACGATTAAACTCAGGGATGGGCCGCCGAAAAAGAGGAAAGAGAAAAAAGAGTGGGCGATGACACCGAACCCATGGGGTCTTTTTCCCATTTTTTCTCTCTTTCGTCCGATCATTCTGGAAGTTGCCAAAGTGGAATTAAGGAGCCCTCCTGCCCGCCGTGGCGGGTGGTTCCGGTGGGAATCGCCGCCGCCACAGTGCCTCCGGCACCCTGCCGCTAGGAAAACCGGTTTCACGGACGAGTTTGCAGGCCTGACGGACGAAGTTGCAGGCATCACGGACGAGTTTGCAGGCCTGACGGACGAAGTTGCAGGCATCACGGATGAGTTTGCAGGCATGACGGATGAAGTTGCAGGCATCACGGACGAGTTTGCAGGCATGCAAAAGGAGCCGTGAAACCGTCCGGCCGGGTTTTCAGCACCCCGCCGCCGGACGTCTCTGCGCGGCGGGACACTGCATTTCCTGAAGCTCACGATGACGTGTGGGAGGCACGATCCCGTTCGCTCATCCTTCCTCCTGACTTTTTATCCACAGATTTGACTTCGTCTGTCTCGGCGACTCGGCTCTCAGATGGGCTTCAATCGGTGAAATCNNGCTCTGCGGTGTGGCTTTCATCAGCCGTTCCTGAGAAAAACACGAACCATCAACGAGCATGAAAACAACTCTCCCCTCCAGCCTCAAGAACATCACCTTGGCCGTTTTCACGGCACTGTGTCTGAGCAGCCTGTCCGCTTGTGCCCATCCGCCATCCAATTCATGGCAGCGGTGCGATGTCCCGCCCTTCGGGCTGGTCATTCCTCGACTGCCGGGGTACGTGCGCACCCCCTTCACAAAGCCGCCGCGTCTGGTGGATGTGCGAGGCCTGGCGCCGGGATCGAAAGCCTGGTGTCCCTACAGCCACCGGCTTTTCATCGTTCCTGTCACGTCGCAGCAGCAGCAGGTGGCCGCATACTCGGCGGTGAAGCTCGTGCGGACGCCGCCGTTGCCGGTCGTGCAGGTCATTCATTCTCCCGTGGCTGAACGTCCCTATGGCATCGCCGTTCCTNNCGCATGCTTCCGGGCAGCAGTTCGTGGATGTCACGGGCCTGTCTGCGGGCACGGTGGTCAGATGCCCTTACACCGGCAAGGTCTTCCGTGTGCCGCCGCCGTGAGGCTGGCAGGCGGCGACGTGGCCCAGGTGACGGAGTCACAGACCATCGGAAGAGTTGGAGATGGGGAGTGGTGGAGGGGTGGAGGGCGCGTTTGTCCTCAACGCGCAGATGGCGGCGGGCTGCGGAGAGCCCGCCCTACCTCTGATCCCGCCGCCTGCGGGCTCGATACAGGCCCTCGCGGGATGAATATCGTGCCGCGAGGGGGGCGCTGAGTTTTGCTTTGCCGCAGATTGCCTTCGGCTGTCTGGCGGCTCAGGGAAGCCACAGATTTCCAAAGAAGAAAACAATCTGCGGCTCTCTTGAGCCGCCAGACAGCCGAAGGGAAACACTGATTAACACCGCAGAGACAGGAACGCCGCAGAGAATGCCGTTCTGAATCAAGCCTCTGCGGCGTTNNGTTCCAAACTCTGCGGTGTGGCTTTAATCAGCGGTTCCGAAGGCAATCTACGGTTAAAAATCAGGCATCTTGAGTCCTCCAGGTTTGGATGCGCAAGCCCTGCCCGTCTCGCCTGCGTCCCGGATTCTCTTCTTGTTCCCTTGGGCGAATCTTGTAGCATCCACGCCGAAGTCTCAATCCGGCTTCCATCCTGCCATGAACAAGCTTCTCTCCTTGCTGGCGCTCTTCGCACTGGCGGTCACTTCCAAGGCCGCGCCGCCGGTGGTCTCCAACGTCACCGCCGCGCAGCGGGCGGGCACGAAGCTGGTGGACATCTACTACAATGTCTCCGACGCCGATGGCGACGCGCAGAACATCCAGGTGCAGGTCTCCGCCGATGGCGGGCTGACGTACACCATCCCCTGCGTCACCCTCAGCGGCCACGTTGGTGCCGGAGTCACGCCCGGAACCGGCAGGTACATCGTCTGGAATGCGGGGGCGGACTGGAACGGGCAGTTTGTGCCGAGCACCAAGGTGCGCATCACCGCTTACGATGGCTCCACGCCCGCGCCACCAGCCGGCATGGCCTACATTCCAGCAGGAAGTTTTCAGATGGGGGATAATCTGGATGGGGATACGTCCGCGATGCCGGTGCATAATGTGAATGTCGATGCATTCTTCATGGATCGGTTTGAGTGCTCGCGCGAGATGTGGCTCGCGGTGCAGACCTGGAGCGTTGGGCATGGCTACGACTTGGGCGGAGCTAATAACGCGGGTAACGGCCACCCGGTCCAAGCCGTCACTTGGTATGCAGCCGCCAAGTGGTGCAACGCCCGCTCAGAGAAGGAAGGGCTGACACCTTGCTATTACACCGACGACTCACAGACGCTCGTCTATAAGACTGGTAACGTGAATATCTTCAACGCGCAGGTGAATTGGACGGCGAACGGCTACCGCCTGCCTACTGAGGCCGAGTGGGAGAAAGCGGCGCGCGGCGGCACCCTCGGAGCGCGATATCCGTGGGGCGATGCGATCACAGGCAGCCAAGCCAATTACAGTGGCAGTGGCGATCCGTTTGAGCCCAACACGGTCGATACGGCACCTGTCGGCTATTACAACGGAAACCAAGTGCCCACCGGTGTGGACATGGCGAATGGTTACAGTCTTTACGATATGGCGGGAAACGTCATGGAGTGGTGTTGGGATTGGTCTGACTTGACCTACTATTCGAACACATCAGCTAACGACAATCCGCGCGGTCCGACGTCGGGTTCAAATCGGATTAGTCGCGGCGGCGCGTGGGATACAGGTACAATCAACCTCCGCAACGCCAGGCGCGATGGCAACCCGCCAACTTTCAATTTCAATAACCGCATTGGCGTTCGGTGTGTCAGGGGGCTTTAGCTTCGTCTTCGCAGCCATGAGCCGAGCCCATAGCAGTCCCAGCCCACCCGCCCGAATCCCGATGCGCCCGCGCCTCCACCTTGAAACGACGATCAAGAGCTACCTCGTGGCGCGGCCCAGCCGGGATTTGATTCTCGCCGGTCAGCAGGAAGCCACACGGGAATGGTGGGATGAGAAGCGACAGAACTATGATCTGTTCGTATCCGAGTTTGTAGAGATCGAGGCCGGATGCGGTGACGCGATGGAGCGTGGATGAACACACATTCTTCTCATGAAAGCTCCCACTCTTTATCTCGATACATCTACCATCGGCGGCTACTACGATGCGGAATGGATGGAGGACACGCGCGAGCTTTGGCACCAAGCGCAGGCGGGCAAGTGGTGCATGCTGACTTCGATCATCACCGAGCGTGAGATTGAGAACGCGCCGGAGCAGGTGCGGCAGTTGTTTGAGGAGACTTTTTGCGACGCGGCTGCCCTGCTCGCCGAAACGGAGGAAAGTGAGGATCTCGCGCAGGAGTATCTGAGGGCGGACGTGGTCTCCGCCAAGTTTGCGGACGATGCCCGGCATGTGGCGATCTGCACGGTGAACCGAGTGAATCATCTGGTAAGCTGGAACTTCAAGCATCTCGTCAATGTGCGACGCGAGGCGGGATTCAACGCGGTGAACTTGTTGCAGGGCTATCAGCCCGTCAGTATCGTGAACCCCAAGGAGCTTATTTATGCCAACATTGACGACGAATCCTGACACGATCCCCGGCTTTAATGCCGTGGCGGAATCACGCAAGTGGCGCATCGCCACGGGCGAGTTGCTTAATGCCATGAGCCTTGATGAGCGACTCGCTTATCTCAATCGCGCGCGCGAACGCTATCTCAACGCCCGGAGCGTGAAGGCTGCGGCGGAAGCCTCATGTGTGGTGCGTGAGGAACCACCGAAGCCATAACCCGCCATGCCGCCGCTCCGCTCATGCACCTGTCTGGCCGCGCTGCTCCTGCTCGCAGGGCAGGCACGCGCCACGGTGGGCGAGTCCGGTGTGTTCAGCTTCGACACGCGGGACAGCGTGAGCACGGTGGTGGGGGAATCGGGTGTGTTCGCCTTTGACACGCGCTTGGTGGACGGGCTGGGCGATGACGGGAACTCGGGGACGTTTGTGCTGGATACACTGGGAGCTTCGGTGTCCACGCTGACCATTGCGGGGCCGCCGGTGGTCCTGCCGGGAGCGCGAGCGCAGTTTGTCGTCATGGCGCAGTATGCGAATGGGACGCTGGCGGATGTGACATCGCGCTGCCAGTGGCAGACTTCCGCCCTGCCGGAGGGGGCAACGTTCTCGTGGGGTGTGCTCACGACGACGGCACGTACGCCAGGAGGCACGTTTCAATTGAGCGCCTCGTACATGCGAGACGATGGCCGCCAGATGTCAGGGGTTTACAGTGTGACGGTGTCCGCCGCGACCTGGTGCAAGCTATCCGCCGCACAGGCGACACCGCTGGCTGGGAGCAACCCGGCAGCGTGGTCGGTCGCTGCCTCGGTCGCGGCTGCACCTGATCTGGTGCCACCGCTGACCTACCAGTGGTTCATCGGCGCAAACGCGGTAGGAACCAATTCGCCTGTTCTGGCGCTGAGCAGTTACAGCGGAGTCGCACCAGGTCTGCACACCGTTTCGGTACATGTGACGGATGCGAACAGCCGCATGGCGGCTGACGGCAAGCTGGTCGTCTTCAACAAGCCATCGGTTCCTGCTGAACCCGTGACCACGAAAGAAACGAAGGATTTGGTGGCGACAAGTTTCAAGGACCGCCTGGGAAATGACTTTACCTTTGACCTGAATCGCGTGGCGAATGGCTTTGTGGTCATCGCGCATGGTTGGAACGACAACTCAGAAGGCTGGGCGCAGGAGATGGCGTATGAAATTGAGCAGCGCATGGGCGGTGCGGCGTATGCACCGAACATTTTGTTGTTCGACTGGCGAGAGGCGGCAGACGTGAACAATCTCAATGAGGATGTTTTGCTCGGCATGGCGGCAGAGATGAAACGGCGTGAGCCAGAACTGGCCAGAGTGCTCACAGCGGCTGCCGCGACGGACCTGCTGGCGGAATTGCTGTCGATTCGAGGGATCGGCTTCAGCCAAGGGCAGAAGCTGGGAGCGGCGCTGCTGCCGCAGTTCACAGCTACGCAGCCGCTTATCTCCAGAGCGGCACCGATTCATTTCATCGGCCATAGCGCGGGTGGCTTTGTGGTGGGGGAGGCGGCCAAAGTCATCTCGGATCTCCACAAGGGGCCGTCTGGACTCACTCCCTTCGGTTTCCAGGTGGGCATGGTGACCATGCTGGACACGCCCGAGCCTTACATCACTCACTTCCGTCCTGCCGCAGCCGGGGTCGTGGAGCGCTACATCAGTTCGATCTTCGGCAGCTACGCGCCGAGTTTTGAATTGTCTGCCAACCGTGGCAGCAACTTGGTCGGTCCCGTCTTTGCCTTCTCTGAACTTCGCAAGAAGCTCGACCTCGTGCCGTCCTCCACCTACCGGCTGGAATCCGCCCCCGACTGGCCTGCGAACCCGCTGGACGGGCATTCATGGGGCCATGAATGGTATATCGACACAGTGAAGGACGAGGCAGAAAGCGGCTTCAATCATTCACCTCTGCTCGCTCCGGCCAGTCCGCCGATGGCTGCGATGATGCAGAGCGCCGAGAGTTCGTTCAGCAGCGAGGCTGAGGCCAGCGCACCGCCGCCAGCGGCTATTTCGACAGCGGGATTCACGCCGTTTGGCAATGCCACTATCACCGCCACCGGCTTTGACATCAGTGAGTCGGCCAATGCCGGCGTGTTTCAGAACATGACGCTGCCAGTGGGCGCGGATGTGCTGCACTTTGAGTTTCAGTTCACCGCCGCAGGCGATGGTGACTTCTTGAGCGTGCAGTTTGCGGACCGCCCGCCTTTGTTCATCGGCAGCGACACGGAGATGGCGCGCGCACACTGGATCGAGGTGGATATTCCGATTCGTGAACTGCAAGCCGCCACGGGTGATTTGATGTTTGCCCTCATCAGCCGAGGCACTGCCAATGCGGCCATCTCCATTCGCAATCTGAGCCTGACCATACATCCTGATCCTGATTTCGACGATCTCACCACCGAGCAGGAGGCTATCCTCGGCACCAATCCCATGCTAGCCGATACGGACGGCGATTTGATTGATGACCTCGCTGAACTCAACGGCCTGCCACCCACCGATCCCGTGCTCGCTGACACCGACGCCGATGGAGTGCTCGATGGCGCGGAACTCGACGCCGGAACCGATCCCACCAACGGCCAGTCCTACCTGCGTGTGACTGATGCGATCAAGAACACCGGCAGCACCTTCCTGCTGCGCTGGCCATCGCAGGCGGGGCGGTTCTACAACGTGCAGCGCTCCACGGATGTGACCTTTGCCACCTACGAGGTCATCGGCCAGGGACAGACGGCCACACCGCCGCTGAACACGCATGTGGACAACGCGGCAGGAGCGGCGCAGCGGATGTTTTACCGGATTGAGGTTTATCAGCCATGACCGCTGACAGCAGCGGGAACGGCTCACTGGCGGAGGCCTGCATTTGCCTGAAATGAGACAGGCTCGATTTGCATCGACAATGCCGATGCCCGCGAGGTAAGCTGCTGGCTTTCAATGACCCGCCGCATGTCACGTCCATCACATTTTGCCCTCGCTGCCGGACTGCTGGTGTGCGGCTCAGGGTTTGTGCAGGGCGCGTTTCCGACGCTGGCGCTCAAGCCGGTGGTGCTGGGGCAGGTGCATGCGCCGACGAATATCGTGAGCGCGAACGACGGCAGCGGACGGTTGTTTGTGTGCGACCAGTTGGGGAAGATTTACATCGTCCAGGGCGGCATGATGATCCCGACGCCGTTTCTCAACCTCGCCAGCACGGCCAACGCGGCGCCAAACAACGGCCCGGGACCGGTGGTGAGTGTGAGCACTGGCTACAGCGAGCGCGGGCTGCTGGGTCTGGCGTTCCATCCTGGTTTTGCCAACCCGGCGTCGCCGGGTTACCGCAAGTTCTATGTGAACTACGTGAAGAACTATGTGGCGGGCACCGATCCCGCCCCACCCCAGGCGGGCGATCCGGTGAACGCGGTGACGGTGGTGGCGGAGTTCCAGGTGTCGGCGACGAATCCGAACGCGGCGGACCCGGCGTCAGAACGTCGTCTTCTGATGTTCACGCAGCCGCAGAGCAATCACAACGGCGGCCAGCTCTTGTTTGGCCCGGACGGCCATCTTTACATCGGCACGGGTGATGGCGGGGGCAGCAATGACAACGGACTGGGTCACACAGGCCGGGAAGTCTCCACCACGAGCTGTCTGGGCAACGGGCAGGACAAGACGCGCTTCCTGGGCAAGATTTTGCGCATCGACCCGCTCGATCCTGATGGCGCGGGGCAGCTCACTTACGGCATTCCGGCCGCGAACCCCTTCGTGGGCGCGGGCGGCGGCGTGAAGGAGGAGATTTACGCCTTCGGTCTGCGCAACCCGTGGCGATTCTCCTTTGACCAACGGGCTGGCGGCACGAACCGGCTTTTCTGCGGGGATGTGGGCCAGGGTCGCATCGAGGAGATCAATCTGATCGTCTCCGGCGGCAACTACGGCTGGCGGTACAAGGAAGGACATGAATTCCCGGGCTTCTCCTCCGGCAGTGGCACGGATCCGATGGCTGATCCTGGCACCGGCCCGTTCATCGCCCCGATCGCTTCGTATGCACATCCCGGCGTGACGACGAATCCGGTGCTGCCGCAGCTCGGGCTTTCGGTGACGGGTGGTTTTGTGTATCGCGGCACGGCGATCCCGGCCTTGCAGGGGAAGTATGTGTTTGGCGACTACGGCTCCACTTCCGGGGCTTCCGACGGCCGGCTGATGGGTTTGGAGGAAACCGCGCCGAACAGCGGCGTCTTCACGCTCACCCAGGCTGTTCCACTGCTCGGGCTGGCGAATCCGATCCTCGGGCAGCGCATTCTCTGCCTCGGCGAGGATCAAAACGGCGAAATCTACGTCGGCATGAAGACCAAGGGCGGCGTGCTGGAGCTCGACGACGGTCTTCCCTCAGGCGGCATCTACAAACTCATGCCGGTGGAGACGACGACGGCGAATCTGTCGCCCTCGCAGGACAACACGATCTTCTCGGAGAGCGGCTCGCTCAGCGACGGGCGCGGTTATCTCTATGCCGGCAGGACGGGCATCAATTCCGGCTCGTCAGATGTTCGTCGGGCGCTGCTGGCCTTCAATGTGGCGGTGATTCCAGAGGGTGCGCAGATTCAGTCGGCCCAGATGAGGCTTCGTGTCGCGAAGATCGGGCCGTCCGGGGCAGGGAAGACGCTGACCCTTCAACGTCTGAACGAAGCCTGGGGAGAGGGCACCTCGGCGAATCTGGATGGCGGCACAGGAGCGGCTGCCACCACCTCCGACGCGACTTGGACGCAGCGATTCTTCAACACCAGCCCGTGGAGCACGGCCGGTGGTGTGTTTCAGGGGACGGTTTCGTCGTCCACGCTGGCGGCCAGCGGTTTGATCACCTTTGCCTCCACCGCACAAATGATCGCCGATGTGCAAGGCTGGATCAGCGCGCCCGCCACGAACGCCGGCTGGATCGTGCTCAGCGATGAGGCGACCGACGGCACGGCCTGCCAGTTTGACAGCCTGCAGCAGGGCATCACCCTCCCGCTGCTGACGGTGGTCTATGATCTGGGGCCGCAGCCGATGCCGTTTGAGAACTGGCTTGCGGCCTACTATCCCACGAATCTCACGGGACAGTTTGTCGATCCGAACGGTGATGACGATGGTGATGGCATCCAGAACCAGATCGAATACGCCTACGGCCTGAGTCCCGTGAGCCGGGATGCCTCCAGTGATTTCACGGCCGTCACCGCACCGGGTGCTGACGACGCCACCGACTTCATCGTGACCTTCCGCCGTGACACGAGCGCCNNACCATCGCCCTGTGCAGCGGCTCCGACAGCGCCTCGGGGGAAAACGGCGGTGAAATCGTGTCTGAGGAGGGTTGGGTGGACGCGGTCAATCTCGTCACCGTCAAAGCCACCCTGCCCGCAGGCTCGAACAGCCGCCAGTTTGTACGGCTTCAGGTGGACCGGGAGTAGCGCACGGCATGCCGGTTCAGGGCGGGATATGGACGCCCAGCGGCGCTGTGACGACACTTCCATCGACCTTGACCTGGCAGAAGAAGCGGATGAAGCCGGTTTGCGGTGGACGGATCTTGAACGCGAGGGCGGGGCCGCCGCGCACATCCTCGCGCACGATGTCGCCGCCGAGGGGATGGAGGCGGAGGACGGTTTTTCCATCGTCGTAAAAGCCGGTGAGGTGCGCGAAGGCATTCATGAGCGGCTCCAGACGGGTGACGGGCTGGCCGGAGGCGTCGCTGACATGGATGCGCATCAGGCTGACCTGACGCAGCGGCGGTGAGCCGCCGTTTCCACCGGTGAAAGTGAGGTCAAATCGGAAACCGCCGACGGTGGTGCTGATGACATCGAGAAAATCGCGTGTGGAGCGGTCCACGACCTTGAACTCTCCGCCGAGATCGGCGTGGGGATACTCGGGAATGACCGTTTCAAACGGGGCAGCCTCAGCCCACAGGCGATAGGGCCCGGCGAGCCGGGGCACGAAGGAAGCCGTGAGCGCGTCCGCTGCCTCGGCGGTAGCGCCTGGGGTGAGGAGATGGAAATCGGTGAGGGTTTGATCGACGAGCAGAAAACGCACCGGCGCGCCGTGAAGGGAGGCCAGGCCGGAGACGGCCACCGGCTGGCCCGACGTGTCGGTAAGCCCGGCTTCGAGATTGACCGCCTGGCCGGACACCACGGCTCCCGCAGCCCCCTTTTTGATGGAGATTTTGAGGCGCGGTTGATCTGGAGTCGCCTGCAAGTCGGTGTAGGGGATGCCGCGAATCCGCAGCGGGCCGCCGCAGAAGCGGCATGGAATGTCAGCACGAGTGGCGAGCATGTCCGGGTGGCGTGGACAGAGGTGGATGTCCGCACGGATGTCAGCGTCCGTGAATGCCGTTTGCAGTTTCGCAAGAATGCCCTGGAGGCGCGTGAAGCCGCTTTCAGTGCTCTGCGGCAGCCGGGCCAGGCCGGATTGCGCGATGTCGTTGATCAGGCGGAAGGCGGCGGCCGTTTGGGCATCGACCATGGGCTGGCTCTCTGCGCTGCCGCCTGAGCGGGCCAGAACGCGCAGGGACGGGCTGCAGAGGGAAATCTGCTGGGGAACCTCCTCGATGCGGCCTTCATCGAGAAGGCGCCGCACGTTTGCGGTGGCGAGCCGGATGATGTTCCATGATTCGGCGACGGTCTTTGGATCGAGCACCTGGGGAGGAACGGGAAGGTCGGCGTGGGCAGAGGGCGAAGGGCAAAGAGCCAAGAGAATGCAGATGATCCCTGAAATGACGCAAGTCCGGTGCATCGTGATCATTGCGCGATGATGTCGTCCTGTGTCCAGAGGGTTTTGTCCGGTCCTGCGGAGCGGATTTCCATCTTCTGGGCGGACATCTGGTGGAAGAAATAGGGGGTGTCCCAGCGGTCCACCAGCTCGCCCTGCGCGTTCAGGCGCAGCAGCTCCTGGGGGAGGAAGCGCACGCCCTGGGGATTGCCGCCGTTCAGGGCCTTGACGATCTCCGCATTGGTTCCTGTTGGATTGCCGCCATAGCGGCTGCCGTATTGGCGGAGATTCAGCGCGAGGTTGTCCGCCTCGTCCCTGGACGCTTCCGGCACCACGGCCGGGCCGCGCGGTGGGTCTGGCTGACGCGCGGCGATGGCGGCGGGGTCGGTGGTCTGGACGATCACGCCTGGAGTGACCGAGGTGCGCATGGCCTGCGGTGCAGATGGCCGGGCCGGGGCGGGATTCGGTGATCCCGCCGACGACGGGGAGGGGGCGGAAGGCTTATTGGAAGCCGCCAGCACCGGTGCCACCGGGGGGGCTGGAGCAGCGGGCTTTTTCCGGCTCCACCAGAGAAAAACCGCCACCCCGGCAAGGACGAGGAGAACGGGCCAAAATTTCCGAGCCATGGTCACAGCATGAACCCGAGATCGCTGGATGGGAAGCGGCTCAGGTTGGGAAAGACGGCGGCGATTTCATTGAAGTCCAGGCCGAACCATTTGGCGAGCGTGGCGGAGTACTGGTCCACGGCCAGGGTGGGGATCCAGCGGCCGGTGCCGGTGTCGTCCGGGCCGTTGATGGCAAAGGTGGGCAGGCTGCCGTAGGTCTGGCCGCCTTTGACCGCGCCGCCCATGATGAGGTGGTGCGCCCCCCAGCCGTGGTCGCTGCCCTGGCTGTTGGTGGGGAAGGTGCGGGAGAAGTCGCTGGCGGTGAAGGTGGTGACCTTGTCAGAGACGCCGATCTGCTCCATGGCGCGCTGGAAGGCGAACATGCACTCGCTGACGTCGTTGAGCAGGTTGGTGTGGGTGCCGGTGACGGGGTTGAACTGGTTGGCGGCATTGAGCGGGTCGGTGACCTGGGCGGTGTGCGTGTCGTAACCGCCGACAGAGCAGAAGAAGACCTGCCGGTTCATGTTGAAGGCGGCGGGGCCTCGCGCCTGGATGAGGCGCGCGATCATTTTCAACTGGTTGCCCAGGCCGGTGTTCGGGAATGCCTGATTCCAGACCCAGGTGCCGCCCTGCGCCGCCTCGGCAGTGGCGGCGACGCTGGTGTTGAGCAGGTCGCCGGTGACGATGGCGCTGTCGAGCACGCCGCCGTAGGCCTTGCGCTGCAGGTTCGGGTGGCTGAGGGCGATGAGATCCTTCATGGCCTTCACACGCGGCTGGGTGCCGGACATCAACGCGCCGCTGAGCACCACAGCGCCGGAGGTGGAGACATGGTATTGGGAGACCAGGTTGCCGATCTCAAAGGTGTTGTTGCCATTCAAGGAGACGGACATGGAGATGTTCCCCGCCGGATTGGCCATGGAGTTCAAAATATCCGCCACACGCCCGCCCCAGCCGGTGATCGGCGGCTGGTCGGGAATGGAGGTCTGCCACTGGGTGACCTGGTCGCTGTGGGAGAAGATCTGCGGCGGGCGGTAAAAGGTGGGGTTGGCGAGGAACTGCGCCCGGGTGGTGGGGCGCACGAGGGTGCCCACGTTCATGACGGCGGCCAGCTTGCCCTCGCCGAAAAGAGTCTGCAGCTCCTGGCAGGTGGGATGGAAGCCCAGGGTGTGGCCGTCACCGTCCACATACGCGGGATCGCTGCCACTGGAGCCCTGGCGGAGGGTCAGCAGCGAGCTGCTGGGCAGCGCCAGATTGCCGCGGATGGAGGTGTAAGCGTCAAAAGTCGGCGTGTCGGTCGGCACGATCCAGTTGTTGGAGTCATTGCCGCCGGCCAGGAAGAGGCACACGAGGCCCTTGTAATCCGTGATCGGCCCGGCTGCCATGGCGGAGCTGATGAGCCGCAGGTCGCGCAAGGCGCTGCCAGCGGCGGTGGCGCCCAGGGTGGCATAGGCGGCGTTGCGCAGGACGCGCCGACGCGTCGAGAGGATGTTCGGGACCTTCAGGGGATTCATAATCGTTAGCGCTGGATGGTGAAGTCAGGGCTGGTCAGGATCAGGTGGATAATGGAGCGGATGCGGTCCCGGCGGTTGGTATTGGCGGGAGAGGTGGTGCCCTGGTTATAGACGACGGTGGAGACATGGGCGTTGGCGAGGCCGGAGGCATTCGGGGCGGCGGTGCAGTTCACGGGGATGGTAAAGGTCGTCGGTCCTGTCACTGTGGCGGTGCGCGCGGTGGTGGTGCTGTTCAGCGTGCTGGAAAAGGTGCCGTTGGTCACCCCGCTCACCACCAACGAAGTGCCCGTGGGCAGATTGTGCGGGCGCGCGGTGGTGACGGTGCAGGGATTGCCTGTGCTGATGGAGTTGATGGGCAGGGCGACGAAGTCGCGGATGATCTGCCTGGCCTGCGCGGTCATCTGCCCGCCATTGAGCAGGACGCCCAGATGCTCGATCAAGGTGTCGATGTTCTGGTTGTGCGTCCAGGGCGCACCCGTGGTGGCAGGCGCTCCAAGACCGATGTCGGCGGCGTTGCCGGTCATCCACTCGCTGAAACTCATGAGCAGGGCGTTGGAGCCGTTGTTGAAGCTGCTGATGTTGTCCAGACCGCCGCCGAAGACGCCGTTGAAAAGGTAGTTGGCCTGGCGGATGACGCTGGTTTCGGCGGTCTCCTGGAACTCCGGCGTGGTGATGCCCTGGGAGGCGAGCGCTCCGGGGAATTTGAAGTCGGGCAGGAAGAAGTTGAAGACGGTGGGCGAGTTGATCGGCGCTTGATCGAGATCGAGCGAGGTGTTGTTCATCGCGAAGGTACTGGGGCGCGTGCCCACATCGCCACTTCGCGTGAGCGGCAGTGACTTGAGCGGGAACTGATAGACGCTGTTGAAGCCCTGGCTGTTGTTGCCGAGGTTCATCGCCGTGTTGCTCGCCAGGAAGGTCCAGGTGTTTTCATCCACGATGCTGTGGACGGTGACGACGGCGTCGTTGGGTGTGGGATTGCCGCCGGTGAAGTTGAGCTGCATCTGGTCCCCCACGTTCAGTTCGTGGTTGGTGTTATCGGCCACGTCCATGGTCACCAGCCGGTTGTAGGTGCCCTGCTGGTCCACCGGGACGCCGTTGTTGTTGTTGGAATACGTGTAGCTGCCGGGGGTGAAGCGCGGGATCATCACATTGCCGCTGCGTGCGCTGGTGGAGGTGACTCCGACGGCGAAAGTGAATGTGCCGTTGGTGCCGGTCTGAGCACTGGCGGTGGCCAGGGTGTAAACCTGCTCGTCCAGCCCGGCGACGTTGTTCGCCGCCCCGGTGTAGAAGTTCACAAACACCTGATGGCCGGTCTGCAGCCAGTGGTTGGTCATGGTGACGGTGCAGGTGGTGGAGTTGGCCGGGATGCTGTAGGTGCCGGTAGCCCAGCCGTTGGCGGTGGCTCGCAGGGTGTTAACGCCATCTACGAACACAGTATAGACGCCCGACCAGGGCGCCGGGCTGCCGGAGGTGAACTCCAGGAGCTGGTTGCTCGTGCCGCTGAAACCGTGCGGCTGGGCGGTGGTGATGTCGATCCGGCGCGGGTCGGTGGCATGCGTGGCGCTCTGGGTGTAGGTGCCGGACCAAGGCGTCTTGCGGAAGGCGCGGGCGGCGGCGGAAACGCGGAGCAAAGGCTCCCGCTGCTTGCCGTAAGCGGGGATGCCCACCATGCCGGGGCTGCGGGCTTCAAAGTCGAGGAGAATGGCCTTNNGCCGGAGCCGTTGTCGTTGAACTTCTGGACCACACGGTAGAGGTAGTCGCGTGAAGGGTGGCTGGTGACGAGGCGCTGGATGAGCTGGCGGCAGATGAAGGGGCCGACATTCGGATGATTGAAGAGCTGGTCATGGGAGGCGGCCAGCTCCTGGTCCGGCAAAGCTGTGTACGCCGGGTGGTTGTACTGGGCGCTGATGTGGTTGGCATAGGGGTCCAGCGGCTGGCCGCCGAGGCTGCGCAAGCCGGGGAGCACCTCGTTGTTGAGCAGTTGCTTGGGACCGGTGAAGTGACGGACCGGGGTGACGCGCATCTGGCGCATCCAGTTGGCCGGTGCGTTCAGAGCGGTGCGGTTCATGCCGTCATAGCCATAGTCCCAGCCGGTGAAGACATGGGCGTAGCGGACGATTTCACGCTGGGTGTAGGAGTCAATCGGGCTGTCTTTGGAGTTCAGCATGAGCGTGCCGTCCGGCCACACGCGGTAAAGGCCGACGGAGAAGAGCTGCTTGATCTCGCGCGCGTAGTTCTCATTCGGGATGCGGCCTGTGGAGAGATCCGGCTTGTCATTGCGCAGCATGTCAAGATAACGGCCCATGCTGGGGGTCAGCGTGGTGGTTTCCAGGATGGTGCGGAAGTTGCCGAAGGCATTCTCACCCAGCTTGTCATAGAAGTAGGAGAGGGTCTCCGCGCGGTTGTCGAGCGGCCCCTGGGCCGAGACGACATGGATTTCACTGAGGGCAAAGGCGACGCGCTGGCGCAACTGGTCCACGCCGCTGATGGAACTGCGCCACCAGGCATTGAAGGAGAGGGTTTCCTCGAAGGCCCCGCCCTGGGCATTGGACATTTCCGTGCGGAGGACCTCCGCGAGATGCTCCGTCCATGACTGGGCGAACTGGTTGTCAATCCAGGTCTCGTAGCGGCTGGCCGGATAATGGACAGAGCCGCCGGTCGGGGAGAGCGCCTTCAGGCTGGTGATGTCGGCGACGTTCGGCCCGAAGCTGGCCTGGGTGAGGAAGCGCGCCGCGCCCGCATTCGTGTCGCTGTCATCGGTCCACATTGGAGGCGGTGGCGGCGGTGAGAAGGTGCGGGAGCCATTGGCGAGGGTGAAGTTGCCGCGGATTTCACCGGCCGGATACACGGCGGTGTGCAGGTTGATGTAGGCCTTGCCCTGCTTGATCAGCTCGATGATCTCGGGGGCGGACAAGGTGCCGGCGCTGACGATGTTCCACTTGTGGGTGCCGTCCGGCTGCGGGCCATCGCCAGGCAGGGGCTCGGTACCGTCATAGATGATGGCGGACTGATGGGACAGGAAGGGATCGGAGTGGACATGCCAGTCGGTGAGCGGGCCTGTCAGGTTGTTGAAGTTGAAGGTGACGTAGGCCACGGTTTCATCTTCGCTCAGGCGGAGGGTGGCGGTGCCGACGCCATTGGTGGTGGCCCCCCCCTGGGAAAGCAGCGTGGCCACATAAAGGGTGCCTGGAGTCGAGCCGGGCGGCGGCGGAACATACGGGGAAAGAACATAGGCGGGCACGATATCGGCGGGAGTGCTTTCGTCTTCACCAGGCTTGGACCAGCCGACGGCAAGGTTGTCACCCGCGCCCGCCCCGGCCTTGTGCAGAATCTCGAAGTAATAACGCCTTCCCTGCTTGAGAGCCATCCAGGGGGACCTCTGATTTGGCTCGGCGGTCCACTGCTGCGGCGCGGTGCCGCCGGTCACCCAGGCGCGTTTGAAAGTATTGATGGGATCGTCGTCATTGGAGATCCAAAGCTCGGCGGCGTTGCTGGCTGCGATCCAGAAGTAGTAATTGCCGGTTTCGGGGGCCGTGATGTAGCCGCGGATGCGCGCCCCGTAGTCATCGCCGAAGTCAGTGGGAGCCGTCAGCGAGGTCAGGTTCGTGGTGCCGGTGGGCGCGGTGCTGGTGGGAATCGCCGCCACGCTGGTCCCGCTGACGCCGCTCCAATGTTCACGAACGATGGTGCCATCAGCCTCCTCCACGCGCAGATTGATCAACGAATGGCTGGTGCCCGCGGCGTTCGTGAGGATGAGCATGATCTGGTAGAGTCCCGCCGAACCCGCAGGCGGCGTGCCGCTGATCTCGCCACCGCTGTAAGTGAGCCAGTCTGGCAGGCCGCTGACGCTGACCGAGCTGCCGTTGGTCCCGTTGATGAGGTGGGAAAAGGCACCGCCCACCAGGGCCACAGCGTCTGATTCAATGGTGGGCGCGGCGGGCGCGGGAGTCGCGCTGGCCGGATAGAGCCGCTCCGACGGGATGATCTGCTTCGGCTGGCTGGGGCTGAACCAGTAGAGCCGGCAGCGTGAGAAACCGCCGCTTTCCCAATAATCGAGTTCGATGTCATACCGCGTGCCACCGATCATTGGGAGGCGAACGAAGCGCTCGTTACCGTTGGATGCCCAGTCCTTGAGCGGCCTGTTCACGAAATTGAAGTTCATGGTGCCGGTGCTGCCGTTGGCATGCTTGCCGGCCCCGAAATTGACCCGGCAGGCTCCCATTTTGTCCTGGGCCACGCCCGTGCTGTCCGTGGCCACCAGGATCATCGACCCGGTGCCGGTGGCAAACCCGGTGCCATAGCTGATCGTGAACGTGGTCGGCGAGTGGGCCGTGACAGCCTTGTGGCCGAAGGTCTGGGCGCTCAGATTTCCGCTGGTGGGATCCAGCAGCACGCTTTGACCGGTCTGGATGGTGTTCGGCGGCAATCCGAGGACGGAGTAATCCACCACCGTGCTGCCAGTGGTCTGGCTGTGACTGTAGGTTCCCGTGCCGGACGCGTAAACGGCGCTGACCGGACGGTCACTGTTGTCGCTGACATTGATGCTGCCGCTGCCAGACTCAAAGACGCCCGCTCCGAGACTCACGGTGAAGGTGGTGGTGGTCGCGGCGGTGATCTGATAGGGCAGCAGCGCCAGACTGGTCGCGGTGCCGCTGGTGGGGTCCAGCTCAACCGTCTCCCCCACGACAAAACCGCCCGGAATGACGTTGGAGAGGTTGGAGTAAGTGACCACCATGTCCCCGCTCACGCTGTCATAGGTGTAGGTGCTGTTGTTGCCCAGGTTGAGATTGCCGTTCGCGGGGTCCAGCCGGAGTGTTTCTCCAGCCGCGATGCTGCCAAGCTTCAAGACAGAATTGGCATAGTTCACAATCGTGTCGCCCGTGGCGCTGTCGTAAAAATAGGTGCTGCCGCCGGTGTTGGCGGAGGGCAGCATCTTCAAGTCATGCCGCTGGCCGTTGATCTTCAGGGCGCAGCCATCATCCGCCTGCACCACGAAGGTGTACTCCTCGGTGAACTGCGGTTGCACCTGGCCGCTCCAGCGAATGGAGAAGGTGTCCGGGTTGATCAAGGCCAGATCGGGCGTTCCCGTGCCCCACAGTCCGTTGTTGCTCGCCGTGACGGCCGCGTCCACGCCGATGCGCCCCGGTGTCTTGGTGAAGTCAGTGGTCGTGTAGGTCTTGTTATAAACACCGGTCGTGGTGCTCGTGGAGCGGTTCTCAACAAAGCCGGTGGCTCCCGCGCTTTGATTTGCTGGCAGCGTGCTGCCCGTGCTGTCGAGGGTCACGGTGAATGTGCTGGTGGTAGGCACGGTCGCGACTTCGTAGATGCCGCTGTAACCGTTCGGATCGATGGTGTTCGGATTGAACAAAGTTCCGTTGGTAAAGGCCAGCGCCACCTGGTTTCCCACGGAAAGACCATGCGCGGTCAGCGTGATCGTTGCGGTCCCGGTCGTCACCGGTGACGCGGAGCGTGTGAAGGCATATGTCATCGCCTGCGTGTGCGTGAACTGCTCCGCCTGCGGAATGTTGGCAAAGATGCCACCATCACGGCTCCATTGCAGCCGGCAACGTGCTTCGCCGGTGGTTTCCACATGCTCAATGCGCATTTTGTAGCGATTGGCCGCAGCCCCCGGCACCGCGAGGTTATAAGAGCCGCTGATCTTGAAGGTGTCGGTCGTCTCTGGCGTTGCCTCCCCATCCCAGCCGTGCTCCAGAATCTCCTGCAGGCCGTTGCCATCATTCAAATCGAGCAGCACGCGGGCTTTGTCATCCGCGTCGAGTTGGAAGCGGTACGAGCCCGCCGTCGCCGGGCTGAGGTACATTTCAAAGGTGTCGGAGTAATTGTCCGGCACATTCGTCGCCGTCGTGCCTGCCGCAGCGGCCACACCCACGCCGTTCGGCGTGCCGCCCATCCATTCGTTGTCCACCGTCGGGTCCACACGTTCGATCACCGCCGGGTGAGGGAAGGACTGGATGCTGAAGTTGCAGGTGCTGCTGCTGCTCGTCGGCAGGCCGGCGCCGGAGACGCTCAAAGTGAAATTTGTTCCCGGTGTGACCGCCGTGATGGTGTAATCGAGGTTGTTGTAGGTCGTGCTGTTGAGATTGCCGCCCGTGAAGGTCGCCCGAACCACATGCCCCACCTGAACCGCCGGTGTCTTGGTGTACGGAATGACGATGGTCCCAGCATAGTTCGGTGATGTCCCCGATCTCGTGTAAACATAGGTGCCCGCATCGCCGAAATTCGCCGCATGCGCATACGTGCCGCTCGAGTGGTCGTAGTAGCGTGCCAGCAGCCCCGTTCCGCCGGGCGCGGTCGTGTTGCTGATGATCACCGCAGCCTGTTTTTTGGCCTCATCGATCACCAGCGGGGTCGAAGCACCAGACATCCCGCCGTTCAATGTCACGATGACTGATTCTCCACCCTCCAGGGCGGAGTCGATGCCTGGACTGATGGCAATCGTCGCCGTCTTGGCTCCGGGAGCAAAATACACGGAGCCAGACAAGGCGGCAAAGTCCGTCCCTTCGGTCGCGCTGCCACCCAGCGTGTAATAAACCCAGGCACCCAGCAGACTTTGAGTGCGCCGCAGCCTGAGCAGACCTGACGGCCCGCCATCTTCGGAGGCGAATGCCGTCTCCGCCTCCACCGTCACCACATCTGGAGTCTGCAGCGCCTGCATGATTTCCGCCATGTCAGAAACGCCGTCACCATTGCTGTCCGCTTGGCCCGGCATGAGTCCCAGCTTGCGCTTGACCCAGTCCGAAATGCCGTCAGGACTGGAACTCACATCCGAGGTTTCCAGCTTGTAGAACTTCTTCGTGTCTCCTGGCGTCTGGATGGAAATCGTCGCAGCAGGCTGGTCGGCAGAGGGAATGTACTCGGTGCCGCTGACCGGCGTCTGCAGCGTTTCGGCCGCCCACACCGGCCCGTTCGGCGCATCGGAACTCAGGACACGGTACTTTTTCCCCGCCTCGATTTTCGTCGTGAACACCACCGCATTGCCGACGATGGTCATGTTGCCGATCTTGAAACTGTCCGTCGCCACGAAAGGGTTGGTCCCGGCGACCGCCTCCAGGCTGTTGATGAAGCCGTCGTTGTCCGTGTCAGCGGCAGGATCAATGGCCCAGGCATTGAACTGCTCCTGCCAGATGTCATCCAGATCGTCAGGGCCATTGGTTTCGCCGACAGGCACTTGTCCGGCGGGCCATTTATTTTGATCAGTGACAGAGGCGGCAGAAACCGGCGGCTCACACAAAAAAAGCATCAGCAGGAAGGTTGGAATCCTGAAGTGATGGATGGACATGGGGGTTGGAAGATATTGAATGGCGGTAAAAACCAGAGCGGCCCCGGTTCGTTTACTTAACTGAAAATGAATTACTCACGCATGTTACCGGAAAGCCATCTGGTGAGTCAATCCATTTCAAACGGACATCCAAATCCATGAGACATCCAAATTCATGAGACCCCCATGCAGCGTGGAATCAACGGGTCTGGCGCTTGATTGTGCCAGGAAACTCGTATTCTGGCGGCGTTTGGAGCATCCAGAGAATGGATTCAAAAGGACTTTCTCCGCGTTCTCCAAAACTCGGCGGTGTAAATCAGTGTTGTTCCCCATGTCATTGTCCTGGTTTTCAGCCCGGCCTAAACCCATCTTTGTTCTCGCATGCCTGAGTTCAACACCGAAGACCATCTGCTGCCAGGCAAGCATCTTGTCCTCACGCCCTTCGCCAAATTTGCCTGGGTGATGATCGGCCTTGCCGTGCTCGCCTTTGGCTGGCTGGCCTACAACGGCTTCGACCCCAGCGGGCAGAAGCGGGAAAGCGCGCAATGGCTTGAAAAGGCCGGCCTCGCGGTGAAGGAACAGCACTGGGATGAGGCAGCGGCGGCCATCCAGAAGGTGCGGGGCCAGAACCGCGACCATCCCCGGTTTTTACGCATCGTGGCCGATTACCTGAAGGGCACCCGCTCCGACCCTGCCCTGCTGGCCAGAATCATCACCAGCCTGGAGACCTCAGGAGCGATGCAGCCGGACGATTTCATCTGGATGAGCCGCGATCACCTCAACAACGGCAGGGTTGAGGCCGCGCGCGAGGCCTTGGAGCAGGTTTCCAAACCCATGCGCTCCAGCCTGGATGCCATGGAGGCCGAGGTGGCTCTCCTCAAAATGGAAAACCAGCCTGCCGCGGCGGCGAAGGCGGAAGCGGCCCTGTTGGCGAGTTTTCCGAACGACCCCCGCATCATCCTCCGCAAGTCCTTGCAAGACCTGGACGGCACCTTTCCAGAGCTGCAGCGGGCGGCACAGGCACGGCTCTGGGAGCTGGCGGAACGCGAGGATGGTCATGGCCTGTCCGCCCTGCGCATTCTCACCCAACGCACGAACCTCACCCTGCCAGAGGCCGCACGCCTGCGGCAACGGCTGGAAAAACACCCCCTGGCCAGCCTCAACGACCGGCTGCAAGCCCTCTCCCTGGTCATGCGCCTGGCACCGGAACAGCGCACCACACTCCTCGACGCGGAAACGGAGCGTCACAAAAACCAGCCCAAGGAGGAACTGATGGCCTTTGCCGCCTGGCTGGCCAAAGAAAAAGAGTTCGAGCGGATGCAGCGCTTCTCTGCCGGCACGGCCTTGCTGAATTCAGGTGAATTGTTCCTGCTCATGGCCCAGGGGCTGGCCGAGCAGGAAAACTGGCAGGCGCTGAAGGATTTGCTGGGGGAAAACCGCCAACTGCCCGTTTCCAAAGCCCGCGCCGCCACTTGGCGAGCCCTGGCCGCCCGAAACCTCAGCCCTGACGACAGCCAGCAGACTCGCAAGCAGGTGCAGGAGGCCATCACCCAGGCGAAAAGCGAGAAAAACGCCCTGGCGCTGCTCGGCGCTGCTCGTTTGGCCGAACAGTGGGACATGCCAGATCTGGCCCTCCAGGTTTATCAAATTCTGAGCGAGGAGGACTCCGTGCAGAAACTCGACATGCTCGAAAAATGCTGGCAGATGGCGCTCATTCTGAAAAACTCCGAAGCGCTGCTTGCTGTGGCGAGGCAGCAACACCAGTTAAGGCCGGAAAATCCTGGCTTCACCCAGCGCGGTCGTTATCTGACCCTTCTTCTGGGAGCAGAGATCGAAGCCATCCTCAAGCCAGCGTCGGAAGACCGCAACGCGCAAGACCACGAAACGGATCAAGTTTTGCTGCTGCATGCCCTGGGAGCTTACCGCCTGCGGGATTCCGACCGGACACGCGCCAGCCTGGAAAAAATACGCGACGCCACCAGCCTCACCGCTGGTGAGCGCGCCGTCTATGCCGGCCTGCTGGCCAAAACCCGCGCCAACATTTCCCGCGCTTACGAACTGGCGGAAAAAATCCGCCCCGAACTGCTGCTGAAAGAAGAGCAGGTTTTTCTGCAAATGGCCCTCTAAAGCGTAACGATGCAGTAGAGAAGCCTCTGCATGATGGAAGCAACCACCAGCAGGTGAAGGTTCGCGACAGCGTTCTGGACTTCGGCAGCCCTCCACCACTTTCGAGCGTACCCATGCCTGCGGAAACTCCAGATATCTGGAGCCTGGAGCCCTCCTGGCGCTGCCGCGCCTACTACCACATCATTACGGTTAAAGGAGGTTGATCGTCATCTCATCCCTCCTGTCACTTCTAATAAATTTTGAGCATGCTGAAGAATGATCTGCCCCATGAAAGGGAAAAGCCTGCTTGGATTCGTCCAAACAGGCTTTCAAGAAAATTAGCAATGATCAATAGCGGCGTCGGCGACGGATCAGGGTGCCAACAAACCCCAATCCGACGAGGAACACTCGCGAGGGTTCTGGAACTGTTTGTAACGCAAAAGTCGGAAGAGCACCACTTCCAAATCCATAGTCATGGTTAAACGAGGCACCGAGGG
>DNXB01000644.1 GCA_003506995.1 Verrucomicrobiales bacterium
CGCGCGAGTTCAAGGACTACCGCCACTACACGCCGCGTGAGGACTACCGAGCCATCGACTGGCGCTTGTATGCTCGTCTCGACAAGCTCTTCGTCCGTCTTTACGAGGAAACACAGGAGCTGAACCTGCACATCCTGCTCGACACCAGCACCTCGATGGCCCAGCCGTTTCCTGAGAAGCGGCGGCAGGCGCTCCGCTTCGCCGTGGCGCTGGCCTATCTGGCGCTCAGCGCCCAGCAGCGGGTCAGCGTTTACTCGATGAGTGACACCGTGCATCAAGAACTGCCCCCCCTTCGCGGCCAGGGCAACATCGAGAAGGTCATCCAGGCGGTTTCCAAGCTGAAATTCGACGGCCTGACGAACATGAAACGCTGCTTTGAGGAATACCGGCCCAGCAAGCAGCGCTACGGCATCATCTTCGTCATCAGCGACTTCTTCGGCCAGGAAATCGGCAGCGCCACCGAGGCCGTCTCCCGCGTTTCCGCTTGGCCCGGCGAAAATCACTTCCTCCAGATCATCCACCCCGAGGAGCGCCAGCCCGAGCTTGAGGGCGAACTCGAGCTCGCCGAGGTCGAAACCGGCGAGCGCCGCCGTTTCTGGCTCACCAAGAAGGACGTGCAGCGCTACGTCGAGACCTTCGACGCCTTCTCCGAAAACCTCGCCCGCGAGTGCGCCAGCCACCGCGTCGATTTCCTCCAAATCAGCAGCAACGAAGCCTCCGAAGAGCGCTTCCTCGATCTCCTCGTGCGCGGTTCCGCCCTCGCTGGCGGTGCCTAGACCGAAACATCCCTCCCCCATGTCTCTCGAAATCCCCGACTACCCCTTCCAAGCCTACATCTTCGACTGCGATGGCACGCTCGTCGATTCCATGCCCCTGCACTACATCGCCTGGGTGGAGGCTCTCGAACAGCACAACGCGCCGTTTGAATTCACCGAAGAGGTGTTTTACGCGCACGCGGGCATCAAGGAGCAGGACGTGGTCAATATCCTGAATGCCCAACACGGCACGAACATCGACCCGGTGAGTGTGGACGAGTTGAAAATGGAGATCTTCCGCAGGCGCATCCCTGAGGTGCAGCCGGTGCGCCCGGTGGCCGAGTTTGCCAAGTCCCTCGCAGGCCGTTTCCCCATGGCCGTGGCCTCCGGCAGCGAGGAACCCACCGTGCGCGGCTGCCTGGAAGCCACCGGGCTGATTCATCTCTTTGAAACCATCATCACGCCGAAACTCGTGAAGCACGGCAAGCCAGCGCCTGACATGTTCCTGCTCGCCGCTGAGCGCATGGGCATCGCTCCAAGCGAATGCCTCGTGCTCGAAGACGGCAACAGCGGCCTGGAAGCCGCCAAGGCAGCGGGAATGCAGGCGGTGTTTATTCCGAGAACGATGCGGTGAGTAGTCCTGAGCTTTAGCTCGGGTTTGGAAAGCTACGCAGTCCTCAGAACGAGCTAAAGCTCTCAACTACTTTGCTTCGCGCTTCAGCGCGAATCTCTCCAAAACACCTTCGGCACTCAACCCGTACTCGTTGCCAACTCCCAGCACAAAGCCATCACGCAACCCCGCCTTCTCAGGATTCAGCGCGATGTAACGACGAAAGTGGTTCAACTGCGCCTCGCTGCGCACGATATGATCGAACGGCTCATGCTGCCAGAGCTGCCCTGAGCGACCACACGCCAAGTTGATCTCGCGTGCGCTGCCGCCCTTCCAGCGTTGGATGATTTCGCCAAGCACTGCTTCCTCGATTGGTTCCACGATGGCGTGGAAGTGATTGGGCATGATGACCCAGGCATCAAGATGATACGAGTGCTCATCGCCAGCCGTGAGCTTGCTGACAAGAATGGCGGCGAGGGCTGCTTTCGCCAGAACACATTCGCCATGCCCGGCATCCAGCAGTTCATGGAAGCGTGCGGTAAACTCGCGGTGGTAAGCATGACGCTGATCTTCCGGGAGTTGACCAAGCTGCTCGCTTGAAGTGAGTCCATGAGCCGCCAGCCAGCCGTCACGCAGCGTGCGCCATTCGTCCAGCACATGCGTGGGCAGCGAATCGGCCAGACGCGAGGTGATGAAGTAGGTCGTGCCCCACTGCCGCCAGTGCGGCAGTTTCAGCCGATGGCTGTGGACTTCCTCGCTGGGGTCGAAGGGCCGGAAAGGCATGACGAAAGTAGTTTAGAGCTTCAGCTCGTTCAGGACGGTTTGGGGATGAACAGAGTCGAGCTAAAGCTCTGGACTACTTTCCAGCACGTCACAAAACCCTTCGCGAAGTCCTGTGGCCGCGCCTCGACCCAGGCGCTGATGTCCTCAGGCTTGAACCAGTCACCGGTGGCGATTTCCTCGGGCAGGCAGCGGATGGGGCCATCGTGACGAGCCAGATGCAGCTCGACGAATTCATGGTCGGTGTTCTCCCCGGCAGGAATCTGCGCCGCTACCTCCGTCGCATCGACCTGGATGCCGATTTCCTCGCGCGTTTCGCGGATCGCGGCGCTGGCGTAGCTTTCCCCCGCATCGAGATGACCGGCGGCGCTGCTGTCCCATTTCAACGGCGACACATCCTTCAGATGCGAGCGCTGCTGGAGGTAGAGGTGCCCGCGTTTGTTGATGACGAAGATGTGAACGGCGCGATGCAGCAGCTTGCGTTTGTGGACTTCGCCCCGTGTGAGCTGGCCGGTGACTTCGTTGCGCTCATTCACCACGTCGAACATCTCACTGGCCTTCTGCCCGGCATCGGCCTCGTGGCGTTGCTCATAGTGGCGGGCAATCTGAACCCACTGCGTGAGCGACAGCGCCTCCGCCCGCACCGTCGGCGGGACATTGAGCGATTGAATCAATGCCTCCCAGCCGCCCGGAGCCTCGGGCAGCAGATTTTTGAGCTGCTTGCGCCGCTGGGAGAAGCCCATGCGCACCAGCCGATCAAACAGCACATGATCAAACACCGGCAGCGTGGCCGGATCACGCGGCGTGAGGCGGATGACGGCGGAATCCACCCTCGGCCTCGGATCAAACACCTCCGGCGGCACCACGCGCAGCAGCTCCACATTCCAGTCCTTCTGCACCAGCAGGCTCAGCGCCCCGTAGGCGTCATCCTCACAAGTAGCCGCCAGACGGTCACACACCTCCTTTTGCAGCATGAACACCGCGCAGCCCACCGGCGACGGCGGCGTCAGCCAGTGCTTCAGGATCTCGCTGCCCACGGAATACGGCAAATTGCCCACCAGCCGCAGCGGCCCATGCCGGAACCACGGCCGCAGGTCGATGCGCGTGGCGTCGTTGTGGATCACCTCCACGTCCTCGCGCTCTTCAAACTCGCGGATGAGCTCCGGTGCGAGCTGGGAGTCTTTTTCGATCAAGATGAGCTTCTTCGGTCTGCCCACGAGGTGCCTCGTCAGCGCCCCCATCCCCGGACCGATCTCCACCACCACATCCGCCCCGTCCGGCTGCACCTGATCCCCGATCCAGCGAGCCGTCTCCTCATCCTGGAGAAAATTCTGCCCCATGCTCTTGCGGGGAGTGAAATGCGGTCGTGGGGGCGGTGATGCGGAGCGGCGTTGGTCGCGGTATCTCATTGTTGCATCATCCACCAAAGCCCGCCTGCATCAAACCATTCATCCGTGAAGACCCAGGTTGTCAGCAGGCCCCTTAAATCAAGCTCGCCAATCGTCCGGGCATGTTGCTATGATGAACTGCATGAATGAGGAAACCATCGCCCTGACCGAGCCCGGCCAGGCCGCGCCCCAAAACGGGGCGGCTTTTCCAGCCACCCACTGGAGCGTGGTGCTGCGGGCCCGGCAGTCTGGCGAGCCGCAGGCGGCGGCAGCGTTGGCGGAACTGTGCCAGACCTATTGGAAGCCCGTTTACGCCTTCCTGCGTCGTCAGGGGAACACGCCGCATGACGCCGAAGACCTGACGCAGGGCTTTTTTGCCATGCTGCTGGAGCGGGACTCCTTCGCCTGTGTCGAGGAGGGGAAAGGTCGGCTGCGCTCATTCCTGCTGGTGGCGGTGAAGCGTTTCGCGGCCAACGAACACGAACGCGACTCCGCCCTAAAGCGCGGTGGTGGGAAGATGACGGTGGCCCTGGACGCGGAAGAGATGGAACAGGCAGGCATCATCGAGCCAGCAACGACGGTGACCCCGGAAATCTTGTTTGAACGGCAGTGGGCGCTGGCCTTGCTGGACTCAGTGCTCGTGAAACTCCGCGATGAGTATGCCAAGGATGGCAAAGAGGTGATTTTCAACGCGCTCAAGGACCGCCTCTCCGCGGATGGAGACAGCACCACACTGGCACAGATCGCGGCAACACTCAGCATGAGCGAGGGAGCGATGAAAGTGGCCGTTTACCGGCTGCGCCAGCGCTACCGGCGTTTTTTGCATGAAGAGATCGCTCTCACGGTAGAATCACCGAGCGAGGTGAATGCTGAGATCGTGCATCTGTTCAAGGTTTTTGGACAGAACACCGGCTGAACCGGCAGCCCAGCATTCTTAGCGCTTTTTGCGCTAGACCGAAAAGAGGAAGCCGTGAAATTGCTACGGATGATGGCCGATCTCAAGTGCAGGACCATGTTTACAAGAGCATCAGGCAGGGCGTGGTTTCCCCCCTGCGTGTAACCAAGAGCTGTTTTTCCTGATGATCTGTCTTGAGGCGCTGTCTGCCACGCCGCTAGAGTCAACCTGTCAGCCTGATCCATGTCCACTCCCTCAGCCATTTGTTCTCTTTGCGGCCAACCGCTGCCCGCAGGTGTCGCACAAGGCAGTTGTCCGCAATGCCTGCTGAAGGCGGCGATGGGGCCCTTGGAACTGCTGACGGAAGCGCTGCTGGAAGACCAGGATGAAACTGGACAGGACGCAGCCACGCTCAAGGTGCCGACAGGCAGCCCGGCATCGGCGCTGTCCGGCAGCATGATCTGTCGCTACAAGCTGCTGCAAGAACTCGGCGAAGGCGGATTCGGCATCGTTTACCTAGCGCAGCAGACCGAACCGGTGAAGCGAAGGGTGGCGCTCAAGGTGATCAAGCCCGGCATGGACACGCGCGAGGTTGTGGCCCGTTTTGAGGCGGAGCGCCAGGCGCTGGCATTGATGGATCATCCCCACATCGCGCAAGTTTATGATGGCGGTGCCACGGAGAACGGCCGCCCCTATTTCGTGATGGAACTGGTCAAGGGCGTACCGCTGACACAGTACTGTAACGATCAGCAACTCAGCACCCGCCAGCGCCTGGAGCTGTTTCTCGATGTGCTGGCTGCGGTGCAGCATGCACATCAAAAAGGCATCATCCATCGTGATCTCAAGCCTTCCAACATCCTGGTCTCACCGCATGATGGCAAACCGGTGGTCAAGGTGATCGATTTTGGCATCGCGAAAGCACTTAATCTGGAACTTACCGAGAAGACACTGTTCACAGGCCACGGAGTGATGATCGGCACGCCGGAGTACATGAGTCCGGAGCAAGCAGAGCTGAACGCACTGGACGTGGACACACGCAGCGATCTCTACTCGCTGGGCGTGGTGCTATACGAGCTTCTCACGGGCCGCACGCCGCTTGACTCGCATCGTCTGCGCCAGGCGGGCTACGCGGAAATTCAGCGCATGATCCGTGAGGAGGATCCTCCACGTCCCAGCACACGCCTGAGCTCGCTGGGCGAGGCACTGACGAAGGTGGCTGAGCAACGCAGCGTGGAACCGCACAAGCTGACGAGGCTGGTGCGAGGAGAGCTGGACTGGATCGTGATGAAGGCGCT
>DNXB01000463.1:0-4492 GCA_003506995.1 Verrucomicrobiales bacterium
TGACCGGCCACTTGGTCTTCTCCACCCTGCACACGAATGACGCGCCCAGCGCGGTGGCGCGTCTTGCGGACATCGGCGTGAAACCTTTCCTGATCGCCTCTGCTGTGCGCGCCATCGAGGCCCAGCGCCTGGTGCGCAAGCTGTGCGGAGACTGCAAAACCTCCTCCGCCCTCAATGACCGCGAGTTGCGCGCCCTCGGGCTGGAAGTTTCACAACTGGTCGAGGCCACGATCATGGGGCCGAACGGCTGCAACAAATGCCGCCAGGGCGGCTACCGCGGACGCATGTCGCTGGTGGAGATCTTCACCATTGATGACGAGGTGCGTAATATGATCAATCAACAGCTCACCACACCGCAGCTCCGCAAACGCGCCCGTGAGCTGGGCATGCGCACCCTCCGCGAGGACGGCGTGCGCAAGGTGCTCTCCGGCATGACCACCGCCGAAGAGGTCATTGAGGCCACGATGGCCGACGCCGATTGATTTCACCCTCACTTTTCAAGACGAATCCCATTCCCCACCGAAGACTATGACAGCCCAGAATGTGATAGACATGCTCGAAAACCGCGGCGTGATCGACAAAGGCGTCGCCTACGACATCGAGCAGGACAGCATCCACAACGGCAAGGACATCATCCAGGTGCTGCTCGACTACGGCATCTACTCCAACGAGGACGAGTTCTGGGCGCAGGTGGCGGATGAACTGGGCGCGGATCACTTCGATCTCGACAATTTCGAGCCGCCGCCCTCGGTGGTGGCGCTCATCCCGGCGGGCATGGCCCGGCTGTACGGCGCTTTTCCAATCACACTGGACGCACAAGGGCTGCATGTGGCCTTCACTGATCCGCTGAACGCGCAACTCGTGGAAGATCTGCGTTTCGGCGTGGAAAAGACCATCGTCCCGGTCGTCGCGCGTCGCACCCAGGTGCAATCGCTCATTGACAAGCACTATGGCAGCGGGGCACCGAGCATTGACGAGATTTTTGGCAACCTCGGCAAGAGCGGCGGGAAGGAAAACTCGCCCGAGGCGGAGGCCAATTCCGCCCCGATCGTCAAATTTGTCGATTTGGTGATGCACCAGGCCATCAAAGAACGCGCCAGCGACATCCACTTCGAGCCCTTTGAGCGCGAGTTCAAGATTCGTTACCGCGTGGACGGCACCCTTTATGAGATGGCCCCGCCGCCGGTGCATCTGGCCACTTCCGTGATCTCCCGCGTGAAGGTCATGGCAAACATGAACATCGCCGAGCGCCGTATCCCGCAGGATGGACGCATCATGACCACCGTGGGCGGCAAAGCGGTGGACATGCGTGTGAACTCCCTGCCCACGCAGCATGGCGAGTCCGTGGTTTTGCGAGTGCTGGACCGGTCCTCCATCCAGCTCGAACTCTCTGACCTGGGCATGGGCGAAAGCCTGCGGAATTACATTGAGGAGACGATTCACAAGCCGAACGGCATCTTCATCGTCACCGGCCCCACCGGTGCCGGCAAGACCACCACCCTCTACGCCTGCCTCCGCAAGATCAACACCATCGACGCCAAGCTGCTCACCGCTGAAGACCCCGTCGAATACGAGCTGGACGGCATCATGCAGGTGCCGATNNCGCGACCTCGAAACCGCGCAGATTGCCATCCAGGCATCGCTCACGGGTCACTTGGTTCTCAGCACTCTGCACACCAACGACTCCGCCGGCGCCGTCACCCGTTTGGTGGACATGGGAGTCGAGCCGTTCCTCGTGGCCGCCACTCTCGAAGGGGTGCTCGCCCAGCGCTTGCTGCGCACCATCTGCAAGTCCTGCCGCGCGCCATACGAGCCAAGCCTGCATGTCCTCAACCAGCTTAACCTCTCCCTTGAAGACATCGGCGGCAAACACTTCCACACCGGTTCCGGCTGCTCAACCTGCGGCGGCAGCGGCTACAAGGGACGCCGGGGCATCTACGAGCTGCTGGACGTGACCGACCCCATTCGTGAGCTGATCACTGGCCGCGCCCCATCGCTCGTGCTGCGGCAGAAGGCCATCGAACTGGGCATGGTGACACTGCGTGAGGACGGCCTGCGCAGCATTTATGATGGAGAAACCACCATCGAAGAAGTGCTCAAATACACCTGATGACGGCCTTCCAAGGCGGTCAGGCCATCATCCGCCCACTCCTGCTCATTATTTGATGGACAGAACACCTGCCGCCCCGGTATTCTGATTTTTCTTTCACAGCAAATCCGCCTCCAAGACACACGTCCCTATGCCCAAGTTTCACTACATCGCCCTGGACCAAAACGGCCAGGAAACCGCCGGAGATCTCGATGCCGCCTCCGAAGCCGATGCCATCAACCAGCTCCGGCAGAGCGGCCTCTATCCGACCAGCGTCGCCGCTGAAGGCCAGGGACAGGCGGCCGCGATCAAGAAACGTGCCAAGACAGCCACCAAGGGCAAGGCCAAGGTCGTCAAAGTAGGAGCGAACGCCAAGGTCAAGAGCAAGACCTTGATGGTCTTCACCCGCCAGCTTGCCACTCTGATCGACTCCGGCCTGCCGCTGCTTCGCGGTCTCACCGTTTTGGGCCGCCAGGAGCCGCACCCCGTGATGAAGGGCACCATCAACACGCTGGCCGAAAACGTGCAAACCGGCAGCACCTTCTCGGAAAGCCTTCAGCAATACCCGCGCATCTTCAACAAGCTCTACATCAACATGGTGAAGGCCGGCGAGCTCGGTGGTGTGCTGGAACTCGTCCTCAACCGTCTGGCTGAATACCAGGAAAAGGCCCAGAAGCTCAAAAACAAGGTCGTCGCGGCGATGGTTTACCCCATCATCGTCATGTGCATCGCGTCCGCCATCATGGTCTTCCTGATGCTGGTGATCGTGCCGCGTTTCGAGACAATCTTCGAGGACATGCTGGGCAGCAAGGACAAGCTGCCGGAGCTGACCAAGTGGGTCATCGGCTTCAGCCGCAACATGTATGATTACAAATGGTACCTTCTCGCCGGCGTGATTGGCGGCATCCTTTTCTGGCGCATGCTTGCCGCCACCAAAGGCGGCCGCCGCTGGATCGACCGCACCAAGCTCAAACTGCCGCTGTTCGGGGATGTGCAGCGCAAAACGGCCATCTCGCGCTTCACCCGCACCCTCGGCACGCTCGTCACTTCCGGCGTGCCCATTCTCCAGGCGCTGAACATCACGCGTGACACAGCCGGCAACACCATCATCTCCGACGCCATCACCAAGGTGCATGACGCGGTGAAAGAAGGTGAGTCCATGGTCGCTCCGCTGGAGTCCAGCGGCGTCTTCCCACCCATGGTCATCTCCATGGTCGATGTCGGCGAGGAAACCGGCCAGCTTCCCGAAATGCTTCTCAAAATCGCCGACGTTTACGAGGATGAGGTGGACAATTCTGTGTCCGCCCTCACCTCGATGCTCGAGCCGCTCATGATTGTGATCCTGGCTCTCGTCGTGGGTGTCATCGTCATGGCGCTGTTCCTCCCGCTCATCGACGTGATCAAGAACCTCAGCGGCGGCGGCGGCGGCTAGTCCAGGCATGATATCCGGCCTAACTTTAACATGACTTCCATGAAACTGGCTCACTTCCGATTCAACCTTCGGCGAGGCTTCACCTTGGTGGAGATGCTGATTGTCATCACCATCATCGCCCTGCTGGCAGGCTTGACGATGGGAGCGTACACCTATGCGATGCGCTCCTCGAAGCGGCGCCTCACCGCAGGCACCTTTGAGGCCACCAAATCCGCGTTGGAGAACTACAACACAGAATTCGGTGAGTATCCCGAGCCGGCCAACGTCGGCCAGATGGTGGAAATACTTCCTGGCAAAAGCTATGACACCGGTGGTGCCGCCTGCCTTTACCAGACGCTCAGCGGCGACGGCTTTGACCAGATCAAAGGCGTCAGCGCCTCAGGAGGCGAGACTTCCGGCGCTTCTGACGGCAAGACCGAGGGGGATGAGGTCAAAAACATCACCCTCAAAGAAATGCCGCAGAGCATGTATATACTCCGTGACTCGACCTACATGCTGGTGGACGGCTTTGGCAGACCTTTCCAATACGTCAAGGCATCGCCACCAAGCGCCACGACCGGGGGCTCAGGCGATGATGCGGACGTTGTCACCGTCAACAGCACCTACGACCTCTGGTCCTATGCTGAGGACGAGGCAAACACCCAAAAGAAATCCTCCGACGCTCTCGAAGACCCGAGCATCGCGAACAAGTGGATCAAAAATTGGTAGGCTTGCGCTCCCTCCGCGCATGAGCCTTCCATGAAATCTCATTGAAGGGCACCTCTGGAAACCTCATTTCCCCAGGCGTGACTTTCATTGAGCGCAACCATGCGCGATAAAAGGGGCCATGAAGCGTTATCGCAAGACCGAACGGGGCGGCGGATTGTTCTCCGCCATCGAACACGAGCAGGCCGTCGCCGCCAAAAGCACCGGCATCCTCAAGCTGCGTGACCTCATCCCCTGGGAGAGCTTCCGCCCGCAGCTCGAAGAAC
>DNXB01000463.1:4549-9813 GCA_003506995.1 Verrucomicrobiales bacterium
GCGACGACATCCCCGACGCCAAAACGCTCTGGGACTTCAAGCAGCGCATTGAGCAGGGCGGCCGCGAAGGCGGCCGCAAGCTCTTCGACGCCTTCGGCCAGATGATTGAAGGCAAAGGCATCGTCGCCCGCGAAGGCAGCATCGTGGACGCCAGCTTTGTGGACGCCCCGCGCCAGCGCAACGAGCGCGAGCAAAACCAGCGCATCAAGAAGGGCGAGCGTCCCGGGGAGTTTGATCAAAACCCCGCCGTGGGCCGCCAGAAGGACAGCGAGGCACGCTGGACGAAAAAGAACAACGAAGTCCACTACGGCTGGAAGAACCATGTGAAGGCGGACTTGAAAACCAAGTTCATCCTCAACTCAACGACCACCCCGGCCAGCGTCCACGACAGCCAGGTGTTCGAAGAGCTGCTCGATGACAAAGACCAGGCCGTGCTGGCCGACAGCGCCTATCACAGCGCCGAGCACGAGGCACATCTGATCAAGCTCAACGCCCAGGAGTTCCTCATGCGCAAAGCCACACGCGGCCATCCGCTGAGCCAGGCCGAGGTGCAGACCAACCACACGATCAGCCGCATGCGGGTGAGAGTGGAGCACATCTTCGCGCGCATGGCACAAATGGGGGCTGACCTATGTCGAAGTATCGGACTGAAACGCGCCGCGCAGCACAACCACCTCAGCAACTTGGTCTATAACATGGATCGCTATGCCTGCCTGGTTGGTTAAAGCCAGCAAACCCCTCTCAAAGGGGGCGAAAAGCACACCTGACTCACCCACACACCCAAAAACCTGACTCACAAAGGCCGCCTGCCGCCATCTGAAGCAGGAGAAGGCCGGCAAAAAAACCGTTTTTTCACCAGCCAAGGCCAGCCTCGAAAAAAACACCCCCTATCCAGAGGTGCCCTGAACCTTTATCTACGGGCATAAATTGCCTCGCATGCCCATCGGTCTCGCCATTGCCTCCATCCTTGCGCTGTTCATCAGCTTTTGGGCGTTGAACATCGCCCGCGACCCGCGGGTCTGGCGTCTTTGGTGGATGGACCTTCTGGGAGTCCTGGATGTGGATTCAGATCGTGAGCAGCGCCGCGTGCAGGAGTCCCAGATGTCCTTCATCTGCTTTGCACTTTTCGTCCTTCTGCTGGCCACCAGCCTCAGCGGCGCTTTTTGGACGGTCGATCTCATCCGCGAGTACAAACGCGATAAAACCCGCTTTGAACGCGAGATGGACAGGTCCAACCGGGAGATCGAAAAGGTCAAAAGCCAGCCGCAGAGCATCAAACGCTGACCCTGGGCAGTCCCGAGAATTGAGTTTGCGCCGCGCCATCATCACGGCGAAGAAAACGGCCATATCTTCCATTCTATGAACCGCCAGGAAAACCTCGAAGCCCTTTTTCGCGACGGCAAGACCGTCATCCTTCCCATCGACCACGGCTGCGCCATTCCTGTGCCCGGTTTGGAAAACCCCTTCCAGATCATCGACCAGGTCAACGACTTCGTCGATGGCTACGTCCTGAACCTCGGCGTCGCCCTGCGCGCCGCAGACAGCCTCGCGGGCAAAGGCATCATCCTCCGCACGGACGTTTATAACACCCGCACCACGGGCGAAGGGGCCGGCAGCATCAACGTTTACGGCGTCGAGGAGGCCGAAATAGTCGGTGCCAACGCCGTCATGAACATGCTTTACCCCTGGTCCGCCTACGAGAAGGACAATTTCCAGGAGTGCGCCGATCTCATCCGCCTCAGCCTCGACACCGACATCCCGGTCATTCTTGAGTCCCTCCCCTACGCCCTCGGTGCCCCGGACAAGTACACTGTGGAAAATGTCAGCTTCGCCGTCCGCCTCGCCGCCGAACTCGGCGCGGACGTGGTCAAGACCCCCTACCCCACCAACGGCACGGTCGATGACTTCCGCCGCATCGTCGCCCAAAGCTTCGTTCCCGTCATCATCCTCGGCGGCGCGGCCATGGGCGACGACGCCGGCCTGCTGCAGATGGTCGAAAACGCCATGGACGCCGGTGCCGCAGGCATCGCCATCGGTCGCAACGTCTGGCAGCACAAAAATCCTGGGGCCATCTCCCGCAGCCTCTCCGCCGTCGTTCATGAGGACATGTCCGCGCTCGAAGCGCTCGCGCTGCTGAAAGAACCCGTGCGCTGAACCAGTTTCGCCTCAGCAAAATCATGAAACGACTGCTTCTTGCCGCCAGCCTTCTCGCCGCGCTCAATCTTCACGCCCAGCAGCTTCAAACCTTCGAGATCAAGGCCGACGACTGGGCCGAGGGCGAACCGCCCAAGGAAGTTTTCGTCGTTGACGGCACCATCAAGATCGCCGCGCGTGAGGGCAACAAGGCCATCGTCATCGATCCCGCTCCCATCACCGACGCCAGCGCCCAGCTAGCCGTCTCCGCCGCTGGCAATGCCAGCATCGAGGCACGCGTCTTTGCCACCAAACGCGGCCGCAGCACCCCGCGCTTCGGCGTCAGCGTGCATGGCATGAGCGGCTACCGCCTGCTCGTCAATCCGGCCAAAAAAGCCCTCGAAATCGTCAAAAACGACCAGACGCTCGCCACCGTGCCCTTCACCTGGACCACCGACGCGTGGCTGAAGGTCAAGCTTGAGGCCAAAAAGGGCGCGGACGACGCCTGGGGCATCACCGGCAAAGCCTGGGCCGCCGACGCCGCGGAGCCAGCCGAAGCGCTCATCAAGCACGAGGACAAAGGCCTCAAAGGCCAGGGCAAATGCGCCATCTGGGCCACCCCCTTCTCCGGCGAGCCCGTCTTCTTTGACGACATCCGCATCAGCATCGAAGCCGCGCCCGCGCCTTAAAGTGGTCCGCACAGTCCTCTGTGCGGCGCGTGGAATGCCCGAGAAGTGACTTTTGCTCAACCACTCAGCAAAGGATGATGCTTTCTGGATGCCTGGTAATCTAAGAGCTTGCGGAGCGCCGCACAGAGGATTGCCTTCGGCGCGCTTCGCGAGGTGCGGACCACTCTGCTGCCACAGTGACATCTGCCAGTTGCACCGGAACGGATGTCGAGTAATCCACAACTCTCCAAGGCGCATTACACATCGCATCCAGCCTTCCCGGCTCGTTGCATTCATCATTCGTCCTTCGGATTTCGTCATTCCTCCCTCATGCCTTTCAAAGCCGACCACGCCCTCAGCCTTCTCACCCGCGCCCGTGACAACGGCCGCCTCGGGCACGCGTATCTCATCACGGGGCCGAAGGAAGCCAAACACGAGGAGTTCGCGGCCCGTGTGCTGGACTTGATGGTCGGCACTCAATTCCGCACGCTGGAGGCCTGGGAAGGGCAGGGGGCCATCGTGCTGCGACCGCAGAGCAAGTCCCGCCGCATCACCATCGGCGATGATGGCGATGATCCGGGCACGATCCGCTTCTTGGAAAAGATGATCCGCCGCACCGCCGCACCGAACGGCTGGAAGCTCGGCATCATCGTCGATGCGGAGCGCATGAATGTGCAGGCGCAGAACGCCTTCCTCAAAACGCTCGAAGAGCCGCCTCCGAACACACTGCTGCTGCTGCTCACCACGCAGCCGGAGCAGCTTCTGCCCACCATCCAGTCCCGCGTCATCGAGATCGGCCTCATGCCGCCCGCCGGTGCCCGCAGTTTCACCGATCACGAGTACAAACTCCTCGTGGTGCTCGAAAAACTCGCCGCCCGTGCCGCCGGCACGCTTTCCGGTGCGCTCGGGCTGAAGGCCGACTTTGAAGCCATCCTCGAAGAGCTTCACGAAGACCTCAAAAAACGTCACGAGGCCGACTTTGAGCGTGAAACCGAGCACTACGGCAAAACCACCGACGGAACCTGGCTCAAGCAGCGCGAGGACCAGGTGGAGGCGCAGATCGAGGCCGAATACATCCAGCAGCGCAGCGCCATGATGGATCTGCTGCTCTCGTGGTTCGGGGATGTCGCTCGTCAGCAGGCCGGGGCCGAAAACCTCGATCTGCCAAAGTTTCAGGCCGCCACCGCCGCGCTCGCCGATAAGTGGGACTCCGGTGAGGTCGCCAAGCGCATCCGCATTCTCCGCCAGCTCGAAAGCCACCTGCACACGAACGTGAATGAAGGTCTCGCGCTGGAGGTCAGCTTCATCCAGGCCTTTGCCTGAGGGGATGGAAATGCGGTTCATACAGGAAGTGGGTGCTGTTTCTGCCGGGACACACGGACGAGGCACAAGCCCCCCTCACCTAACCTTTCGCTTCGCGGCGCTGCGCTAGCCCCGCATCATGCTTCAGATCATGGGATCATCCACAGCGGGGAGAGGGACTGAAACAGCAGGCGTCCACATACTCTCAGGCCAGCAGGCGAGCCTGCCAGTCCCTCTCCCCGCGCAGAGCATGCGCTTGGTCTGCTATCCGACTGCGGGGAGAGGTTAGGTGAGGGGAGATTCGTCGTGCGTTGTTTCAGAATGGACCGAAAATTCTCATCGCACCGGCTGCCGCGCACGCTTAGGAAACACGGAACCAATCAAAAAGCGGTGATCAAATCTTCCTCTTACTCCTGCTCCTACTCTTNNAAGAGGAGGAGTAGGATTGAAGCACACACCGATTAAATCAGCATCTCCTTAACTGCCTGCATGGAAGACATGCTCAATCATCCTGACGCCCTCACCCGCCTGCGCTACGTCGTGCATCGCCTGCGCGCGCCGGGAGGCTGCCCGTGGGACATGGAGCAGACGCATGAGTCGCTGATCCCGCATGTCATTGAGGAAGCCTACGAGGTGGCCGAGGCCATCCGTGGCGGTGATCCTGCGCAGATTTGCGATGAACTCGGCGACATCCTTCTGCAGCCCGTACTGCACGCCGAGATCGCCAGCGAGACCGGAGTCTTTGACCTCGACCAGATGGCGCACGGACTCACTGAGAAGCTCATCCGTCGTCATCCGCATGTGTTTGGCGAGGCCAGCGCCGCCACCTCCGACGCGGTGCTCTCGCAGTGGGACGCCATCAAGCGCGTGGAAAAAGGCACGCAGCACGAAGGCCTGCTGCACGGAGTAGGCAGCGGCCTCCCGGCGCTCATGCGCGGTCAAAAACTGCAAAAGAAAGCCGCCCGTGTCGGCTTCGACTGGCCGGACGCCGCGCCCGTCTTTGACAAGCTGCGCGAGGAGACTGCCGAGCTTGAGGAAGCCGTGCAGTCCGGCAACAAAGCCCATATTGAAGAAGAAATCGGCGATCTGTTCTTCAGCGTCGTCAATCTCGCCCGCAAACTCGGCATCGAGTCCGAGGCCGCGCTCGCCGCCGCCAATGAC
>DNXB01000463.1:9880-11477 GCA_003506995.1 Verrucomicrobiales bacterium
CCGCAGGCGACACTTCTCACCTTTCACCTCTGACTCAATCGCGCTCGATCCTGCTGCATCCAGGACTCAGGACGCGGCGCGCAAATCGAGCTGGTCATCGGAGTTCATGCACAAAACCTGGATCGTGGTCCGCCCGATCGCCGTGATGCCTTGGAGATGAATGCCAGCCCAGAAGAAATGATCCTCCCATCGCTGACTGCGTGGATGGAACAGCTCGGTGACGGCGCCGGTCACGGGATCAATGCCTGTGAGGTTGGCGCCCTTGTGAAGATTGCAGTCGATGCATGCGAGGCAGAGGTTGGACTCGTGATCGGAGCCGCCATGCTTGCGTGGACGGACATGCTCGATGTGCAGGGCGGCCAGCGGAGAGTCATCCTGGTGCAGACGGCAATACTCACACCGAAACCCGGCGCGCTGCCGCACGAGGGCTTTCGTCGCCTCAGTCACGACGCGGCGCTGGCTTGCATTTGGCGCGCCTGCCGCCGCAGGGTGGCGACGAATTTGTTGGCCTGGACATAGCCTTCGTACTCATCGCGCTCGTCGGCGGTGAGGCCGCCCTCCGTGGACTTGGCGGCGAGTTCTTCAATGCGTTCACGCAAAGCCTTGTCTGGCTGCACTGCCAGCACGGCCGCCTCCTTGCCAGGAAGCAGGAGCTGAAGCAGTGGATGCACGCCACGATGAAAGGCTGACTGAGTGCTCATGAGTTGATTTTAACGGCTGGCATCTTCGTCAGCAAGTGCTGGGAGAATCTATTTCCGCTCGATCCAGCGATACGCGGTCAGCGAGTTCTTCCAGAAGTGCTTCTCGCAGGCTTCGGGGCCTTTGGCGCGGAAGTATTCGTCCACGATCTTGAACAAGACCTCGTAGGGCGCTCCACGGTCGGAGACGGGCCAGTCGCTGCCATAGATGAGGCGGTCGGGGCCGAAGGTTTCCCAGAGGTGGTCGAGGATGGGCAGGTAGTAGGCCGTGTCGCGCGGAGCCTGGCCTTCGGGCCATTGCTTCTGCTCGACGAGGGCGGAGACCTTCATGAAGACATTCGGCTGCTTGGCGGCGATGCGGATGTTGTCCTTCCACTCAGGACGCAGGGCCTGCGGATCGCCAGGAGCGCCGAGGTGATTGATGAGGACACGTAGATCGGGAATATCGGCGGCGAGTTTGGCGGCGTGCGGCAGATAAGCTGGGGGTCCGTTCAAATCGAGTTCGAGGCCGTGCTCGGCGAGGAGTTTGGCCCCTGCGAGCACGGAGTCGCGTTTCGCCTCGTCGAGCAGGAAGTTGCCGCTCCAGCGGATGCCACGGAAGATCGGATTCGCGGCGAAGCGCTTCAAGTTCGCGGCAAACTCGGCTCCCGGATCGAGATGACCGACGAAGCCGACAATGGACTTCTCCTTGGCGGCGAGATCGAGAATCCACTGATTGTCTTCAACAAGCGGACTGGCCTCGACGATGACCGTTTCTTTGACGCCATGCGGTGCTGCGACGGCAAGCCAGTCGGCAGGCAGCACGGTGCGGTAGAGTTTGGAACCTTTGCCGGGCCACGGAACGCCGCCGGGACGAGTGGGATCGTAGAAATGCGTGTGCGTGTCGATGATGCGCGTCG
>DNXB01000463.1:11504-12549 GCA_003506995.1 Verrucomicrobiales bacterium
GGAGGTCTGGAGGAAGCGGCGGCGGTTCATGAGTAGGAAACGTCAAATGAGCTCGATGTGCTGCGACAAAACAACAAGCCGTGAGGCATTGAATTCCTTGGGAAAATGCGGCGATAGTGCATTGTGAGTGCGACAGCCCCAAGGGAAACCATCTCTAGTCCATAGTCGCGATGAAGATTTTGAAATTACTTTTGGCGATTCTTGTGATCATCTCCTGCGCCGCAGCGGTGTATAGAGCTGTGTCAATTCAATACCAACCTCAGCTTGGAATGAGTTTGCCCGAGGTTGAGCACGTCCTCGGACATGCATTGGTTCTTCACCCGACGAGCTTGCTTCTTCCCACTGGTCTAACTGAAGAGGAAATGGCAAAGCAGCTTGTTTTCTATTCCGAGGATGAGGTTGAGGTATCTCAAGGATCTCATGAGAGATCCGTTGTTTATGGGTTCAATCCCAAAAAAGTGCTGATCGAAATCCGGACAATCGATGTGCGCAGTTCGCGATAGCAAATACCCATAAGATAATCACACAGCTTCGATGTGCTGCGGTAAAACATCGAGGGCGCGTGCCAGCGCGGCTTTGGTTCGGGCGTGAACTCGGAGTAACACATCACCAGCTCGCACTTGGATGCCGGTTTTGGCGATCTGATCGCAGCCGACGGCGAAATCGACGGGGTCGGCGGCTTTGGAGCGACCGGCACCGAGTTCGAGGACGACCTGACCGATGCCGCCTGCATCCATGCGATGCAGCACGCCGCTGGCGGGTGACTTGAACTCGGCGATGAACGGAGCGCGATGCACGGAGGTGATTTTTTCGAGCGCTTCGACGTTGCCGCCCTGCAAGGCGACCATCTGTTGGAATTTTCGCCACGCATCGCCACGATGGAGCATCTTTTGCAGATCAACGCGTGGCGAGACAGCGACGGCGGAGGCAAGATCGAGCACGATTTCTTCAAGATCTTGCGGGCCTTCGCCCTTGAGGCAGCGGACGCATTCAGCGACTTCGAGAGCGTTGCCGGCGGATTCTCCGGTGGGCTCGTTCATGGCGC
>DNXB01000112.1 GCA_003506995.1 Verrucomicrobiales bacterium
AATTCGTCAGATAATTCCGCACGAACTTCGCCGATTCTTTGGTCTGTGCCCCGAGCGCGCAATCGGCTAGGGCAGCCGTCTGGGCCGGGTCTCTCGGTTTCGAAGCGACTTTTTCGAGGATTTCCGGCTTCATGAGATGATTGCGGATCGCCATTCGGATCACATGGCTATGATGCGTGTCGGCCTCCGGGCAGTCTTTCAGGGCGGCCAGCAGGGGATCGAGCCGGCCGAGCGTCGGGGCCTGACCAAGGGCTTCGGCTGCGCTTCGCCGGACCATTCCGTCGGTGTCTTTCAGGCCCCCGTATGCCATGCTTTGCCAGTTGTCGCAGCCCCAGGCGCCGTCGGCAAGCACTTTCATGGCGTGACTGCTAACGAACGCATGCGGATCCTGAGCCGCAGCGGCGAGCTGCTCCATCGCGAGTTTGCCGCTGCGGTGGAGCACCCAGAGCGCATGGCTTTTGGCATGGGCATCGCCCACGGGTTCGGAGAGAATTTTCGACAGCGGAGCGACGGCCGCTTCGCCGCCGCGTTCGACGAGATGATTGGTTGCCCACACGCGAACGGCCATGTTCGGGTGAGCAAGAGCCGCGACGAGTTCCTCCAGCGGCGCTTTGGTCCAGTCGATCGCGGCGGCTTTGGCATGGGCCGTCGTGTCAGGCGCTCGATCGCCCTTGTAAACGATGCGCCAGATGCGGCCCTTTTCGCGGTCGCGGCCGGGGTGCAGCAGCGGCACTTCATAGTGGCCGATGATGCGGTTGTAAAAGTCGGCCACGTAAAGAGCGCCGTCGGGCCCGAACTTCAAGTCCACAGGGCGGAACCAGGGGTCTTTGGAAACGAGAAAATCAGGCAGTTCTTTGGCTTCGAACGTGCCGCCCGTGCGTTCGAACCGGTCGTGATTGATGCGACTGGTGACGACATTGCCGATCCACGCCTTGCCGCGATACTCGGCCGGAAACTGGCTGCCGGTGTCGATGGCGATGCCCGCGATGCCTGTGGAATAGTGGTCGTGGCGGATCATGTCGGGCCCGAAGCCCATGCCGTCGTGAGGCTTGCCGAAGCTGGGGTAGTAGGCGCCCTTCAGAAGCTGATAAATCGGCTTCGAGTGGCAATCGGACGTGAACAGGTTTCCCCACTCGTCCTGCGCAATTCCGAAAGGGTTCACCTGGCCGTTGGTGTGGCGTTCCACTCGCGTGCCGTCGGCCTTCATGCGGTAAGTGTTGCCTGAGGAAAGGCTGATCGTCGTGCCGTCGGCCGCCTTGATGGTCGAATCGTTGTTGAAGCCGTGACAGGCGTAAAGCCAGCCGTCGAAGCCCCATGTAAAGGCGTTCGTCATGCCGTGCGTGTCGCGCTGGCCGTATTGCTGATAGACCTGTTCTTTCTTGTCGGCCTTGCCGTCGCCGTCGGTGTCTTCGAGGATTTTGATCGCATCGCGGCTGCCTTTGACACGGTTGCCTTGGGGATCGCTCCAGCGGCCTTTGTCGGCGGAGTAAGGATATTCGACGGTGGAGGAGACCCACAAGCGGCCACGGGCGTCGAAGGCCATGTTGATGGGCTTGTTGATCTCCGGCTCGCTGGCAAAGAGCTGGACCTCGAAGCCGGGCGGGACGTGGAGCTTGGTTTGTTCTTCCGCAGGTGTCAGCGCCTCCGTTTCACGCACCAGCCGCGTGTCAGCGGCATGGAGCGTAAAGGTGAGCACCGAGGCGGCGGCAAGGCAGTGGCGGATAATCATGCAGGCATTACAGCGCAGGGGGTGGCTTTTGTTCAATCCGCGTTTCTGAAGAAGGCCAACGGCCTTCCGTCATGCAGCCCAGGGTTGGAACAACCCTGGGTATGGGTGATGAGATGACGTGTCTCTCAAGAGCGAACCGCAACGCGGTTCTGTCCGCTGCTGGCGGCGATGGACGGAACCCGTTTCGGGTTCGACCCAGACCAAAGATTTCTCTACCATCGTAACCCAGGGTTCTGTGAACCCTGGGCTGCATGACGCAAGCCCGTTGGGCTTGAAAAGCCCGCTGGGGATTCAAGCCGCGTTTCGTGTCGGTCTCGCGCATGTTCCATCATTACAGACCACGTTGGTGATCTCCGCCCGCAGCTCGTCATCGCTGCGCAAACGCAGCAGATGAGAAAGGCGGATGCGGTTGCTGGAGATCCACTGCACCACGCGGCGGGCGATCTGCTGCATGCCGGGGCTGGCGAGACGCAGGGACCACTCGCGATACTCGCGCAAGGCCCACAGGCACGTCACCCAGGCTCCAGCGCCCTGCCAGAGCGATCCGTCATCGCCCATGACGACGATTTCCTGATCGGCGCGAAGGTTGGGGAGATCGGGGCAGCGTTTGCGTGCCTGCTCGGAGTCGTAGGGCATGAAATCGAGGCGCACATAAGCGGGCTGGTCGAGCATCCAACGCCGGAAGCGCGAGCAGAGGCCGCAACGGGCGTCGTAGAAGATGGTGAGGGTGTTCATGGTGCCTAGCGTGTGGGTTGATCCATGCGAGCGCGAACGTAAGCTGCCATGCAGCCGCTGGCACATGTGCCGAGCGCGTAAGGCAGGGCAGCCTTGTCGAGAGTACGCCACAGACCTTCTGCGAAACCATGATGAGTGACCTCGAACCACGCGACGTAACCGTACACCGACGCCACGAGCGAGAATGCCGCGAGGAACCCGAGAAGGGCCGCCATCTTGGGATTGCGCAGCGTCGATTCATCCTTGATGCAAAGATCGACCGGCAGGAAGATCGCCAGCCAGGCCATGGCGATGATGATCGCGGTGTAAATACCGACCATGATCGCGAACACTCCCGTCTGGCGGAGATCCAGGTGCTGAAGCGCGGTGGCATCCATGCTGAGAATGGCTCCCACCCACCACGCGATGTTGCACGCGATCCAGCCGCACAACATCGCGAGGAATGAGAGCTTCAATTTGCGCAGGAACGTTTTCACAGCGTGTCGAGGATGTCGTGGGCTTTGCTGACGCGATGCATCGGCGGAACAGGCGGTGGCAAGTTCGCGAGCGTGGCGCGGCGGCGCATCTTGGTGAAGACGTAGAGGTTGAAGAAGTGCATGCTGCCGAGGACCAGCAGCACAACGCCCATCTTGCCGCTGAGCGCCTCGAAGACGCCGCGCGCACCGGTGATTTCATCCGCCGTTTTGAGATACAGCGACACGAAGCCGATATTCATGAGGTAGAAGCCGACGAGCAGCAGGTGATTCACGCTGTCGGCGAGTTCCGTGTTCCCGTGGAAGCAATCGACGAGGAAGACACGGCCGTTTTTGTGGAGGGTTCTCGCCACCCAGACGGTCAGGGTGATGGCAAGCACGAGGTAAAGGGTGTAGGTGATGACGGTTTCGTTCATAGTGTTGTGTGGTTGATGTTTATTCTGAATTTTCAGTATTTAATGAAACATAATGGCACAAAAAGATCATCCAAGGAGGCGCATGGCCCACTGAAGGGCGGAGGCGTGCTTCATGGAGATCACGGTGTCGCCGACTTTGACCCCGAAGCTGAGGAACTCGTCGAGATCCTTCATCTGCTGGTGGAAGTCGCGGCCAGGCCCGGCGGCCTCGTCCTTCGTCTGTGCCGCGCAATCGCGCAGCAGGCGGATGGCGGGCTCGATCTCTCGGCGCTTGCGCTCCTTCGAGATGGTGATGAAAATCTTCCACACATCCTTCTCCGCCTCGAAATACTCCTTGCGGTCGCCCTTGTGGGTGATGATGCGCACCAGATTCCACGCGACCAGCTCCTTGAGGTTGGTATGGGCGTTGCCACGGCTGATTTGCAGCTTCTCCATGACCTCGTCGGTACACATCGGCTCCGGGGCGGTCATGAGCAGGGCGTGGATCTGCGCCATCGTGCGGTTGATGCCCCACTGCGTGCCGAGCGAGCCCCACTGGGCCACGAATTCCTCGCGTGCCTTTTCCCAGGGTGGTAGTTCCTTGCTCACGTTTTCATTAAAAACTGAAAATATCGAAAGGCAAGCCGGGATTCGGGTTTTCTCAGGCCAGAGCACCAACGGTGCGGCATTCCTCAGCCCGGCGTGCAACGCCGGGTGTCGTGAAGTTGTCCCCTTGATTCCAGTGAAGCCCTGAAAGGGCGAGACTCGACACCGGGCAGCCGCAGTGGAAATCAGGAGTCGAGTGCCGCCCTTTCAGGGCTGCTGCACTGTTGATTCCGCGTGTTCACGGTTTCCCAGGGCTTTGCCCTGGGCTGAGGAATGACACGCCGTTGGCGTTTGAGTGCGTCACTCACGGACTCAGCCGCACCTTCACCCACACGCCGCCTTCCTTGCGGTAGCGGATGCGGTCATGCAGACGGCTCACGCGGCCTTGCCAGAACTCCATTTCATCCGGCAGCAGCGTGTAACCACCCCAATGCGGCGGGCAGGGCACCTGGCCTTCGGGATACTTCGCCTTCAGCTCGGCATCGCGCTGCTCCAGCCACTCGCGGCCGGGGATCACGACGCTTTGATCCGACACCCAGGCGCCGATTTGATGCCCGTAAGGCCGGCTGGCGAAGTACCGCTGCGCATCGGCGTGATCGAGCTTCGAAATCACGCCCTTCATGCAGACCTGATGATGACGGTCCGTCCATAGGAAGCAGGCCGAGGCACGCGCATCGGCGGCGATCTCCTTCCCCTTCCGGCTCTCATAGTTCGTGTAGAAATGAAAGCCACGCTCGTCGATGCCCTTCAAAAGCACCGTGCGCACCGTTGGCGTGCCATCGAGGCCGTTGGTGGCCATGCTGAACGCGTTCGGCTCTGGCAGGTTGTGCGCGAGGGCGTCGTTGATCCAATGCGTGAACAGCTCCACCGGATCGGCGGGCGCGGTATGCTCATCAAGTTCGCCCTGGTCGTAACTCACGCGCAGGTCAGGCAGGTTCGGTTTGTCAGTCGGGTTCATTCGGGCTACAAGAAAAGCATTCAGCGCGGCATCCGCTACGCCAGCTTTGGCCTTTTACGCCCTCTTTTGTCCCATGTCATCCCCGGTCACCGGAGTCATCCACGATCTCGAACGCATCCTGCTCACGCCGGATCAAATCCACGCCCGTGTGCGCGAGATGGCGGCGCGTTTGAATGCGGAGCTGGCAGGCAAGGTCGTCACCGTCGTGGCGCTCATGGATGGCGGCCTGTTTTTTGTGGCTGACCTTTTGCGCGCGCTTGAACTGCCCGTGCGCCTGCACACACTCAGCGCCAGCAGCTACCAGGGCGGCACCGCCACCACGGGCGAGGTGAAGGTGAACTGGTCAGCAGGCGTCGATCTGCGCGATCAAGACGTGCTCCTGCTCGATGACATCCTCGATACCGGACTCACGCTCAGCGTGATCAGCGAGCGCATCCTCGCCCAGAGGCCCGCATCGTTGCGCACCTGCGTCCTGCTCAGCAAACGCCGTCCCCGCGTGCGTGATGTGGCGCTCGACGACGCCGGGTTCGAAATCGACGACGAGTTTGTCGTCGGCTACGGCATGGATTACCAGGGCCGCTTCCGCAATCTGCCCTGCATCGGCATCCTGAACCCGAACAAGCCGTCATGAAGCTGCGTGTACTGTTCTTCTCCGTCCTGCGCGACATCACCGGCAGCGATGAAGTCGTGCTCGAACTGCCCGCAGGCAGCACGATGGCCGATCTGCTGCTTCAAATCGAATCCCGCTGGCCCAAGCTGCGCGACTGGCAAAACAGCCTGCTCCTCGCCCTCGATCAAACCTATGTGAAGCGCGACGCGCTGCTGCACGATGGCGGCGAAGTCGCGATCATGCCGCCGGTGCAAGGCGGCTGACGATCACTTCTTCCCGCCCTTGATGTATTCCTCGCGGCTCAGGGTGCCGTTGCCGTCTTTGTCGAAAATGGGAAAACGTTTCGGCGCCTCGTTGGGGTCCGGTTGATTGACGAGAAACTCCTCCTTGGTGAGCTGGCCGTCCTTGTTCGTGTCTCGTTTGTCAAAGGCGGTGCCGCGATCCTGTTTCGAGCTTTTCTTGGCTTCGGCTTTCTTCGGCTCGGGCTTGTTGGAAATCTGCGGCCTGGCCTCGGGATGCTTGGCGAGAAGTTTGCGCAGCTCCGCGACGACTTCGGGCTGCTCGGCGGCGAGGTTCTTCGTCTCGGTGGGATCGGCTTCGTAGTCGTAGAGTTCGAGAATGGCCGTCTCAGGAGCCTCGCCGGGATTTTTCCATTCCACGAGACGATGCCGCTGAGTCCGAATCGCACGGCCAAGCAAGCCAGTACGAGGATAGACGTGGATCGCATGATCGCGCACGCTGGAGGCCGGATTTTTCAGCACGCTGGCGAAACTGAGTCCGTCGAGCTTCGCAGGAGCGGGCAGGGAGGCGAGTTCCGCGAGTGTGGGATAGATGTCCACCGTCTCCACGAGCGCCTGCGTGCGTTGGCCGCCTGCGATGCCCGGTGCCGCGACAATCAGTGGGATGCGCGCCGCCTGCTCGTAGTTCGTGTGCTTGCACCACATGCCGTGGTCGCCGAGGTGCCAGCCGTGGTCGCCCCAAAGCACGATGATGGTGTTTTCAGCGAGACCGTTCGCGTCGAGGGCATCCAGCACCTTGCCGAGCTGCGCGTCCATGTAGCTCGTGGCCGCATAATAACCGTGGATGAGGTGGATCGCCTGCTCCTTTGTCACCGGGCCTTTTTCCGGCATGTCTTTGTACTGACGCAGCTCGCCCCAGGAGCTCGGCGCGAACTCCGGCGCGCCTTCCGGTGCCTTTTGCAGCTCCGGCAGCTTGAAGCTCGCGGGATCGTAGAGATCCCAATACTTCTTCGGCGCGACGAACGGCAGATGCGGTTTCAAGAAGCCCACCGCGAGGAAAAATGGCTCGTCCGGCTTCGCTTTGGCCGCTTCGAGGCGCTTGATGGCCTCGTCGGCGATCATGCCGTCGCCGTAGCGATTGTCCGGCACATCCGCGTTCTCCGCCGGAGCACCACGCGGCAGCTTCCAGGCCTCCTTCTTGTTTTCAAACAGCGCCTGCTCGCGGGTCGATTCAGGCGGGTTGTTCTCCTTCAGCGCGTAGCTGATCGTCTTCGGACTGTAATGCGGCACGCTCCACGAGGCCTCGTCATTCACATTGCCATGTCCGACGTGGTAAATCTTGCCAAGCCCCTCGGCGCGGTAGCCGTTCGCCTTGAAATACTGTGGCAGCGTCACCGCATCCGGCGAGCTTTTGCGGAAATTCGTCGGCAGATCGTAAATGCCGAGCGTCTGCGGTCGCAGACCCGTCGTGAGCGCATTTCGCGATGGTGAGCACACCGCCTGATTGCAAAACGCCTTCTCAAACAACACGCCCCGCGCCGCGAGGCGGTCGATGTTCGGCGATTTCACGATCTTATCGCCGTAGCAGCCGAGCAGCGGCTTCAAATCATCGACGCAGATGAGCAGGACGTTGGGCTTCGACGCTGCGAAGAGCGAAGGGCTGAGGGTGAGAAGGAAAAAAGCGATGCGATGCATTAGGCAAAATTGTTGATGACTCGGTCTTGGGTAACGTTGGAAATACACGATCAGGAACAACATGTGGCAGCAGTGCCTTGCGGCACCGCATTTTTAGGAAAAAAAGTCAAAAATCAGGACAAATCTGGAACGATTGATGCGCTAGCAATTTTCGTTCGGTGTTCCCTCCCTCTAAATTGAGTCGCAGATTCGCTGTCAACAAAGCCATTGACATGCGTCCAACAGCGTCAATAATTAAGTTTATTATGGAAATTCTAAAGCGGCCAGTTGCCTCAATCATGCCCTCAGTCGGGCAGACAGAACGAAGAGATGAAGTGATCGAACAAAAGCTTCTCGATCAAGGCGTTGTGTCTCTAGATGGTCTTGATGGAATGGATTTAGAGCGTGCGGTGAAGGTTGCTAAGTTCTCTGTTCCTATGGCGAAACGACATTTTTCTGGAGCGATGAGCGCCGGACTCGTGTAAGCTTAAATGGATGGGCGAAAAATGTTGACGCTGTTCAACCGCTAGGCTTGGATGGCGCTTCCCGTGAAGCACCATAGCATACTTACTACTGTTTTTCCGAGATTGCCTTTTGCACGGCGATCAATTTCTCAAATCCTCGAGTGTCTCAAGGTTGGTCTTGGTTCTATTCCGGCGGGAGCTCATCTCCTGAAACCTTGTATAGGAACGCTTATAAAGGAGGCAGATGATCAGTCTTATGTATTTGTGAAGGACATTCTGCCTGAGGTGCAGGTGTTAGGTAAAAGGGTAAGATGCCATCTGTCTTATGAAGAGGTTCCCGTTTTAGCCGAAGTGTTGGTTGAGGCAGAGAATCCGGCGATTGTGCAAATTACGTTAAACCTGCGACACCTGGACGGGGGTGTTACGGAGTTTGAAGGGTCTGACTTGTCGCTTCCTACAGGATCAAAACTGGATGAAGTAAATCAGCGTGGATTGTTGTTTAAACGACTGTGGGACATCCTTTTGCTTCCTAAAGTAACAAGCATTGACTTCCAAATTATGCTTGTGGTTGCTGCAGGCGAGAGTGAAAACGCAGATATTGCGGCAGAACGCCGTGAACGCGTCGCGAGAGAGTTTACGACGGGATATCGAAGATTTGTTAGCCTTCTAATTCAGTTGATCTCATGTGCCGCATACGACTCGCAATTTAAGGTGGGCCGTGCATTACCAATGGCTCTACGTGATGTCAGCATTTCATGTCATGTTGTGCAATCTGGTTTAACCTCGCAGCTTAGTGAACTCCACTCAACCAAAGAGGATGCATGGCGCTTATTGTGTACTTTTCATTCTGTCGAGGTGACGGCGAAGAAGATTAACAAGGCTGTTTTTTCGAGCGGAGAAATTACATATGTGCTTGGCTTGCAAGATTTTGTGGCGAGTCTGTGTGTTCACGGAGACTCAGCCTCTGACGATGACTTCACGGCTGTGCGGATGATTAATTACCTGTTTAATGAGAAGGGTATCAAACGCGAAATTGCACTCCGCAAAATACTCGAGTACTACATATACGAGGCATTGCCAAATCTGCCCTAATTAAGAAGAAGCAGTGAACTTGTGTTTCGGATGTGCGGCTAGTCAGTCATAGACGACTTTTCAAACGCCGCTACTCCGGCAGCTTGTCGAAATGAAACTGGCAGCAGCCGAGATCGAGCGTTTTCGCGTTGTTCGAGAGCTTCTCGCGAAACGCGGCGGCGAGGGCGTAGATGCGCTGCTGGCCTTGTTTCTCGACTTCGAGCAGACCTGCTTCTTTGAGGACGCGGAGGTGCTTGGAGACGTTGTAGGGCGTGACGTGGAGCGTGTCGCACAGCTCGGTCACGGGCTTCGCCCCGGCAATGAGCTGGCGCACGAGGCGCAGACGCGTCGGCTCGCCCAGCGCGCGCATGGCGCTGAGGCAGTCGAATGATTTGCGTCCGGGCATGCGGAGGGAATACAGCGCGGAGGATTTTTGTGCAAGAAAGGCAATTGGCGCTTGTTTATTTGCCACATCTGGCAAATACAAAACTGAATGTCCCAACGCGCGCGCTACATCATGATCGGCGGCTTCCTCGGAGCCGGCAAAACCACCACCGTCGGCCGGTTGGCGCGGCATTTGAGCGATCAGGGCCTCAAGGTGGGCCTCATCACGAATGATCAGGCGGGCGGCCTTGTGGATACGAAGCTGCTGCGCGGTCAGGGCTATGCGACGGAGGAGATCGCGGGCGGCTGCTTCTGCTGCCGCTTCAACACGCTGGTGGATGCCGCGAACAAGCTTACGAGCGATTCGAAGCCAGATGTCTTCATCGCCGAGCCGGTGGGGAGCTGCACGGATCTCGTGGCGACGGTGACATATCCCCTGCGCCGCATGTATGGCGACTCCTTCACCATCGCGCCGCTCAGCGTGTTGGTGGACCCGATCCGCGCGCGGCGTGTGTTCGGTCTCGATGCAGGCGGCACGTTTTCGACCAAGGTGGCCTACATTTTCAAAAAGCAGCTCGAAGAAGCCGATATCATCGTCATCAGCAAAAGCGATCTCATCGACGACACGCAGCGTGAGGAGCTGCGGGCCGTTTTGACGAAGGAATTTCCGCTCGCAAAAGTCGTCACGGCCTCGCCGCGTCAGGAAACCGGCCTCGACGAGCTTTTCGCCAGCCTCATGAGCGACGAGCAAGCACGGCGGAATCCGATGGCGGTCGATTACGAAGTGTATGCCGATGGTGAAGCTCTGCTCGGCTGGCTGAATGCAACGGTGACGCTGAAATCCGACGATGAGTTCAACGCCAATTCATTTCTGAAGTGCCTGGCTACGAATGTGCAGGTTCTGCTCGAATGGAAGGAGATCGAAATCGCCCATTTCAAGATGACCTTCAGTCCTGATGACGGCATTGCCGGCGAATTGGCGAGCGTCAACCTCGTGCGCACCGACTACGTCGCAGAACTCGGCATGGAACTCGACGAGCCGACCACGGGGGGGCAGTTGATCATCAATTTGCGTGCCGAGGCGGATCCGGCCTCGTTGTTGAATGCGGTAAAAGAAGGTTTGGACACGGTATTGCGCTCCATTCCGACTTTGCAAGCCACGCTCGACCACGAAGAACACTTCCGCCCCGGCAAACCGACGCCGACACATCGCGATGGCGAAGTGATGATGGAAGTCAAAGGCGGATGCAAGCCAGGTAGCGGCTGCTGCTAAGCGCTGAACACGAATGAACCTCATGCAGCCGAGTTTTGATCATATATTTGCCAATCGGGACAAATAACAACCGCGACTCTTTCATGCTCACACTCATTGTCATTGCCGTCCTCTTTCTCGCCTGGTCCAACGGTGCCAACGACAACTTCAAGGGCGTGGCTTCTTTGTTTGGCAGTGAGACCACCGGCTACAAGCGTGCCATCCACTGGGCGACGCTCACCACCGCCGCAGGTTCGCTGACGGCGGTGTTTTGGGCGTCGGGCTTGATGAAAAATTTCACGGGGAAAGGCTTGGTGCCGGATGTGCTGACCACCGAGCCGGTCTTCCTGCTTGCCGTCGCGCTCGGGGCGGGCGGCACGGTGATCCTGGCCACACGCCTGGGCTTTCCCATCTCGACGACGCACGGACTTACCGGCGGACTGGTGGGCGCCGGACTCGCGGCGGACGGGCATGAGGTGAATTTCGTGAAGCTGTGGGACAACTTTGCCATGCCGCTGCTGCTCAGCCCGCTGATCGCCATTGCGGTGGGCGCGATCATTTATCTGCTGCTGCGTTCCGCCCGGCTCGCCCCCGATCACCGCACGCGGACGCTGGACGCCCTGCATTTCCTCAGCGCGGGTGCGGTGAGCTTTGCGCGCGGTTTGAATGACACGCCAAAGATCGCCGCGCTGCTTTTGGTCATGGCGGCGTTCAAAGCTTCGGTGGGCATTGCGCTCGTCGCGGTGGCCATGGCCGTGGGCGGTCTGCTGGGAGCCAGACGGGTCGCCGAGACGATGGCGCACAAGATCACCGGCATGAATCCCGGCCAGGGCTTCGCGGCGAATGTGAGCACCGCGCTGCTAGTGACGACGGCGAGTTATCACGGCCTGCCGGTATCCACCACACATGTCTCCGTCGGTGCTCTGCTTGGCATCGGCATCACCACGCGGCAGGTCAAGTGGCACACGGTCATTCCGGTTCTGACGGCCTGGATTGTCACGTTGCCGTGCGCGGCGCTGCTCGGAGGCATCGCCTATGCCGTGGGCCGGTGCTTGCTAGGAGCGCAGGCGTGAACAGTCAAGTTGAGCATTCTCCAGTCAACACCTCTCATGACAGTTCATCACTCCAGACGTGCCTGCTTGCTGGTGGCTCTGACGTTGGTTTTCTGCGTTCTGGCCGTTGACGCGGACACTCCCGGAGCCAATGCGAGCTTGTCTTCCGCTCTAGCGCCCGCACAGCCTGTCACCTTGGGCGAATCTCTTGAGAACCTGGGACGGCTGTATCAGGACAAGAACAATCCGGTGCTGCAGGAACTGTGGTTTCTGGGACGCTACCACGGCCAGCAGCATTGGTCCGATGCCAATCGCGGACCCTACGAGGAGAGTTGGGAGAACCGCCGCTTACGTTTTGGTGCGCAGGCGAAATTTTTCAACAAGCTCACCCTGCATGCCCAGATGCTCAGCGGCACGGACCTCGAACCTTTCTACGGTGGCTTCACCGAGTTGTGGGCGCAGTGGTCGTTTAGCGACACACTGAATCTGACCATCGGGCAGCAAAAGCACCGCTTCTCACATGAACGCAATGTGTCGAGTCGCTACATGAACTACCTGGAGCGCAGCATGTTGACGAACATGTTCGCGCTCGATTACACCCCGGCGGTGACGCTGAGCGGGAAAATCGGCCGGTTCAATTACTACACAGGCGTTTTCTCCAATGCGACCAGTAGGAGCATCGGACGTTCCTTCACCGATTTCGATTCCGGCTGGTCCTTCCTGGCGAACCTCACCTATGACCTCGGCAAATCTCTGGGCACGGACACCGCCTTTCTGAACGTGAGTTATCTGCGCAGCGATCCTGATGCCAGCGCCACACTCATGACTCGCTTTGAACACGGCGTTGCCGCCGCATTGATCTTTACCGAAGGTCCGCTTTCCCTTGTGACGGAGGTGACGTTCGGACTCGGCGGTGCCAGAGGCGATGCCCATGGACTCAACCTCCAGCCCGGTCTGTTCCTCACCGACAAGCTTCAAATCGTCGCCCGCTATCAACTGGCGATCTCAGATCAGCGCACGGGATTGACGGCACAACGTCGTTATGAACGCAATGTTGGCTTGAACACGGGCGACCTTTATCGGGCGGGCTACGCCGGCCTGAACTACTACATTGCCGGGCACCGCCTCAAGCTCATCACCGGTGTGGAATACTCCAAGATGGGCGACCGAGATTGCTGGACCGGCATGGCCGCAGTGCGTCTTTTTTGGGGGCCGCATGCGCAGGGGCCGTTTCCCATGGCGCAGACACTCGAAGGGATGTGGTGATGCGAAGTTGCACCGGGGCATCCCTTGATGGACGCGCGTCCGATCAATGAGTTTCCGTCTGGTTGCTCAATCCTTGTCTGCTGAGGCCGGTGGGTGGTGGCGGGGAAAATGAAACGTCAAGCTGCCGCCGCATGCAGGCTCGATGAGGCGAGATGTGCGAGAGCGTCGGGACCGACAGGCTCCTCGGCTTGCCAAGGCAGCCATGCGGTGCGCTTGGCCTGCTTCTCCACGACTTCGCGCAGGTAGCGATGCTCGGAGGCTTCGCGGCATTGCAGCAGGGGATCGCAGGAGCCGCTGTTGAGCAGGCTTTGATTGATGACCCAGGCAAAGGGCTCGATGCACGCACGGCGCAGGTCTTCCTGCAAGGCGGCGGCTTCATGCACGGGCGTGGCCTCGGGCAGGGTGACGAGCAGGATGCGGGTGAAGTCAGGATCGCGCAGACGTTCGAGGAGTTTGAGCACTTCTTCGGGCTGCGTGCTGCGGGCCTGGCGTTCGAGTTCGCGCTGGTAGGCCTCGCTGGCATCGAGAAGGAGCAAGGTGTGGCCGGTGGGCGCGGTGTCGAATACCACGTGGTCGTAGCGCGCGCCATCGCCCTCGCCCGCCAGCAGCGCGGCGAATTCATCGAACGCGGCGATCTCGGTGG
>DNXB01000361.1 GCA_003506995.1 Verrucomicrobiales bacterium
TCGCCCACGAGTTCATCCCCACCTGGGACGATCCCATCCTAGCCCTCCGCCACGCCGCGATGGTCTGCGATGTGTAAAGGGGTCCGCACCCTCCGTGTGCGGCATCCAGCGGCCCTGCGTTCCCTCGTCCTCCTATTCCTACTCGTCTTCGATGCCTGGATCAGCATTCAGTCAGCAGTAACCGGTTACCGGTAGTCAGTCTCACCGATAACCGATAACCGACAACCCGCACCGCTGCCCCTTTCGTCATGACCGCTGCGCTTCATCGAAGGCGGGTGCCCTTTCTCCTGCCTGCCGTTGTGGCTGACACGCAACGCCTCCGACCCTTTCCTACAGCGTGGTAAAAGGGACGCGCCAGGCGGTGAGGCGGTGGGTGAGGCGTTCGGCTTGGCCGCCGGGGGTAATGTGGGCGAAGCAGACTTCATCGGCGAGGGCGGCGACGATGGTGTTGCGGCGGGTGGCGAGTTCAGTGGTGATGCGCTTTTCGGCGGCGGCGAAGGCGGAGAGGATGAGCAGGCGTCCGTCGGCCAGCGCTGGTCGCCATTCGGCGGGGATGCGCTGGGGCAGGGCGCGCGCGGGGCAGAGGATGATGGGTTGTGTGCCGCGCAGCAGGATACGCAGGCATTCCTGCTCCACCGGCGAATGGAAGCCGCTGATGATGCAGCGTCCGGCGTCGCGCCAACGGGCCGCCTGGTCGTAGGCGGGCAGGATGATGTGGCCTGGGCAGCGGGCGGAGCAGAAGAGCCCGGTCTTGGGCAACGTCAGCAGATCGAAATTGCCAAGGCTGGTCAGTTGCGCGGGCGCAGCGTCGCCCAGCCGCTCGCGCAAGCGCGCCGGATAACGGGCGTTAGCGGGAGCAAGTGCGAGGGGCGTCATTCCTCTTCTTCCCCCGTGTCGCGGCCCATGCGGTATTTGATGTCGTAGTTCAGGATGAAATCCAGCTCCTCCGCCGTGAACCCGTAGTGCCCCGCCAGCACCGTGTCGATTTCGTCGAGGATGGGTTTGGATTCACGCGGATAAAACTCATCATATTCAATCCAGCCAGTTGCCTTGTATTTGATCCGCCGGCGAACTGAGTTCTTAAACAAATCTTTTTCGTGGCGAATGCCTGCCGCTCTCAATTCCGTTGCGGTTGAATTCGCTAAAGAGTCGACACCAATAGGGAATTCGAGCACCAAGTCCCGACCGCAATGGTAGGCGTCTGACAAAGCAATAAAGAAGACGTAGTAGGTGCTGGACACCAGAAACGAGCGGAGGAGCATGGCGGCGTTTTCGTCCTGAACGAAAACCAGTTTGTAGTCTTCTGATTTCTTTTCGCCGTCACGTTCATTGCTGAAGAAAGGCGCTGTGAGCAGCACCTTCACAAAATGCCGCACAATCCGATGGTAGAGAATCGGAACTCCTGCCTTCCGTTCCAAATTCGCCACCTTTTGCCGCTGAGTAGAAATCTTCTCGATAACTCGGGCTGCTAATTCAGAACCGATTTTGAAAGGGATGCCGACTCCGCTTGGCGGAACGGCTGGATGGTATTCAATCAATGAGAATAGGTTGTCTCGCTCTGCGGCAAGCCAACGGTAAAGCTTGGAGAAGAAAAGATGCCTCGTTGGGTTGTGTTCCGGCGCTTTGGAGTATGTGAAGATGGTGTAGCTCATCTTTACCCCCGAGAACAATACTGACGGGTGAGCATCGCCCGATAACGTGAGGAATGTCGCGCAACCTGAGCTGTCAGTGAGTAGTTTGTAGGCAGGGCCAAACCGGTCAGACGAGACAAGGCTCAATGGGGTAATCAGAGACATTCGGCCACTCGGCCCGGTCAAGTTTAGGGACCTCTCAATCACGAATGCCCAAAGGTTGTCGCATTCAGACGTAGCCATGGTTGGCAGGCGATAGATGACTCCAGACCTTGAAAACTCGACATACGGCGGATTGCCGATGATGACATCAAACCCTCCGCTTTTGAGGATGCCGTAGAACTGGACGAACCAATGGAATGGCTGGTGAGACTTCAACCACTTGGCGTACGCGGCCTTGTTGCCAACCTTCACGCCGTATTCACCTGCAAGGTGGCCGTTGAGTTCGTCTTCCAATGCCTTGAGCCGTTTCTGGAGTTCCTGTTTGTCGGCGGCGGGCACTGAGCCGTCGCCCTCGGTCTGGAGCTGGCGGAATTTGCTGAAAGCTTGTTCGACATCGGCACAGCGGGCATTGAATCGTGCGAAGCTATTGAGATCGTCCTCATCCAACAATTTCATCTGGCCGTCACCAAACTCCTTCATGCAACGGCGAACCTCAGCCGCCGTGGCGTAGCCAACCAGGGTGTTACCAGCGCGGATGTTGAAATCAATGTCCGGCAGCGGCTCGATGCCGAGATTGTCTTTTGTCGCGTCCGGCTCGACCTGGGCGGCGAGCTTGAGGAACAGGCGCAGTTTGCAGATTTCCACCGCCTCTTCCATGATGTCCACGGCATAGAGGTTGTTTAGGATGATGGATTTCAGGACGAAGTAGCGCCGGTTCGGGTGCGCGTCCACGCGGGCGAGGACTTCGGTGAATTTCTTGTGGTAGTTCGGGTGCGTCTTCCTGCCGTTTCCGCCCCATTCGGCGAGGAACGCCTCCATGCGGTCGAGACAGGCTTCGTAAAGCGGCTCCAGGATGTTGAGTGCGGCAAAGATGAACGCGCCCGAGCCGCCGGTGGGGTCGAGCACGGTGATGGTGGTGATGGCGTTCCAGAAGGCCATGAGCAAGTCCGGCCCTTCGCAGCTCTGGAGGACATCCTGCGCGAACTGGCGGAGGTCGAGATTGAGGGTGATGAAGTCGTTGACCTCGCGGACTTCGCCGCTGGCGAGCTTCTTCCTGACTTCCTCGCAGCGCTGCCGACGCGCGACGACCTCGCGCCAGATTTCCGTGGGCAGGGCGTAGTCGGTAGGCGCGGCCTTGTTCCATGCCTTGCGGCGTTCGATGAGATCGGGCTTGGTGGTGTCGAGGCCGACTGAGATTTCCGGCGGGAGTTTCTTGTCCGTGCCATGGCGCACGGCGGGGTAGATATAGCGGTCAGGATTTTCCTCAAGCAATGACCAGACGGTCGGGCCGTCGGTGTTTTCAAAGGCCACTTTGCACTTGGCGCGGGCGGCATCGAAGAGGAACGGGAGGACGGTGTTCTTGCTGATGTATTCGGTGATGTCCTCCTTGGTGTAATACGCCCCCATTTGTTTTTGGTTGATGTATTTCTCGAAGATGTAGCCGAGGACATCGGGATTGATTTCGTCGTCCTTTCGCAGTGGACGTTCGTCGAGATGCCATTGGTATTGATCGAAGTAATCGAAGATGCGCTCGAAGGCCTTGTCGGGAATCTGGATGTCCTTGCCGTAGCGCTCGGGCTTTTCGAGTTCATGCACGTCGAACAGGCCGCCATTGAGATAAGGGATGTTGCCGAGCAGCTTTTCGAGGTCGGGCGCGCGGTCCTGGCGGCGCTTGCCAAAGCCTTCATGGAACAGGCGGAGGAGGAAGTAGCGGTAGAAGGTGTAGAACTTGTCCTTCCCCTGTTCTTTTTTGCAGCGGTCGAGGCGATGGCGGAGGTAGTCGTGGTCACCGTCGAGGAAACCCTTGCGCTGGATGAAATAGACGAACATCAGGCGGTTGAGCATGACGGACGCATACCATTCGCAGTCGGCCACCTCGCCGATGCCATCAATGAACTTGAGGAAGGCTTTCCGGTGGGTGTCGAAGTCGCGGTAGAACGCCTTGGTGACGCGCTCGATGTCGAACGCGGCGCGGGCGCGGCCGGCAACGGCCACGGTAGAGAGGCCGGCTTCCTCTTCTTCGAGCGAAACGTAGAGGATTTGGAGCTTCTGGAGCAGCGAGTCGCCGGGCTGGCCTCGGTGATACTCATGGGTGCGAGCGGCGAGCGGTTTGCCCTGTTCGCGACGAACCCACATCCACGACTGGCTGGCGCGGTCGGCGGTGACGAAGACGATGAGATGCTCGAAGCTGGTCTCGGAGAGTTTGCGGTCGAGCTTGAGGCGGGTGGCGTGGTCGGGCAGGCCGCCGCCGGGCGATTCGCAGAGCCAGGCGGTGAAGCCGCGTTTCTCGGCGACGGCGGTGAAGGCGTAGTCGGTTTCCCCGGCGCGGAGGGTGAGCTTTTGGCGGGCGGGCTCCCAGCCGAGTTCCTCGATGAAGAGCTTGGGCAGGTCGCACTTTTGCAGGAGCGGGCGGGCGCGTGGGAAGTCGAGTGGCATGGGTTCTATTTGAGGCGTTTCACACTGCTCGCGGCGAGCAGGGTGCGCATCTGAGTGATGGCAATGTCGTTGAGCGTGCGCAGGCGCTCCGGCTGCGCCAGACCCTGGCGGATGAGGACGGAGTTGAGGCTTTCGAGGTTGGTCAGGACGACGAGCTGCTCCAGCGGGGCGTGGTCGCGGACGTTGCCCTCGGCCTTGGGATGGGCGTCGCGCCATTGCTTCGCGGTCTGGCCGAAGAGGGCGACATTGAGGAGGTCGGCCTCGCTGGCATAGACGGCGGACGCCTGTGCCTTGGTGACGGACGGCGGGATGAGGGTTTCCTTGATCGCGTCGGTGTGGATGCGGTAGTTGATCTTGGCGAGGGTACGCTGGAGGTTCCAGTCGAGCTTGAGACGGTCGTTTTCGTCGTCCTTGAGGCGGCGGAACTCCCGAACAAGATAGATCTTGAACTCGGGACTGATCCACATCCCAAACTCGAAGGCGATGTCCGGGTGTGCGTAAGTGCCGCCGTAGCGTCCCGTCGTGGCCTTGAGACCGATAGCGTTGGTCTTCTCGACCCATTCCTTGACGCTGATCTNNCTCCCAGATGCCCAGGAACTCCACGGTGTTGCGATTTCGCAGCCAGTCGGAGATGAAAAAATCGCCATCCTTGGCTTTGAGCATGTCGGTGAGGGAGATGTAATCGCCCGCTTTGCCCGAAACGATGGAAACCGGGGTGCCGAGCACTTCGATGGCGGATGTTTTGGATTTGCTCATGGGATTGGGGATGCGTGCAATTCCCTCGAATCCGAGGGAATTAGGATGGGTGGTCAGTCTTTGCGGATGCCGAGGGAGCAGATGATTTTGGGTTCGCGGGCCTCGACATCGTCCTGGGGCACGCACAAGCGGTCTTCCTCGTGAAGCGAGAGAACGAGTTCGGCGAGCTTTTCGTTATCAATGCCGGACTTCATCTCGCGGTTGAGGAGGTCGCGGGCGGCTTCGGTGAGTGGTGTCTCGTAGATGGCATCAATCGCCTGGTGGAGCGCCTTGATGTCGAAGAGGGTGCCCTTCACGTTCGCAGCGTGGTCCTTGAGCCGCTCGTAAACGCGGCGGCGGGCGCTGGCGGGTTTCCCAAGCTGGCCGCCGGTGGTGGCGTGTTCCTTCTGAATCCCGGTGACGGCCTGCTGCACGAGCGTGTGATGACTGGCGAGACGCGGGAGCGCGGGCGTGGCGGGTTCGCAGGCGGCGGCACGAAGAATTTCATGCTGGCTTTCGGTGACGGTGCGGCCCTGCTCATCCACCCACGCGAGGGCATCGTTGCCGTCGGCAGTGCGGACATAGACCATGACGCCGGAATCCGGCTTCGCTCCGCCAGCCCCAGCCGGCTTCGGCGTCACATCGGAGAGCGACTTGGTGGAGAAGACGACGTTGGCCATGTCTGGAATGGTTTTCTTGAGCGACGGGTCAATGTCGCAGGCGTTCTTCCAGACTTGGTAGGCGAGTGAGGCGAGGTCCACTTCGTTGTCCTCGGGGTCGTCGAGGATGCCGGATTTCTCGGTGAACAAGTCGCGGATGAGCCCATCGTGTTTTTCATCCTCGAAGAACGTCTCGTCTGTGCCGACAACCTCAGCATTTTCCTGGAGGCGCTGGCGGACGCGGGCACGCAGACGGATGAGTCGCTCAACGCCATCGGCGGGGACGAAGGAGTAGCAGAGGATTTCCTCCGACTTCTGCCCGATACGGTCCACACGGCCCGCGCGCTGGATGAGGCGAATGATGGCCCACGGCAGGTCGTAGTTCACGACAATGGCGGCGTCTTGAAGGTTCTGGCCTTCGCTGAGGACATCGGTGGCTACGAGAACGCGAAGTTCGTCGGAGGCGGAAACCTTCTCGCGCGCCTTGTTGGAATCCGGGCTGAAGCGGCGGGCGAAGTCAGAAGGGTCTTCGGTGTCGCCAGTGACGGCTGCGAATCGCTTGAGGCCGCGCGCACGCAGTTGCTCGTTGAGGTAGCTGACGGTGTCCGCGAACTGCGAGAAGAGGAGGATCTTTTCCTTGGGGTGCTTCTTGGTGAGGAGTTTTTCGAGTTCGGCGAGTTTCTCGTCTTTCGCAGGCTGCCAGTCTCCGGCGAGTTGCAGGATGGTAAACAGTCGCTCCGCGTCCTGGCGCACATGCTTCGTGAGGTCTTCCACAAAGAGGTCGGGGCGCAGCCACTCGAAGTTGCTGCCGTGCTCGGCTTTCAGCAGGGCGTAGCCGCCCGCTCCCGCCTTGGCGAAGTCGGCGAGAGATTGCGCTGTGATTTCCGTGGGTTCTTTGGATTTCTTTTCCTCGTCGCCGAACAAGGTGCTGTCACTGTCATGGTCATCGCTACGGGTGTCGAAGAGCGATGAGTCCTGAGTTCCCACGGGCACGGGCAGGCCGTTGTCGAGCGCGTGGAGAAAGATGAAGTTGCGCAGGATGTGGCGGCGAACAGAGAGCAGAAACGAGTGGCCGCTGCTTTCGAGGCGCTTGAAAAGGTTCGTGCGGCAGAAGCCGATGAGCCGCTTCCCAGCGCGGGAGAGGTTCTTCATGACTTCGGCTTCGGCGGCAGATGGTGGCACGTCGAGCGTGGCCTTGAGATAATTGGCCAGCCCGTAACGCGGAAGATGCAGCATGCGCACGGTGTCCACGACGATGTCGGAGTAGAGCTTGGCGTATTGGTCGTCGGGGTGCTTGTCGCGAATGCGGAAGTGAAGCGCCTTGGGCAGGCGTTTGGGAAAATGGAAACGGGCACCGCCTTCCAGGACGAGGAAACGACGGTCGGTCTTGGCTTTGGCACGGGTGCAGTTGCAGCAGGCTTCCTGCGTAGCCGTGACGATGGTCTGGCAATCCGGGCACTCGGTGAAAGCGTAGTTGCGCTCCACGAAACTGCGCGTGCGGCGAACCATGAACAGACGCATCATCTCGCGCCAGTCGTCGGGATGCAGGCTCTTCTCGAAAGCGGATAGGCAATTCAACGGGCACTGATGGCGGCGCGTGAATTCGTCGGGGCGGCCATCGCAATCGCGGCGCAGGTATTCCTCGGGCCGGATGCCGACGACGTCCTCGGGTTCGAGGAAAAGGCGGAGCTGATTAGCGAGGTCGAGGTAGGCTTTGTTATAGGGCGTGGCGGAAAGGAGGATGCACTTGCTGGCGTTCCGGGAAACATAGTCACGCACGACGGCCCAACGGCGGCCTTCGCGGTTCCGCAAGTTGTGGCTTTCGTCGATGATGACGACACGGAAGCGGCGGAGTTCGGGCAGGATGTTTTGCGCCTGAGTGACCGGGACGACTTCGGCAAGCAGGCGGTAGCGGTATGCGTAGTCCTTCCACATGCCGACGAGGTTCTTCGGGCAGAGAATGAGTGTTTCAAGCGAACGCGGCGGGTCTTGGAAGACACGGGCCAGCGCTGTGGCCATGAGTGTTTTTCCAAGTCCAACGACATCGCCCAGGATGACACCGCCGCGCTTTTCCAAATGACGCGCAGCGATGCGAACCGCCGCTGATTGAAACTCAAGCAAGACGCCGCGCATGTCAGCCGGAATGGTGAACTCGGACAGACCTGCCCGCGCTTCTTCGGCTAAGTGGTAGGCCATCTTGACGTAAATCTGATACGGTGGCGGGCACTCGGGCCGCGCCCAGCTTTCGTCGATGACCTGGATGAGTTCCTTGGTAATGTCGATGCACCACTTGTCGGCCCAGCGGTCGATGAACCATTGTTCCAGTTTCTTCGTGGCGTCATGGTCGAGGACATCCACATTGAGTTCGCCCTGCTTGGAAAGGCCGGAGAGCGTGAGGTTGCTGGAGCCTAGAAAGCCGGTGATGGGATTGTTCGGGTCTGCGCGAAAGCACAGGTAGAGCTTGGCGTGAAGCGTGTGCCGGAGATGCAGCCTCACGACGACCTTCCCGGCCTTGAGTTGCGCGGAGAGTCGGCGCAAGCCCGTCTCGTCGTCGTCGGTCGGAGCGCCAATGGTGAGCTGCGCACGGAACTCCTCGGCCAATCGCCGCTTCAAACGGATGACCGCCTGATTGCTGATTTGGTCTTCTTGGGGCAGGAGGCTGTAGGCTTCGCGGAGTTCGTCCTGCGGCAGTCGCTGCATCCCGACGAGGAGACGGCATTGCTGCCCCGCTCCGCCCGCCCATTTTTCAACCAACGCATCAATGGATTTCCAGCCGCGCAGATTGAAGTAACCAACGCAGAAGTCGGAGCGCTGGGAGATTTCGAGCGTTTCCCGCAGGGCTGGCAGGAGGTCGAGGGAGATGTTGTCGAAGATGCGGGGCATTTCGGGAATTACCTATGGGGCAGCAGCATCAAAGCTGGAGATGAATGTGAAGGCAAGGAGTGCTGGATGCTGACAGCTCGATTCTTGATGCTGGAGGTCACCCAGCTACAATCATCTTGTCCCAAATGATCTTGTCACTTTTCCCAAAACTCATCCTCCAGCAGCATTTCAATCACTTCATGAAGGTTGTGCTGGAGTTCATCCAACGACTGGCCTTGCGAGTGAGCCCCCGCAAACCCCGGCACATGGCCGACATACAATCCTGTGTCCGGGCAGCGTTCAATGACGGCGGTGAATGCCTTTTTCATGTTCCGATCATATCGTCTTCGTTCCTCGGCGTCAATCAACGCTGCTGAAGTACGATTAACACTTTTGTCCGTCGATGTCGGGGTCTTTCGCCCACGAGTTCATCCCCACCTGGGACGATCCCAGCCTCGCCCTGCGTGGCGCGGCGATGGTGTGTGACATGCTTGAAACCAGGTTGGGTTAGTCAGTCCCACCAGGGTTGTTGAGCAATCCTTTTCGCCTCTGGATCCAGCGATAGATGCTTGCGAAGCGAGACATCATGATTCCGCCGATCCCGATGATGATTGTGGTCGTGTAAAAACCGATCTGCTCAACCATGGCCAGTTCCTGATTCACTCCTTGAGCTTTGAGCCTGAGGATGGGAATCAGGGAGTCCGCCAGTCGTGTAAGACCCCAGCCAAGAAACAAGGTTCCAGTCAGGAAAATCATCAATTCATTCCAAGTGACGTCACTGGCGGGTTCCACCAGTGACGTTTCTTTGGAAGACATCGCGAAACGACAAATGAAAGGCGCGATGAACCAAACGCCAATGGCGAGTACCAGAGAGGTGACTGCCCCAGGCAGGTAAAGCCCCCAAGCGCCAGGCATTGCCTGTGCAAACTCGCCGCCAGATCGTTGAATCGTCGCATAGTAGGCGGCAGCTCCAGCGAGATCTTCCAGTGCTTTGAGACCAAAGCAGATTGCGATGAGTCGTGTTGCGCCGACAAGAAACTGCAAGGGGATGGTATTCATGGTCTTGAATGACAATCATTGTCATTAACACATCAGCTCCTTGGGGGGGCAAGCCCGCCATTGCCAAGGCGCTGGCGGAAAAGAAACGCTGAGCGCGCGGCTGTTACCGCTCCTTCTTCGTGTTCGACGGCGCGTTGAGGAACTTGCGCATGTCGTTGAAGATGCTGTCCGGGCCTTCCTGCTGCTGGGCGTGCGTGTGCATGCCTTCAAACCAAGTCTGAGTGCTCGGTGAGTGCGCTTTCGCGACGGCGAGCAGAAGTTCCAGCGTGATCGGCACCGGCTGGCCGGTGTGGATGGCGGCGGAGAGGGCGAGTTCGGCGGCGCGGTCAAAGACCCACTTCAAATCGGCCCCGGAGAAGCCGTTGGTGGCCTCGATGAGCTCGGCGTTGTCGAAATCGGCGATGGGCTTGTCCTTGGCGAATAGCTCAATGATTTGCGCACGCGCGGGCGCGTCCGGCGGCGGCACAAAAATAGCCTGGTCGAAGCGGCCGGGACGACGGAAGGCAGGATCGAGCGCCCAAGGCTGGTTCGTGGCGCCGATGACCAGGATGCGCTGGTTCTCGCTGCGGATGCCGTCCATCTCGTGCAGGAACTGGTTCACCAGATTGCGCATCTGGCTTTCACGGATCTGGCGGCGGTCCTGGGCCAGGGAGTCGAGATCGTCGAACACCAGCACGCAGGGCGCGTTGGCGCGGGCGGTTTCGAAGATCTGATGCAGGTTGCGCTCCGTGCTGCCGAAGTAGGGGTCGAAAATCTCATGCAGACCCACGGCGAGGTAGTTGCAGGGCACTTCACCCGCGACCGCGCGCAGCATAAGCGTCTTGCCGCAACCGGGAGGCCCGTAAATGAGGATGCCGCCGCCGGTTTTGCGACCGTAGGCCTTGTACAAATCAGGAAACTGCAGCGGGTAGGTGATCTTGAGACGGATCTCCTCCTTCAGCTCCTCCATGCCACCGACATCGGCGAAGGTGACACGACCACGTTCGGGATCGCCGGGCGCGTAGAAGGTTTCAGGCCGCCAGTCGTAGGGCGGTTCATCGAAGGGATCATCGAAAAACTCATCCTGATCGTTGCCGGAGGGTGGCAGCTCCTGATTCACCGGCTCAGGCGCTGGGGCAGGCGCGGTCTTGCGCGCATCGCGGGCGGTGCGGCCAAGCTCACGCTCCAGCGCGGGATCGCTCATGGTGCCGTCGATCTGCGCGGCACGGTCAAAGTGCTCGATGGCTTTGGTGCNNCTTCGCTGAGAAACACACGGCTGAGCAGCAGGTGGGCCTGCACATGGTCCGGTTCGAGGAACAGCACGCGTTCGGCGCGCACGGCGGCCCCGGAGGTGTTGCCTTCCATGAACAGCACCTTGGCGATGCCGAGCTGCGCGTCGGTCTGGTCCGGGTCTTGTTCCAAGGCGCGGGTGAAAACCTCCCGCGCCTCGTCCAGATGCAGCTCCTCCAGGCAGGCACGGCCGTAAAGCAGCAGCAGCGACAGGTTGTTCGGCGACTGATTGAGGGCGTCGCGAAGGGCGGAGGAGTTTGGCATGGGTGATTTAAAGCTCAGACAGCCACAAGCACTGTCCTGATGAGATTTAAGACCGCACGGCCCATGCCGCCAATGATTTCTTGGCGAGTAACGTTTGCCATAACGGCTACATCCCCACGTCCGGCTCCGGTTTGTAGGTGCCGGTGCCGACGAGGCGCTCAAAGATGGGGGACGCCATCAACGTGGTGACGACGGCCATGATGACGAGGGNNCGATGTTGATGATGATCAGCTCCATGAGGCCGCGGGCGTTCATCAGGATGCCGATGCCCATCGCCTCGCGGTTGGAGATACCGGTGGCCTTGGCGGCGAGGGTGCAGGCCAGCCATTTGCCCATGACGGCAGCCACGAGCACGGCGAGGCACATGCCCCAGAGGAACCAGGTGTTGAGCAGGCCGATCTTGGTGTTCAAGCCGGAGTAGGTGAAGAACAGTGGCAGCAGCAGCGCCACAGTGAGCGGCTGGATGCGCGCGACGAGATCCCGCACCATGACACCGCGTGGCATCGCGGCCCCCATGACGAAGGCGCCAAACACCGCGTGCAGGCCGATCAAATCGGTGAACCAAGCGCCGAGGGACATCAGGGCGATGCCGATGACGAGTCCTGCATCAGTGAGTTTTTCATCCTTGATGACCAGCGAGGAGAATTTGGCGAGCAGCGGACGAATGACGAGCAGCGTCAGCGCGACGTAGCCGACCGAGCCACCAATGTTGTAAAGCGCGCCACCGATGTTGTCATCAAAGCTGGCGAGAACGACGGCGAGGAGAATCCAGGCGGTGGCATCATCAATCGCACCCGCACCGATGGCCACGGTGCCCATGGTCGTGCCAGTGAGACCTTTGAAGTGAATGATGCGGGCGAGCATCGGGAAGGCGGTGATGCACATCGAAGCACCGAGGAACAGCATGGCCTCCATGAGCGAGGTTTTTTCCGGGAACAGCTCGGTATAGTGATACAACACCCACGCGAGACCGACTCCGAGCACGAACGGTGTTGCCATCCCGGCGATGGAGACGGCGACGCTGCTTTTCAGGCGCTTGCGGACGATGTCCACGCGGAATTCCATGCCGACGATGAACATGTAGAGCGCGAGACCGAGCTGGGAGGCCGGGAAGAGGTAGCAGGAGGTGTCGCGGAGCTTTTGCGCCTTGTCCCAGGGGAAGAGCCACTGCTGCCACTCGGGTGCGAGCAGGCCAAACAGCGAGGGTCCGAGCAAAACGCCCGTGATCATCTCCGCGACGACTTGTGGCTGGCCGAAGCGCACAGCGATGGCGCCCACCACGCGGCACGCGAGCAGGATGACGGCGATCTGGAGGAAGAATTGGACGGCGAGGTGGACGTTGTTCATGCGCGTTGGTTTTTGGGAGAAAATCAGTAGTTCAGCGTGAGCATCAAATAAGCAAAGTCAGCGTCATCGCTGGCACCGGTGTCGGCGAGGTAGGCTCCGGCGAAGAAATGCGAGTAGCCGACGAGCATTTCGAGATGCTGTGAGAGCTTGGCATTGACGCTGAAGTCCAGTTCGCAGCCCGCATGGCTGTTGGCGTTGGGATTGATGGCGCGGACGCGCGTGGTGCCGTTGGCGCGATACCAAGCATCGCCAGTGGTGGTGAGCCAAAAGGAATGAAAGTCGAGTGTGGTCTTCACCTTGGCATGCGGCTGCGCGGCAAGGCGGACCACGACGTTATGCATGTTCTGCCAAGAAAAGGTGTCCATGAAGCCATAAGGCGGATGGTTCGTGGGGAAGAGGTTCTGGAAGGTGTGAACGCGGCCGTCATTGGGATCGCTGTCGCCGCTGCCCATGCTGTATTCCAGCGCGAGACGCGGCTTCCAGGCGGACTTGAGCCAGTTGTAGCCGCCTTCGAGGTGGTAGGCATAGGCGGTGAGTTCCTGACCGTTCACCTGTCCACTTTGGCCGACGAGTTCGAGCGTGTAGTCCCAACCAGCGAGCTTGGTGGCATCGCCTTTCATACGTGTACCGAGCGTGAGGAAATTGGAGGTGCCGGCGGGGTTTTCCTCGTGCAGGTGGAACGCGTAGAGGTCGGTGGCCTGGAAGGGCAGGAACTGGCTGCTGAAGTAGAGGCCGCTGAAGAATTCGTTGCGCGTGGCGGCGTCATTCAGCCAGTCGGACTGGTTGAACTGCGAGCGGCGGATGCGCACGACGCTGGAGGTGAAGGCGTCGAGCCACCACGTCTTCGCCTGATAATGGAACTTCGCGGCGTCAAAGGTGCGGCTGAAGTTCAGCCACTCCAGCGGACCAACGAGGCGTTCATCGCCGTAGCTGAGCACCTGGCGACCGAGTTTGAGGCTGAGCTGCTGCGGATTGCCGATTTCGACGCTGGCGAGGCGCAGATCAAAGCTGTCATCGCCCTCCGCGCCGTTTTGCAGCGGGATGTTGGCACGCTTCGAGAAGGCCTCGCGCACGTCCTGGCCCTGCACGGTGAATTTGAGCCATTCGACCGGCTGCCACTCGACACCGAGGCGGACGCGCGTCAGCAGGTAGCTGTCGTCAGTCACCGCGCTGCGGCTGGAGTCGAAGTCATAGACGTTGCTGCGCATCTCGCCGCGTGTGCGGGCCTGGAAGTTCCACTTGAGCTGGTCGGCTATTCCTGCGGATGGCTCTGCCGCCATCGAAGCGATGGAAAGAAGCGTGAATGGGATGATGGCGCGCACGGAATGCATCTGCGGCGCAGTGTGTGGCGTAAGATCACCGGTAACGAAAATAGTCTTTCGCTATCGCTTTGATGCCGATGCGGTATAGAGCGTGCCGATCATGGAACTGCGTCATCTGCGTTATTTTCAAGCCGTGGCCGAGGAGCTGAGCTTCTCGCGGGCCGCGCGTCGTCTGCGCATTGCCCAGCCGGCATTAAGTCGCGCGGTGCAGGAGATGGAGCGGGAGCTGGGCACGCAATTGATCGAGCGTGAGCGGCGCTCGCCACGGCTGACGCCTGCGGGCACTGTGTTGCTGCATGAGACGGGTCTCATCCTCGAACGCCTGGATGAGTCGCTGCGGCGGGTGCGACGCACGGCGCAGGGTGAGGAAGGGGAGCTGCGCCTCGGTTACATCGGGCCGCCGACGCGGAGTTTCATGTCGCGCTTGCTGAAGGAATACGGGAAGCGTTTTCCGCGTGTGACCGTGATCCTCGAAGAGCGAACGCCGGAGCGTGTGTGGGAAATGGTGTCGAAAGGCCGCTTGTCAGTCGGTTTGACGCGTCCCGTGCTCGCCCATCAGGCCCTGGGCCTGCAAACGCTGCTGCTGCGTGAGGAGAAATTCTGCGCGGCGGTGCCGAAGGATCATGCGTGGGCCAAACTGGCCTCCCAGCCGTGGAAAAAGCTCGCGGGCGAGTCACTGATCGTTCTGGCCCGGCGTGAAGGCGCGGGTTCGCATGATGCGATCCAGGCCGCATGTGCCGAGGCGGGCTTTGCGCCGCGTCTGGCGCACACGCCGAGCGTGATCGGCACGATTTTGCAATACGTGGAGGCTGGAGCGGGCATCGGCGTGGTGCCGGAGAGCACGGTGAGCCAAAACATCGCCCTCATCCCGCTCAAGCCGCAGCAGACGATCCCGTTTGTCATGGTGTGGGCGAAAGAGGGCGAAGATCCGGCGGTGGTGGCGTTTCGCGAGCTGGTGCGGGAATGGCTGCGCGACGGGAAGCTGTGGGCGGCTGGGTAGAAGGATGGAAGAACTGAGAATGGCGGAACTGAAGAGGGCAGAATGGCGCTGACGCGGCTCTGCCAGGTCCATTTACAATTCTTCATTCCTTCATTCTCAGTTCTTCCATGTCCGTGAATCGCGCTTGCCCCCACGCCTGCGCAGTGCTCCCTTCGCGCCCCCTGATCGCCGATGGCAGTCCAGTCATTCGGCATTCCCCATTCACTCATTCGTCATTCCAACCGCCATGTCCTCCGACCCCAAAGCATCCCAAGCGCAAATGGAGAAGATCGTCTCCCTCTGCAAGCGCCGCGGCTTCATCTATCAAAGCAGCGAAATCTACGGCGGCATCAACGGCTTCTGGGACTACGGCCCGCTCGGCGCGGAGCTGAAGCGCAACCTGCGCACCCTCTGGTGGAACACCATGACCCGCGAGCGTGAGGACGTCGTCGGCCTCGACGCCACCATCATCATGCACCCGGACATTTGGAAGGCATCCGGTCATGTGGACACCTTTGCCGACCCCATGAGCACCTGCAAAAGCTGCAAAAAGCTCGTCCGCAGCGACCAGTGGTGGTCCATCATGGGCGAGCAGCCGTGGGTGCAGTCCCTCGCCGCCATCGTCGAGCCGGGCACGCTCGCCCTGAACACGGGCGATCTCTTGAAGTGGGCCAAAGGCAAAGGCAAACAGCTCGCGCCAAACCTCGCCCTCGTGCGCAATCCTGAAGTCACTCTCTCCTGGCTGGTGCAGGACATTGAGGCTGGCAAACGCCCGGCAGATGCCCGCGAGTACTTCCTCTACCTCGCCACGGAGCAAAAGGCGGCCGCCGGCTTTGTCACGCCCTGCCCGCATTGCGGCGGTGAGATGACCGAGCCGCGTCCCTTCAATCTCATGTTCCGCTCCCACTACGGCCCCATCGAGAGCGACGACAATGTCTGCTACCTCCGCCCAGAGACGGCACAGGCCATCTTTGTGCAGTTTAAAAACGTCTTCGACTCCAGCCGCGTGAAGGTGCCCTTCGGCATCGGCCAGATCGGCAAAGCCTTCCGCAACGAGATCACCCCGCGCAACTACACCTTCCGCAGCCGCGAGTTTGAGCAGATGGAGCTCGAATTCTTCATCCGCCCGGACGAAGTCATCCGCCTCATCTACGGTGAAGTGGCGCAATGGCATGAAGGCGCCGATTTGAGCGAACCGCAGCCGAACTGGGGCTGGGAGCTGTGGCACCGCTACTGGGTCGATCAGCGCACCAAGTTCTACGAATCCATCGGCCTCGGTCGCGACGTGCTCGACTACTACTGGCAGTCCAAGGACGAGCTCGCCCACTACGCCACCGCAACCGTCGATATTCTCTTCAAATTCCCCTTTGGCACGGAGGAGCTCGAAGGCATCGCCGCCCGTGGCGACTTTGACCTCACCCAGCATCAAAAACACAGCGGCAAGTCCCTCGAAGTCTTCGACGAAGAACTGCGCGAAGCCGTCAAAAAGCTCACCGACGAGCAAAAGAAGGACTTCATCGCCGAAGTGCAGGAAGAGTGGAACGACTGCAACAAATCCCGCGAAGACGCCGCCATCTTCTGCGACAAGCTGCTCACCAAAGCCAGTTACCTCCCGCATGTCATCGAACCCTCCGCCGGCCTGGATCGTCTGGCCCTCGGCATTCTCACCCATGCCTTCTCCGAAGAAGAAAAAGCCGATGTGAACGGCAAAGTCGAGACCCGCACCATCCTGCGCTTCCATCCGCGTGTCGCCCCGATCAAAGTCGGTGTCTTTCCGCTGCTCAAGAACAAGCCCGAACTCGTCGCCAAGGCCCGTGAGGTCTATGCGCTGCTCAAGAAGCACATGAACTGCTTCTACGACGAATCCGCCGCCATCGGCCGCCGCTACGCCCGCCAGGACGAGGTCGGCACGCCCTTCGGCGTCACCATCGACTTCGAAACCTGCGGCGAAAAAGGCCCCGAACTCCAGGACACCGTCACCCTCCGCCACCGCGACAGCGGCGAGCAGGAACGCGTGAAGATCAGCGAGTTGCTCGGGAAGCTGCTGCCGCTGGTGTCTTGATCGCGGCCCCCTCGTAGCGGAACGCGTCAGCGTTCCGAGAGCGTCGGAAGACTCACGTCTTCCGCTACGGTCCCCTGCCGCTTCCGAGCCGGAGGCTCGAAAGACATTAGCCGGTGGTGAAAGTCGCGAAGCGACTGAGAACCACCGGACTCCCGCGCATCACCCCGCGTCCATGCATCGCGCCCTGAAAGGGCGCGAGAAGCGCACGAGCCTGAATTCGTTGCCGCAGCCCCCAATCGCTTCCTTCTCACGACCCTCCGGGTCGCCATGCAAGATGTGAACGTGCCGCCGGTCATTCCTGGGGTTCCGCTTCGCTTCACCCCAGGCTAATCTCTTTCGAGCCTCCGGCTCGGCTGTTTTTTTCGCACGCGTGCCGTCAACCACCCAGAGCATGCACAACCAAGACCAATCCAACCAAAAATCAGAGAGTCCTTGATCCAGAAAGACGCTTCAGATGTGTCATCCAAAGTCGTTTGGCGGCTTTTGGAATCATAAAACTCGTCCCATTCACCTCTCCAATATCGGATGGCGAATTGCGCCTCGTCGGCTGACCAGTTCGAGAGGCGGAACCCTCGTTCAGCCGACGGTTGCGTTGTGAGAAGCTCGTATTGCCATGGGCGATGCCTGCACAGATCAGAGGTTAGCTCGTTGAATTCACCTTTCGAGGGAAGATACGCATGTTTTTGGCGAAAACCCTCGACCACTGCGGCGACATTCAACAAATCCTGTCTTTGTTCTCGGTTCTCCTTGGCTGTTCTCTCAGCGCCAGTGATGGTCATGACAAAGACGAGAGTCGGCAGGATGGCTGCTCCGTAGAAGAGCCAAGAAAGAAGCTTCAAAAACATATGGCATAAGTTGAGCCGCCGAGACGGCAGGTTCCAGGAACGAAAGTTCCTCCAGAATTGGTTTGGTATCTCAAAGTGACGCAGATCACCCCCTCACCAAACAATACCCGTAGTCCATCTCCCAGCCGTGTTCCGTCTTCGTCACGGGGATGGCGGGAGCGAGGCGTAGAGGAGGCGGCGGCCGTCTTGGGGGTTCTCCGCCGTCACCATCAGACCCGCGCCGCGCTGATTGGTGAGGTGCTTGAGTGTGGCGTTCATCTCCCCGGCCTCACACCAGCTCCCAGCCTTTGCGGTAGTCGCGGCGCACCATCTTGTCGGCGGCGGCGTTGTTGGGAATTTTGAGGGCGGGGGCGTCCCAGGTGAGGTTTTCGTTCGGGAAGGCGCTGGCCAGGCAGCCGAGCAGGACGGCTTCGGTGAGCGGGCCGGCGTAGTCGAAGTTGGCGGTGGGTTTCTGGCTGCCGCCTTTGAGACAGCAGTCGATGAAATCGGCCCAGTGGTCGCGCTTTTCGAGTTTCGGGTATTGGTAGCCGGTGAACTTGTCGCGCGGGTAGAGCATCGGCGTGGAGCCATGCGGATGAAGCAGAACGCCCTCGGTGCCGAGATAAATCGTGCCCTGGCCGGGGAACTTGGCAGTGTCGCCGATCAAGGCCATGACTTCGGCGGGCGGACGGGCGTCGCCATCGGTCCAGGTGACCTTGATGCTTTCTCCAGTGGTGAACTTGGTGCCTTTGAAGGTGTATTCGACGACGGCGTTGATGGCCCAGTTGTCCTTGTTCGGCGCAGGACCACGGGAAGTGACGGAAGTCGGCGCGGCGAGGTCGAGGGAGCGGAACCAGCCGCTGAACATGTGGCAGCCCATGTCGCCGAGAGTGCCGGTGCCGAAGTCACGGCGTTTGCGCCAGTTGGAGGGGTGATCGTAGCCTTTGATGTAGCTGCGCTCGGATGCGACGCCGAGCCATTTGTCCCAGTCGAAGCCTTCAGGGATGGGATCGCTCGTGGCTGGGCGCACTTCCATGTCTCCCCACTTCTTGTTGGAGAAGGTGTGGGCTTCCTTGACCTTGCCGATGGTGCCGAGCTGGATGAGCTCGACGGCGAGGCGCTCGGTGAAGTCGGAGGAAACCTGGATGCCCATCTGCGTCATGACGCCTTTTTCACGCGCGCGCTCGACCATCTGACGGCACTCCCACAGGTTGTGGGCGAGGGGTTTCTGACCATAGACATGCTTGCCTTTGGCGATGGCGGCGAGGCCGATGCTGCCGTGCATGTGGTCGGGCGTGGAGACGTTCACGCTGTCGATGTTGGCGGATTCCTTCTCCAACAGCTCACGCCAGTCCTGATAGACCTTGATGTTCGGCCACTTCTCCTGCGCCTTCTTGAAGTTGCGGGTGTCCACATCGCACACGGCCACCAGTTCCCACATGGGATGATTCGACATGGCGGTCATGTCCGCCATCGACATCCCGGCCGCGCCGAAGGCCGCGTGACGCAGCTTGCCGTTTGGAGACGCGGCGCGCAGGCCGGTGGTGACCCAGGGGACGGCGAAGAGTGTGGCGGCGGACTGGCGGATGAAATGGCGGCGGGATTGCATGTGAGGTGAAAAGTCAGAAGTGAGATGTCGGATGAGCGCGAAAATACGTTGCGCTGGCGGCGCATCTTCCGTTTTCTCCGTTTCAAAACGCATGAACGAACTCCCCGCCCGCCTGCAAGCCATCCGCGACCGCATTCACACCGCCGCCGCACGTTGCGGACGTGATCCTGCGACGGTGGAACTGCTCGCGGTGTCGAAGACTCATCCGGTGGAGATGATTCGCGCGGCGGTGGATGCCGGGCAGCTTCTCTTTGGTGAAAACAAGGTGCAGGAGATCCTCGCCAAGGCTCCGCAACTGCCCGCCGAACTGCACTGGCACCTGATCGGCCATCTTCAGTCCAACAAAGTGCGCAAAGTGCTGCCGCTGGTGAAGGCCATTCACAGCATCGACTCGCTGGATCTGGCGCGGGATGTGAACCGCATCGCCACCGAGCTGGGTTTGATGGCGAAGGTCTATCTGGAGGTCAACTTGGCCGAAGAAAGCACCAAGCACGGGTTCAAGGTGGAAGAAGTGCGCGCCAGTCTGGAATCGCTGCATGGTCTGGACCGTCTCGGCATCCAGGGACTCATGTGCATCCCGCCTTTCGAGGCCGATCCTGAGTTGAGCCGCCCGTATTTCACCCGGCTGCGTGAGTTGCGTGATGAACTGGAGAAAAGCGGCGGAAAGCCACTGCCGCTGCTCAGCATGGGCATGAGCCACGACTTTGAGATCGCTATCGAAGAAGGCGCGACCCTCGTGCGCGTTGGCACCGCCCTCTTCGGCGAGCGTCCGCGCAAAGAGGGCTGATCACATCTCCAGGAAGTTCTTCAGCAGCCGCTTGCCTTCCTGCGTGAGGATGGACTCGGGATGGAACTGCACACCGTGAATGGGCAGCTCCTTGTGCCGCAGGCCCATGATCTCGGACTCATCGTCGCTGGCAGTGGCGGTGATTTCGAGGCAGGAGGGCAGGGTGTCGCGCTTCACGAGCAGAGAGTGATAACGCGTGGCCTCAAACGGCTCTGGCAGGCCTTTGAACACGGACTGGCCGCTGTGGTGAATCATCGACGTCTTGCCATGCATGAGGCGTCCGGCGCGGACGACCTCGCCACCGAAAACATGGCCGATGGCCTGATGACCGAGACACACACCAAGAAGCGGCGTGGACTTGCCAAAGCGCTCGATCACCGCGCAACTGATGCCCGCCTCCTTCGGCGTGCAGGGACCGGGGGAGATGCAGATGTGGTCGGGCTTGAGCTTTTCGATCTCATCGAGCGTGATCTGGTCATTGCGACGGATTTCCATGACAGCTCCCATCTCGCCGAAGTACTGGACGAGGTTGTAGGTGAAGGAGTCGTAGTTGTCGATGATCAGGAGCATGAGGAAACGTCAAGCGGTCAAAGGTCAAGGCGTCAAGAGTCGCGCTAGAAGCCGCGAAGTTGAAGGATCGTGTCGAGTTCGCGCTGGAAGACGGGGATGTCGGCGGCTGGCGGCTTGTAGTCCGCTGTCGGTCCACGCATGCCGAAGCGGCCCATCTGGTCCATGAACCACATGACGGTGTTGCCATCGCTGAAGGTGGCCTTGCCGCTGATGATCGCGCCAGCGGGCGGGACTTCATCGACGGTGATTTTCAAATCGACACCGCCTGCGGGCACGTCGGCGGCGGCATCGCCGGGGAGGGCTGTTTCATTCTCGGCGGCCGGTTCAGGCGGAGGGGCGGTTTTTTCCACCGGCGGCACCTCACGCGGCTTGTCCTGAATTTTGACCCCCAGCTCCAGGATGAGCAGACGTGTCTCCATGTAGGTGAGCGTCATCGCGCACTCGGCGCGGAGGCGGTCCTGGATTTGATTGAGGTTGGCGCCTTCAGCGGCCCATTGCTCGACGAGTTGACGCTGCTGCGGGGAAAGATTGGCCATGAGGGTGTTTTTCGAGACGGAAAGAACGTGAGGATCAGCTGTTCATCTTGTCGGTGATGAGATGCGAGAGCGCGGCGGCCTTTTGATGCAGCGCTTTCACCTCATCATGTGTGAGGGCTTTGCCCTCCGGCACATCGACCACGGGCATCAGCTCCTCGATGCCCTTGCGCAGCGCCTGCAAGGTGGGGTTCTTCATCAGGCTGGGATGCAGGCTGTCGAGGCTCATGAGGTAATACTCGGTGATGTCACGGCGGGTGAGCTGGCGGGTCTTTTCCTCGGTGTAATTGTCAGCGATGCTTTGCGTGGAGATCTCCAGCGCCCGCAGCCAGCCGCCCAGGCTGATGAGATGGGCGATGTCCACATCTCGCAGCAAGACCATCTCAGCCTCGACATCCGCCTGTGTTTTGGCCAGTTCGACGCGCAGATCCTGCCAGTTGCCCTTCATGCTGTACTCAAACAGGCTGCCGGTGTGCTTGTTCATGCGGTTGCCCGCTCCGAGCGCCTTGCCGTACTTGATCATCGCGCGGCCCACGGCCTCCATTTCCTCGACCTTCTCACATTGCACGATGAGGAAGCCGTCGGCGATGAGCGTGCCCAGGCCCATGGACACCAGCACACGGTCCGCCGGGGTCTTGTCGCTGAAGGGGCGCTTCAGGTTGTCGTAGCTCAGCTTGCCGATGTGGTTGAGCATGTCGAAGAGCTTGCGGATCGAGGGCGTGGTGAACTCGTTCACACCAAACTCCTCACGCACATGCTCGTCCCCCACGATGTCCTCGGGGATGGGGTTCCTCGGCGGGGCGGGCGGTGCCGCCTCCTGGGCAGCGAGCGGCAGTGCCAAAGCCGTGGCGAGAACGAAAAGCTGCGTCTGAGAAAGGAGTCCGCGAGTCATGATGGGCGATGATACGGAGTCGCCCGGCGATTTCCAGCGCGAGTCTGGAAAAGTCTCTCCCTGTGCCAAATCGCTACATTTCCGCTCAAACCAACGTTTGATGGCCACCATCATGCGCTTGCTCCTCTCTTTGATCGTCCTCACCGCCTTGAACCTGCCCGCCCAGGAGGCCCCGCCCGCGCTGACGGAGTATCTGGGCCGCCAGATCGCCCAAACGATGCACTGGAAAGGCGCCGAGTGGCTGATGCGCCGCGTTCGCGAACAAGAGGAAGGCCCCAGCAAGATGCGGGAGCAGCTTCGGGTGAAGCCCGGCATGGTCATCTGCGACATGGGCTGTGGCAACGGCTACCACACCCTGCCGCTGGCCGAGATGGTCGGTGAAAAGGGCAAAATCCTCGCCGTCGATGTGCAGCCGGAGATGATCGAGATGCTGCGACAAAACATCGAGCGCAAAGGCTTGAAAAACATCGAGCCGATCAACGGTCTCTACCACGACCCCATGCTCCCGCCGAACTCCTGCGACATGATCCTGCTTGTCGATGTGTATCATGAATTCTCCCACCCTGTGCAGATGCTCGCGGGCATGCGCGCCGCCTTGAAGCCGGAGGGTCAGCTCGTCCTCGTCGAATTCCGTGCCGAGGACGACAGCGTGCCGATCAAGCCCGAGCACAAAATGACGAAGGAGCAGATCAACAAGGAGATGAACGCGAACGGCTTCGAGCTGAAACGCGAATACGACGGCCTGCCCTGGCAGCACCTGATGTTCTTCGGGAAGACGGCGGAATAGGAGGTCAGGCTATCTGCTTGAATGGACGCTTCAATGTGGTCCGCACAGTTGCATTCAGTATCGTAGCACTCTGTTGCACCCATTTGCAAAGCCTTGCAGCACAAGGGTTCGGCGATGAATGCGCGTTGCGCCCAATTGCATCCAGTGGGGCTGAATTGCACGTTTTCAGTCCGTGGCTGTATAAAATGGCTGTATAAAACCGGAGGCTTGATCAGGCAAGGTAGCCGTGATTTTTGAGCCATTCGGCAAGAGCCTCGGCAACGATGTCGCGCTGCGTGAACGGATCAAGTCTCTGAATTTTCCGGTCCATCGACGCTCTGAGGAGTGCGGTGCTGATCTCGGGTTCGATGCGAACATTCAGGGAGACGGCACCCGCCATCGTGAACTGAGACAGTGCGGAACTTGGTGGCACCTGGGCGGTTGGTCGTTGTGCAAAATTTTCTTTCAGTGCTGCTCTTGCCATGGGGGGATTCTCCTTCTTTGAGGTTGCTTCAGATTTCAGTTTCGGGGCTGCCTTGGCAGTCTTGCCGGTTTCAAGAAAACTCTGCTCGTCAAGGGTAAGCGCGTCGTCGAGTGAGCGTCTGTTAACCACGGGTCATATCCTTCATGAGCTGCTGCATTTCGAGAGAGGCTAGCAAAGCCCCTGCTCCCATTTGCCAGACCACTTTTGCCGGCCCTGCGGAGTCTGCGAAGCTTTGACGAAGGCACACACCAGCGGTGACAGTCACGCCAAGTTTTTTGGCGGCGTTCATCATTTCACGGCTGAGGCGTCCGCGCTTTTGCAGCTTGTTGGGGATGAGAAGTCCTTCCGGTTTGCCTTTGCGTGTTTTCTGAGCTTCGCGAAGAAGCTGCACGGCTTTGGAGGCTGCTCGGAGATCAAGAATTGACGGTCCGCATGGAAAGAACACGCGGTCAGCACGGAGCATGATGGCCCTGGTCGTTGCTGAAAGTCCTGCGGGGCCGTCAATGACGATGTCATTCGCATCGCCCGCGAGTTTGGCGAGCCGATGAATTATTTCCTCAGGCGAGTCGATCTGCTCAAGCTGGATCGGCAGTGCCAGTTCCTTGATCCATTGTGATGCCGAAGATTGCGGGTCGGCATCAATGAAGATGACGCTGCGCTTCTTTTTGACGAGCCATGCCGCCAAGTGAACTGCGATGGTTGTTTTGCCAACACCGCCTTTTGAATTTGTGAGTCCGTAAATCATGTCTGCCTCTTTTTGGCAGAATAGTGATTCACTCCTGTCG
>DNXB01000236.1:0-287 GCA_003506995.1 Verrucomicrobiales bacterium
ATGGGCAATGCCGGGCGCAATGGCGGGGAGTATTACACCCCGCGTCCGCTTGAGCGCGCCATCATCCGCGTCTTGAAGCCGCGCATTGGCGAGAGCATCTACGACGGCGCGGCTGGCTCCTGCGGCTTCCTTTGCGAGAGTTACGTTTACTTGAAGGAGACGAATCCCCATCTCACCACCACGCAGGCCCGGATTCTTCAGGAGCGCACCTTTTACGGTAAGGAGAAGAAGTCGCTGGCCTATGTGATCGGGGTCATGAACATGATCCTGCATGGCATTGAGGCGCC
>DNXB01000236.1:324-5044 GCA_003506995.1 Verrucomicrobiales bacterium
TCGGCGGCAAGGAGCGCAAGGAGGTGCAGCAAAACTTCCCGATCAGAACCGGCGAGACCGCCTTTCTCTTCCTCCAGCATTTCATCAAGATCCTCAAGGCCGGGGGCCGCGCCGGCGTGGTGATCAAGAACACCTTCCTCAGCAACACCGACAACGCCTCCGTCAGCCTGCGGCAAAAGCTGCTGGAGGAGTGCAATCTCCACACCGTGCTGGACTGCCCCGGCGGCACCTTCATCGGGGCCGGGGTGAAGACCGTCGTGCTGTTCTTTGAGAAAGGCACGCGGACGCGGAAGGTGTGGTATTACCAGCTCGACCCCGGCCGGAACCTGGGGAAGACGAACCCGCTGAATGATGCGGACCTCAGTGATTTCATCGAGCGGCAGCGGACTTTCGCGGATTCGGCGAAAAGCTGGAAGGTCGATGTGGCGGACATTGACCGGAAGACGTTTGATTTGTCCGTGAAGAACCCCAACGGCGGGGAGGAGATCGCGCACCGCAGCCCGCAGGAGATCATGGACGAGATGGCAGCCTTGGATCAGGAGACTTCGACCGTCATGGAAAGCATTCGCGCCTTGCTGAAATGAGCCCCATGCGTCTCATGTGACTCATAAGACCCATCCGATCCCATGAGCACGCCCCCCGAAGACAACGACGGCTTCCTCCCGGACTACGGCAACTACGAGGACTTGCTCTCCTTTCAGAAGGCGGAGGTCGTTTATGACCTCACCTTCCGTTTTGCCCACAAATACCTCTCCAAAGGAGACCGCACCATCGACCAGATGATCCAGTCCGCTCGTTCGGGCAAAAAGAACATCCTGGAGGGCAGCAAGGCCTCCAAGACCTCATCCGAGATGGAGCTGAAACTCACGAACGTGGCCCGTGCCAGCCTGGAGGAGCTGCTGGACGACTACAGGGATTACCTCCGCGCCCGTGACCTGCCCATCTGGGACAAGGACTCCAAGGAAGCGCAGTATGTCCGACGGCTCGGCCGCCAGACACCGCAGACCTATGAGCTCTACCGCGAGTTCTTTGAGACACGCCCTCCCGAGATCGTGGCAAACATCGCGCTCTGCCTGATCCATCAAACGAACTACCTGGTGGACCAGCAGATCAAGCGTCTGGAAAAAGACTTCCTCAAAAACGGCGGCCTGCGCGAGCGCATGACCCGCGCCCGGCTGGAGGCGCGTGCCCGCCAGCAAGGCCGCCCGCCGCCAAAACCACCCCAGCCGCCTGGAAAAAGCCCGCGCCCAGAGGAGGGCCGCTCTTGAAGGGGGGCTGTTTTGGTCGTCTGGCAGACCCCATGAGTCCCATGCGCCCTATGAATCCTATGAGCCCCATGAGACGCCCCCTTCCCAGAAACCGCCTTCCGACCGAGTATTCCCAGTCCGTGACACCATGTACCCAAATGAAGCCGCTCAAGTCAAACCTCCCTTCACCCGCCGCGCTGGATGCCGAGAGCGCGGAAGTGCTGGGGAAGATCAGGGAGGTGTTGGGATGAAGGGGTGGGTGACAAAGAGGCTGGGGGAGGTCGCTACATTGCAAAGAGGGTTCGACTTACCCACTCCAGACCGTATCAGCGGAAAATATCCGCTCGTTAGCTCAAGCGGCATCAGTGACACGCATCACAAGAGTGCCGTTCGCGGGCCGGGAGTGGTCACAGGCCGAAGCGGCAGCATTGGAAACGTGTTCTTCATTGAGGATGACTTCTGGCCGCTCAACACCGTGCTCTACATCAAAGACTTCTACGGCAATGATCCGCGCTTCGTGTTTCACTTGTTGAACCATTTTGATTTGAAGAGGTTTGCCACTGGCACTGGTGTGCCAACGCTCAACCGAAACTTCGTGCATGACGAATTGGTGCTCGTGCCAACATCAGTCGCCGAGCAGCAGCGGATCGTCGGGCTGCTGGACGAAGCGTTTGAGGGCCTCGCCACCGCGAAAGCCAACGCCGAGAAAAACCTCCAAAACGCCCGCGCCCTCTTCGAAAGCCACCTCCAATCCGTCTTCACTCAGCGCGGCCCGGGGTGGGTGGAGACGACGCTCGAGAAAGTGCTCACTACCCAGCCGCAGAATGGATGGTCACCACCGGCAGATAATCACGCGGCTTCGGGAACTCCGGTGCTGACTCTTTCTTCCGTCACGGGATTTCGATTCAGGCCGGACAAGCGCAAGTTCACCTCGGCCGCCACTGACCCACGTCGAAACTACTGGATCAAGAACGGTGACTTCCTCATCACCCGCAGCAACACGCCGGAGCTTGTCGGCCACGTTGCCATTGCGGCAGGAATCACCGAGCCGACCATCTACCCAGATCTCATCATGCGCATGAATCCAGCGCCTGACCGCATGATCACTGAGTTCCTTTATTACCAGATGCGCACGCCTGCATTGCGGAAGGAAATCATGGGAAGAGCGCAGGGGGCGAACCCGACGATGAAGAAGATCAGTAACGGAGCGGTGAAGACGCTTCCCATCCACATGCCGCCCCTCGTGACCCAACGAGCCATTGTCGAAACGATGAATGCCCTGACGGAAGAAACCCAACGTCTCTCCCGGCTCTACGAGCGGAAGCTCGCCGCGCTGGAGGCGCTGAAGAAGGCGCTGCTGCACCGGGCCTTTGCCGGGGAGCTGTGAACCCATATCTGACCACCCCCCAACAACCTGACCACGATGCCAAAGTCACAAAAAATGTGGATGATGAGTCCTGCCAAGAGTCCCAAGCCATCCATGCCTGAGTCGATCAAGGCGGAAGTGGCGGCCAAGGCCCTGCATTTGATCGAAAGCGTTTTGAAGCCCAGGCACGTCCTGCCGCCCCCGCCAGACGCGACGCTGAACCACATCACGGACATCAGCGGAAAATGGAACCGGGGTTATTTTTACCTCAACGCCAGCTACGCCTGCCCAGGACCGAACGCTGTCAGCCCCACCTTCGAGACGAAGTTTGCGCGGTTGGAATTCGTGGGCGGCGGCAGGTTCCGCCTCTCCTATCATCGGCACACGGGCGAGTGGGTGGGGATCTATGAGGCCCTGTCCGTGGATGAGTGCCTGAGGGCGGTTCAAGACGACCCGTGGTTCGTGCCATGAGACGCCTCTCCGCCATCTCTGGGCGGACACAGGCCGCGCTGCAGGCGTTGAGAGAAGCCACTACTGCACCAAACCTCAACCGGGGAGCTGTGAGTCGGGCAGGGACGCGCCGCGCCTCATCACCCAGAGATTGCGGTTGATTCCAGACGGTTCTGTCAGAGTGTGGTTGCGTAACAACCACATGATGAGCATGAAATTCGGCGACTACATCAAAGACCGGCGCATCGAGCGCGGCATCACCCTGCGGAACTTCTGCAAGGACATCCAGATGGACCCCAGCAACTGGAGCAAGATTGAGCGCGGCGTGCTGGCCCCGCCCAGTGATCCGGTGCTGGTGGAAAGCCTGGCTCTCGCGCTGGAACTGAACGACGAGCAAAGACAGGAGATGGCGGACCTGGCGGATCTGGCCCGCGGACAAATCCCGGCCGACCTGCGGGATGATGAGACCCTGGCGAAGATGCCTGCCTTTTTCCGCACGATGCGCGGGCAGGAGTTCACGGAGGGGGATTTCCAAAAGCTCCGCAAGGGCGTGAGAAAGCTGCACACAGCGGTCTGAGCCAGTCTCCCCATGTCAGACCTGACACTCATCCGCAGCCAGGTGGAGTCGTTCCGCCGCCAGCACCGCATCCTGGGCACGGACAAACTGCCGCTCGACCTGCTGACCTTCGTCGATATCGACCTTCGGCTGGATTTGATCCCTTTTGATGGATTGCGGCGAGAATTCGGGGCGGATGCCGCCGTGCTGGCGGACTTCAGCGGCATCTACATTGACGGGGAAACCTACGACCTGATCGACTCAGCGCATGAGTGGCAGTTGAACCGCCTGCGGTTTTCCCTGGCTCATGAGATCGGCCATCTGGTGCTGCATCGTGTGTTTTTCGAGGCGCAGACGCTGGACAGCGACGGCAGCTTCCTGGAGTGGCTGAACGCGCACAACGGGGAGAAGTACCGGCTGGAGCAGGAGGCGAACGAATTCGCAGGTCGTCTGCTGGTGCCTATGGAGGTGCTGCAAAGTCATTTTGAGAGCATGAAGCCGGCTTTCATCCAGCTCTACGGGCACCACGGCTGGGTGAACGACCCGAACGTCCGTGAAAAAGCGTGTGAGATGATCGCGCCCAAATTCGGTGTCCATCGCGATGCGATTTCGACACGTTTTGAGCGGGAAGGCATCTGGCCGATGGCGTTCTAAACCCCATGAACGAAGCCGAAACCCGCNNCTGGGGTGTGGTGGAGGGCAGCCGCATCCGGCGGGAGTATCCCATCACGAGCGGCAGGCTGGAGGGGAACGGCAAAAAAGGGAAGGCGCTGACGGCAGACTACATCTTCGAATACAAGAACACCAAGCTGGCCGTGAACGAAGCCAAGGCATGGGATCTGCCGCTGACGGAAGGAGCCGCTCAGGCGAAGAACTACGCGGGCAAGCTGGCGCTGCGGCACGCCTACTGCACGAACGGCCAGGGCATCTATGCCATCGACATGCTCACGGGCGAGGAGAAGGAAATCCCCGCCTACCCGACACCCGACGAACTTTGGGCGATGACCTTCGCGGAAGCGAACGCATGGCGGGATCGCTTTGCGGCGGTGCCGTTCGAGGATCGCGGCGGGTTCTTCCAGGGGCGCTACTACCAGGACATCG
>DNXB01000227.1 GCA_003506995.1 Verrucomicrobiales bacterium
GCTCCGCCGCGACGTGGCCCACGTCCAGCTTCCCGGCCAGTTCGCTCATCGGCGCGGCATTGAGGAAAGTCGCGTTCAGCGCTAGATAGAGCACGGTGACGAGCAGCGTGCCGAGCGCGATGGCCTTCGGCACGTTGCGCTGCGGATTGCGTATCTCGCCAACGATGTAAGTGGCCGCGTTCCAGCCCGCATACGAGTACATCACATACACCAGACTCACCGCGAAGGGTCTGCTGGTGATCAGCTTCACATCATCCGCCGCCGGCGTGAAGCGCACCGCTTGTCCGGTCGCCAGCCAATAGCCCGCGCCAATGAACACGCAAATGAGCGTCACCTTGAGCCACGTCGCGGTGTTTTGAAACCGGGCGGCCACATGGATGCCGCCCACATGCACCAGCGTGATGATCCACACCATGACGAGCGACCACGTCGTCGCCGGCGCGTGCGGAAAGATGGTGGAGAAGTATTTGCCGAAGGCCATCGCCGCCAGCGCGATGGGCGCGGCAAAACCGACGGTGATCGACAGCCAGCCGGAGAGAAAGCCGACCGCCGGATGAAAAATGCGCGAGAGGAAATGATACTCGCCGCCGGAACGTGGCAGCGCTGCCGCCAGCTCGCCATAGCACACCGCGCCGCAAAACGCGCACACGCCGCCGACCAGCCATAGCATCATGATCGTGAAGCCAGAGGGCAGATCGCCCACCTGAAATCCCAGCGAGGTAAAGACCCCGGTGCCGATCATGTTCGCCACCACCACCGCCGTGGCCGTGATCAGCGAGATTCCCTGTGCGCGTGCGGTGCTCATGGGCGCGATGGCTAAACGCTGCCCACTGGTGCGTCAACCACAGGGAAACGAAGCTGCTTTCGGCCCTTGATCCCAGTTCTGCTTCTGATGCCACTGCGCAGTTATCCCAGCAGCGGCATGGGCGCCGGATTCGAGGTGGCGAAACAAGCTTTAGCCCAAATGAATCAAGATTTGGCGGCTCAAAACGGCGCGTTGGATATTATCATAATTATGAAATATACAATACTTCCCCCGCTGCTTTGTGTCGTTTTGCTCCTTGTTTTTCAGGGTCTGGAGTCGGTGCAGTCCGAGTCCATCTCCTTGGAGTCCACCTATGGCAGCCTGCAGCATGCGGCCATTCATGAGGCCGGCCACATGGTGGCCGCGCAGACCCTGGGATTCACCGTTCAAGCGGCCAAAATTGAGCAGCATTACAAGCGTGGAATAGGCAAGTACTGGAAGGGAGTCGTGCATCTGCGGCTGCCAGCCAAGCCCTCCTCTGGCAGCCCGGCGGTCGCCAAGCTGGGTGGCAGCATCGCCGAGTTCTTCATCGACAAAACGTCCCAGGCATTCCATGTCCCCAGCTATAAAAAAATCGACATCCAGAGGCTCAAGATCAGCAAAACAGATCAGGTGTCCGAGAAGGATCTGGGGACCATGAGCCTGAAAGCGGCGCGACAGGAAGCCTATGGCAGTCTCGCCGGGAATTCTGAGCGGCTGCAAAAAGTTTACGAGCACCTGCTGAAACACCATTCCTACCCCTGAGCGGGTTGGGATGGGGCGGCACCGCGCCCCTTCGTGATGGTGCATGCTTGTCACAAACAGCAGCGGCATGACTGTGTTACTGAGGCGTTTGAATGCCGGGCGAAGCGAGCCTCGTACGGATGCCGGGCGGCTAAAAAGCCGCTTGTGGGCCACAGGAATGCGGATTCATTCCCTCATGAAAACGACATCTCCATACTTGACCAAGGCGGCGATGATCCTCGCCGCGCTGTTTGTGCCCGCCACCGCATGGTGGATAAGCTGGAATCACCAAGAGTCCGCCAAACAGGCGGAACATGCCCGGGCCGCGAATGAGAAGCCGCAAGAGGTCCAAAAGTGGCAGGAGAAGATTGGGCAACAGAGCGGAATTCTCCAGAAGACAATTCAGGAGGCAGGCACCATCGAAGCCTTCGCAAAACCACGTTCGCTGAACACCTGGAACGGCCCGACCGATCCCGACCACGTCTGGCACGAGCAACGGCGGCGGGCGAACCAAACGCTGATGCAGCACGGCCTGCCTGCGCTGGACAAACAGGGTTCTCTCCCAGACAGCCCTGCGTTGCCCCAGGCTCCACGCGTGGGCGGGCAAAAATAAACAGACATTCATCCTGGCCACCACGGTTCCGTTGACCGTGCGGATTCAATGTCGGTGTGAATCAAATCTACGACAAGGTCGCACAGTCTCAGTGCGCCTTCAGCTTCCGGCCAAAATGAACCTCAAAGTACACGCCGAGTGAATCAGCCAGCGCCCTGGCAAAGCGGCGCTGGAATTCTGGTGTTTCCCTCACGTTGTACCAAGGGCACTCCACCTGAATCGCGCTCACCGTGCCCCCATCGCGGGAGCCATGAGCGGCGATGTCATAGACGCCGCTGAAGTAACCTGCCAGAACGCCGGGATATGACTTGGTCGGACTCGGCAGGCAGCGAAAACCGCGAAACTCCAGCAATCCGCCGAGGCTCTGCGGGCCGCGCACCAGCTCCGCAAAGCTCTGCGGTGAGCGCTTGTCCAGGTCGCGAATGCTCGTGCTGGCGATCAGCGCAGCATTCGCATTCAATTCGGCGTCGCTCGCCTTCAGTTGCTCGCCTTTGATCAAATAACCCAGCTCCACCCGCTGTTCGATGTGACGGTGGCCGTGAATGTCCAGCAGCAGGCCGTAGCCGTGCTTCTTCATCACCGTTTCACAGGCTTTCTTGGCGCCATCATGAAAGCGATGCCACGCCGCCTCCGCCGTCGGCTCGCCCTGCGCCGCCTCTTTGAGATCACGATTGGGATCGAGCCGCGAACGGTGCAGGCGGGCGAAAATCGCATGCGGTTTGCCACCATAGCGCGACTCCAGCTCCTCGATGATCATCTCGGACAGCGGCGCGGTGTTGGCATCCATGCCCGTGACGCCGTAGCGCCGCGCCAGCACGTTGTCCGGCTTCAAGGTGCCGCCGTGCGGCACGGTGAGGATGATCGGCAGCGTGCCGGCGCGCACCTCGATGAGTTGTTCAAGCGCGGGCGTCTGCGCGTGAAGCGTGGCAGCCAGAAACAGAGAAAAAAACAGCGTGCGCATGGTGATTCGCAGTGAAAGACAGTTCGGCGCCGCTTGTCACGTTTTTTCTCGCTCATGATCTCCCGCATCCTCCTTTCGCTTCTTGTTCTGACCTCCGTCTCCAACGCCGGCCACTGGCCTGAATGGCGCGGCCCCTCGGCCCAAGGCCAGGCCAGCGCCTCCGGCCTGCCTGAAACGTGGAGCGAGACGAGCAATGTCGCGTGGAAGACACCGCTTCCAGGTCGCGGCCACTCCACACCCGTGATGTGGGGCGATCATATCTGGCTCACCACCGCGATTGAAAAAGCCGCTACACCTGAGGAAGCCAAACGCCGCCTCGAATCGAACACCGGTGACCAACCGCTCGTCGTTCTCTCCTCCGTGAGCCTGCGTGCTGTGTGCGTGGATCGAAATAGCGGCAAAATCCTCCACGACATCGAACTGCTGAACGTCAAAGACCCGCAGTGGGCGCATCAGCTCAACAGCTACGCCTCCCCAACGCCCGTGCTCGAAGCAGGCCGCCTCTACGCGCACTTCGGCTCGTTTGGCACCGTGGCGCTCGACACCAAGACGCTGAAAGTTCTGTGGAAGAACGAAGAACTGAACGTCATGCACGAAAACGGCCCCGGCTCCACCGTCGTGCTGCATGGCGATCGCTTGATCGCGCATTTCGACGGCAGCGATCAGCAGTTCATCGCCGCCTTCGACAAGAACACCGGCAAACTCGCGTGGAAGACAGCTCGCAGCGGCGAGATGGACCCACGCGCACAGCAACGCAAAGCCTACGGCACGCCGCTTATCGTCAATGTGAACGGCCAGCCCCAAGTCGTCAGCTCCGCCGCCAACAACATCTATGGCTACGATCCGCAGAGCGGCCAAGAGCTGTGGAAGATTCACTACGGCGAACTCGGCTTCTCCATGTCCACCGTGCCTGTCGCTGACGACCAGCAGATCTATTTCAGCACCGCTTTTGGCAAATCAGCCGTCATCGCGCTCAAACACGCCGGTGTGAAGACGCCCGAGGTCGCATGGCGCAACAACAAGAACGCTCCCAAGATGTGCTCGCCCGTGCTGCACAACGGCCTGCTCTTTTACGTCGATGACGGCGGCATCGTGAGCTGTGTGGACGTGAAAACCGGCGAGGCATTCTACCGCGAACGCATCGGCGGCAAGTTCAGCGCCTCACCAATCCTCGCTGACGGCAAGCTTTACTTCGCCAGCCGCGAAGGTGTCGTCACCGTCATCGCCGCCGCCAAGGAATTCAAAATCCTCTCCCAAAACACCCTCGACGGCTCCCTCATGGCCAGCCCCGTCGCCGACGGCAGCGCCCTGTTCCTCCGCACGGACAAGGCGCTGTACAAGATCGGGAAGTGAGTCGGTCCATCGTGATGCTTGCGCGATGCGGCGCGATGCATAGCTTTGCGTCATGACGACAGTGGCTCAAATTGAAGACTCCATCCGAACTCTTCCGCCCGAAAGATTCCTGGAGCTTCTGGGATGGATGAACGAACACCATCTGGAGGTGCTGCGGGAGCAGAATGAGGGCTATGAGTCACCTGAACTCGAAGCCGAGATGCTCAAGGCTCTCGACAGCCCGCGACTGCCAATCACGGATGAGCTTTACGAAGGCATCCGCCAGCGCTGGCGTGATAAAAAGACGGCCCGTGAATCATGCTGAAGTCCGAAATTGGGACGGAGGCTCTGCGGGATCTTGATCTGCAATACGAGTGGTATGCGGACAAGGCAGATGAAGATGTTGCCGAGCTCTACTTGCGGGCTTTTCACGAGACCAAAGAGCTGCTCTGCCACCAATCTGATCTCGGGCGCATCCGCAAGTTTCGTGACCGGCGTCTGGCGAAGCTCCGTTCTTATCGCATTGAGGGATCGTTTGAGAAGCACCTCATTTTCTACCGCGTTGAAGACGACACACTGGTCGTCTTCCGCGTTCTTCACGGCGTGCGTGATCTCCCCCGGCGGCTTCTGGAACCGCCGGGAGCAGAGTGAAGCACGATCACTTCAGCGCCTCACGCAGCACTGGCTCAAACACGTCTGCCTGACGCATGAAGCCGAGGTCAGTGGCGTGGGAGGCATCGTTCGCGCCTTCGGCGTCGGTGCCGTAAAGCGCGTCGCCGCTGATGTAGTAGAGATTTGCCACGTTCTCGGCCTTGAGCTGCTCGTAGGCGGCTTTCAATGCGGCGTGGTTGTCGTCGTGAAACTTCGCCTTTGCTGGAGTGATCCAGGAGTTCGTGAAGCGACGGTCTTCGACGAGGATGATCGGCGTGGCGGCATGCTTGGAGCGCAGTTGCTTCACCAGCGGCACGCATTTGGCCGTCACATCGGCCGGACCCATGTTCGGGCAGCAGTCGATGACGATGGCGGCGGCATCGAGCTCGTTGATCAGATCACCCACGGCGGCGTCCATGCGTCCGTTGCCGGAGAAACCGATGTTGATGACCGGACGATCCAAACGACGGCCCAAGATGGCCGTGTGAACCATGCCGGGCCGCGAGGCGTTCGCGCCATGCGTGATCGAGGTGCCGTAAAACACAATCGGCTTCTCGCGCGGGGCCTGGCCTTCAAACTTCGCGCCCGCTGGCACGCCGATCTCCAGTTTCTCGATGCCGTTGTAGAGCGGCAGGTAGGCGGCGAATTCATGCTCGCCCGGAGCCAGATCGCTGATCAAAACGACCTCCACATGCTGCGCCGCCGGTTTCGGGCAAGCGACCCAGCGCCACTGGCCTTTGTCATCACGCGCATACAGATCAAGGCCGCTTACACCGGTCGCCGGCATCGCGGGCAGGGCCAGATTCGCTTTCGCGAGGTCGTAGCGGCAATAAATCGCCTTCGCGTCCGTCTTGAAGCGCACCATCATGCCCGCGCTGTCACGGCTCAGGCTCCAAACGGCGGGCGTCACCGTCTTCTCCGCCTTCGCCGGGAAACGGTCAAACCAGCGCTTCCGCTCCTGATCCCCCCAGCCACGGCCTTCGACACCCCAGGTCGTCACATCATGCCATTGCGCATCGGCAGGAACCGCCGGGCCTTTCGGTTTGGCCGGAGCCTTGGGCGCGGCGGTTTGAGCGAACAGCGAGGCGCTGACAAGGAAGGCGAGGAGGATGGCTGGTTTCATGGTTCGTAGTTCGGGCTTGGCCTGTGGAGAGCTATCCAAACGGCCCCCAGTCTGCGCAACTAGCGCATTGCTTGCATCTCGTGAGCGAAATCGTATTCTCGTGACATGATCACCGTCGCCCAAATCGAAGACGCTGTCTTCGCCCTGCCTCAGGAGCAGTTCCTGTCGCTGCTGGACCGAATGAACCGGCGTGTGGCACATGCCTCAGAGGATGGCATCGAATACGAATCCCCTGAGCTGGAGGCGGAGCTGCTCAAGGCGGCGGACGGACCCTGGCTTCCAGTGGACGACGCTTTTTGGGAATCCATCCGCCAAAGCTGGCCTTCCAATCAAAAAGTCAGCCAATGCCAGGCCTGAACATTCAGCGTTCTCCAGATGCCACGGAGGACATCCGTCTCCAGACGATCTGGTATGACGAACACGCAGGCAAGGAAATCGCCGAACGTTATGTGTCGTCATTCATGGAAACGGCGCGTTCTCTCGGCAAACAGCCTGATCTCGGCCGCATCTGCCATTTCCGCAGCCGCAAGCTCGCGAACCTCCGCTGCGCCTGCATGGAAGGAGCCTTTGGCAAACACCTCGTCTTTTACCGCGTGGTTGGCGACACCCTCTACGTCTTCCGCGTCCTCCACGGCATGCGCGACCTGCCGCGAAGGCTGCTCGATCCACCGGGCACGGAGTAACTTTCACATACCCTTTGGCAGCAGCCGAATCGCGCAGATGCCCAGGTCGGTCACGCCATCGGGCCGCAGGATCGTTTCGGAAATGTAGTAAAGCTCCAGCCGCCACGAGAGTTGTTTGTGGCCGCTCTTCAGCAGAGGCAAGGGGGCTAAAATGGGATCGCTCATTCCCCAAATCTAGCGGATCAGCAACCGCCGCGAGCACTTTTGAACGAACTGAAGCCTGAACTACAAACTCGACTTCCGCGCCTCGATCAGGCATTTTCAGCTTGTGAACTCGCTCCTGACCAGGCTCATGCGTGTCGTCGTGCTGCTTTGGGCATCGCATGCCTTCAGTCAGACGGCAGAGAAATTGCCCACCAGTGGACGCGAGTTTTTGCAATGGCTCGACGACGCGAACGAGGCCCGGAGCGTTGCTGACCGTCTTCAGAAGCAGACGCGTGCTCTGGAGGCGATTCTGCATGCCGACACCGATCTGCTGGCGGCAGCTCTCGATGCGTGGCTCAAAGAAGGCGCTCGCAACCCGTTCGTGCGGATGTCTTGGAGGCAACTGACCGACAAGGACCAGTCAAAAGCATTGCAGATGATGATGAAGGCCAGGAGTTTCTACAATTTTGAAGAGGCCGCCCCGGCTGTGTATGGCTTCATTGCTCGTTCCAATCCCGACCGCGCTTATGCGGAAGTGCAGCGGCTCTATGGTCCGACGGAGCCGAGGGATTCTTTTGGCAGAAGCAATCATTGGTGCGCGGCTGTGATCATGCGTGATGTGGGAGCTGGCTGGTTTCGTCAGGAGCGCCTTGGGGCGGTGCCCCGACTCAAATCGCTCTCCCATCCTGATGAAATGGCGGCGGCGGTGTTTGAAGGATTTGTCATGGCGGCCACAACAGTGAGCGAACGGATCGCCCTGCTCGATCGGTTCACCAGCCACGAGAAACCACTCATCATCGAAAAGAAGAAGCAACCTCACCTTTGTGACGATCTGGTCCTGATGTCTGCCCGTGAAGATTTGCACAAGACACGGGCATGGATCGAAAAAAGGTATCCGGCTGGCACGAACCGTCGGTCCACTCCGTCTGGAGACTGGCACATCAGTGATGTTCGTCGCGGTTTGTTCCAAGTCTGGGCAAAGACAGATCCCCTGGCCGCCGCCGACTGGTTGATGGCTCAACAAGGCAAGGCCAGCCAGGATGCGGTCGATTCCCTTTTCTCATGCACTCACGCCATTGCAGGTGACGGCTTTCGCGACATGGCGGCGGCGCTCGCATGGCTGGCCGGACATTCCAGCAGAGAAGGCATGATCACCGTCGTCGCCCGATGGCTGGAAAACGAGGCGCAGGGCACGAACGAGCGAAACAGTCGTGTGATCATTGGGGAATGGATGTCGCGCCTGCCAATGGTTGACCGTGAGGCCATTCTTGTGCAGGCGCTCGACCACAGTTATTAACCCGGCAATTAAATAC
>DNXB01000499.1 GCA_003506995.1 Verrucomicrobiales bacterium
GCGATGCGGTCGATGTTCGGCGTCTTCGCGTCCTGGTTGCCAAAGCAGGAGAAGTCGCCCCAGCCCATGTCGTCGATGAAGACCATGACAAAGTTCGGCTGCGCAGCGGAGAGCACCGGGCAAAGAGCGAGCAGGAAAAGGAGCTTTTTGAGCATGTGGCATGAAACGCGGCTGCTCCGCCAGCATTGCACCCCTGATGCAAGTGCGGCTATCCAGAAGGCACATGACACATCGAGTCGCGAGCCTTCGTTCTGCTTGGCCTCATGCACCGTGCCATCTTGTTCCTCTGCCTTTTCGCTTCTTGCTCATTTCCCATCATCGCAGCGGAGGAGAATACCCCCTTCGAGTTTCTCGTGATGGGCTGCATGCCCTACTACATGCCGCAGGATGAGGCGCGGTTTCAAAACGTCATCGCGGCGGCGAATCAGGCGCGCCCGGCGTTCAGCGTGCATTGTGGCGACACCAAATCCGGTCAGAAGCCCTGTGATGACGCGGTGTATCCGAAAATCCTCGGCTGGTTTAACCAGTTCGAGAGTCCCTTCGTCTATGTGCCCGGTGACAATGAATGGACCGACTGCCACACGGCGGCGGCAGGCGCTTTTGATCCCGTGGACCGCCTCGGCGTGGTGCGCCGCACCTTCTTTTCCGCCGATCATCAGAGCCTGGGCAAATCACGTCTGACACTGACCAGCCAGACCAAAGTACAACCGGAATACGCCACCTACATCGAGCACAATCGCTGGAGCCGTGGCGGCATCCTCTTCGCCACGCTGCATGTCGTGGGCAGCAACAACAACGCGCGTGAAAACAACGACGCCGCGATGGCTGAATTCCTCGCGCGGGACCAGGCGGTGCTCGCCTGGATGCAGTCCGCGTTTGAAGAGGCCGCCAGGCCCGAATGCCGCGCGCTGGTGCTCTTCATGCAGGCGAATCCGCTGTCCGAAACACAGCGCTCCGAGCCACGCGGCACCGGCTTTGCCAATGTCGTGCCCGCTTTGCGGAAAGCGGTGCAGGCACTGCCCAAGCCCGTGTATCTCTTTCACTCGGACAGCCACTATTTCCGCATCGACAAGCCGCTGACCTCCGCCACCGGCCGCACGCTGGAGAATTTCACCCGCATCGAGACCTTCGGCGGCATGAACCTGCACCTCATCCAGGTGAAGGTCGATCCTGCGAACCCAGACCCGCTCGTCGCCATGCCGCTCATTATTCCCGCGAACAAGGTCGATGCCAGTCTGCCGCCACCTTCACGAAAGTAGCAGGAATGTAGGACGAGAGTGGCGACAGCCCGCTCGTCTCTTGCCGCGTCGAAATCACGAAAAGGCTGCGAATATCCCTCAAGCGCGATTCGGGGGCTGGTTATGCGCACAACCCGTATTCAGCCGGGCGGGCTGACGCCACACCCGGCCTACAGATTGATTGCGAACGCCTTGATCCATGCCATCTAGACCATCAACCATGCACCGACATCTTTTCCTCCTTTCCGCTCTCGCCATCAGTCCAGTCATCGCTGCCGATGATCTCGGCCAGCTAATCTTACAGGACGACTTCGAGCGCGTCGAATCACAAGAAACCAAGGACGAGCCCGGCAATGGCTGGGGCACGAACAGCAAGAGCCGTGCGAAGGGCAACAAGCAGGTCGATCTCAAGGATGGCACGATGCGCATCTTCACCCATGCGGAGGCGGATCATGCCGTGTCCGTGACTCATCCGGCGGAGTTCACCGATGGCGCGGTGAGCCTGCGCTTCATGCTGGAGGACGCCCAGGACAGCCTGGGCCTGAACTTTGCCGATCTGGAGTTCAAGGAAGTCCATGCGGGGCATCTCTTCGCCGCGAGAATCAGCACCAAGAGCGTGCTGTTTCAGGATCTGAAAACCGGCAACATGCGCCTCGACATCCGCGAGACAAAACAGGCCAAACAAAAGCTCAGCGAAGAGCAGCAACAGGCGGTGAAGGGCAAGGAGAAGGTCATCCCGCATCCGTTGGAGTCTGGCAAATGGCACGACCTCGTCGTAAAGGTCACGGGTGATGAGCTGTCCGTCACGATCAACGGCAAGCACATCGGCAGCTTCAATTCACCCGGCATCGCGCATCCCACGAAACGCACTCTGCGCCTGTCCGTGCCACGCAACGCGGTGGTGGATGACGTGAAAATCTGGCGGAAGAAGTAAAGCGGGCTTCCTTTGCTTCGCTGCATAAAAAAATCAGGCTGGCCATCCGTTTTCAAGTCGGCAGTTGAGCCACGATGAAGTCGATGGCTCGGAGATGATCATCGGCCTCGGTGATGATGGCATTGCGAGGCAGCACATCAGTCGCGATGTAGTCGCCACGCCGCCAGGTGTGCTCGGCCACGGTGGCTTGATCCGTGGGAGGCGACCAGGGTTCCCAGCCGTTGAGGCGCATCCATTCCTCCAGTTCATCCTCACAGGGCCGACGTCCGACGAAGAAGGGCTGGCTCAGGGTGAGGAAATCAGCCTCGGAGCCGAGCGTGTCAAGTTCCAGACCGCTGACAAAGCAGGCCTCGAACCACGCGAAACGAAACAGCGCTTCTGGGATTGATCCACCACGGATGCCCCAACGTCCATTGGCTCCTCTTTCCAGCACCCAGCCAAAGCCGCCCTCATTCGGCGGGGCGAAAAGTTTGATGACGCGCTGTGCCGCAGGATCGAAAAAGACCGTGGCTTCTCCACCCGCGTCGATGAGAGTCAGATCTCCACATGACTCGCTGTCATGGAAAGGGTCCACCCGCTCCGTGAGCGAGCGTCCAAACTCAGGGCTGGCCCTGAATTGCTCGTAGAGTTCACCGCTTACTTGGCGACCATCGAGACGGGCGGCGAACTGGGCTGCGGCGTTGATTTTGCCGCTTGCTTCAGCCCACGCCATGCACCGCGTGATGTGTCCTGGGCGCGATTGCGCCTGCACTGCTCGAGCGCTTCCTGCGCCGAGACCCAACGTTGATTCGGAGGTGCTGACATGAGGAGAGCCTAATACTTGAAGAACATTGCGCAATCGGAATGACGGCAGCGGCGACATGGTAACATCCTGACTGATTCAGGGCGTGCGTGGCAAGCGGAAGCCTCACCTTACTTCTTCTTCACCTTGCCTATGCCCTTCTTCCCCTCTCCGCCGCCGAGCGGCCAGGGCATGACACCGACGCGTTTGGCCCAAGCGTCCCATTGAGACGCCATTTCCTTCACGCGTTCCGGTTGCTGAGCAGCAAGATCGTTCATCTCAGTGCGGTCGGTGGTGATGTGGTAGAGCTCCCAGCCGCCAGGATGTTTTGAAACGAGCTTCCATTCGCCGCTGCGGATGGCGCGATTGCCTTCGTGCTCCCAAAAGAGTGGCTGCGGACGCATAAGGGAACCTCCTTTGAACACAGGAGCCAAACTCACACCCTCCATCGGCTGGATCGTGTTTTCTGCGTGTTCCTTCGGGTAATTCGCGCCTGCGAGATCGACACACGTCGCCATGATGTCGATGAGGTGTGCAGGCTCGTGATTCAGAGGTCCACCTTGAGCCTTTCGAGTGAACTTCCCCGTTCTATTGCCAATGTAGTTCACATTGATCCCCGCCGGCCAATGCGCGATCAAGGGCGTGCTGATGCCGCCTTCGTGCTCCCAGTGTTTGTATTCGCGGAAGGGCGTGTTGCTCACGTTCGCCCAGTTTAGGCCGTAGCCGATGTAGGTGTCCGCACCGCCAGGCATGACGCCCCTGCCCTGGCGCATGGGAAAGCCGTCGCGCGTTTGTTTTGGGATCATGTCGGGCTGGAGGTAATCGTTCGTCAGAGCGGGCAGCGTGGGTTTGTCGGCACGCGGTTGGTGCGGACCGTTGCGGCCCATGCCTTCGGCGCAGCCGCCGTTGTCCTGGAGGAAAAGGATGAGCGTGTTGTCATACTGGCCGTTCTTTTTCAGCGTCTCGACGAGGCGGCCGATGCCCTGGTCCATGCAGTCGATCATGGCGGCATAAACCTCCATGCAGCGGGCCTCCCAGGCTTTGTTTTCCACCTGGCTCCAGTCACCTGCCTGCGGCGAAACCTTCCAGCGCTCATCGAGCAGGCCGAGTTGCTTCATTTTCTCCAATCGGGCGGCGCGGATGCTGTCGTAGCCCGCGTCGTAGCGGCCTTTGTATTTCGCGATGTCGGCCTCCTTGGCGTGCATGGGCCAGTGCGCCGCCGTGTGGGCCATGTACATGAAAAAGGGTTTCTCCGGGCTTTTTTTCGAGTGCTCGGTGACGAATCGAGCCGCGTGGTCGTTGATCGCGTCGGTGTAATAAAACTCCTTCGGCTGATACTCCGCGTCGGCAAAAGGCGAGATGTAGGTGTTGTCACGCGTGAGCGTGTTGGGATCGAAAAAACTGCCCGCGCCGTGAATCGTGCCGTAGAAGCGATCAAAGCCGCGCTGGAGCGGCCAATTGTGCTTGTCGGCCTCGGTTTGCGGTTTCGTGAGCTTCGTCACATGCCACTTGCCAGTCATGTAGGTCGAGTAACCCGCCGTTTTGAGCGCCTCGGCGATGGTGGCGGACTTTTTGCTCAAATCACCCGCGTAGGCCTCACCCACCTTCGTGCTCCAATCATCCACCATGTGTCCGATGCCCGCCTGATGCGCGTAAAGGCCGGTCAACAGCGCCGCGCGTGTGGGACAGCATCGCGCCGTGTTGTAGAACTGCGTGAAGCGCAGGCCGCCCTTCGCCAGCGCATCGAGATTCGGCGTCTCGATCTCGCCGCCAAAGCAGCCGATGTCCGAGTAGCCCACGTCATCACACATGATGACGATGATGTTCGGGCGCGGCGGAGCCGCGAATGACGAAACCAAGGTGAAAAGAAAGAGGAGCAGAGTGACGGGGTGCTTCATGAGAATGGCAGGTAACGCGATGTCAGCGCCTACTTATCGCCGTAGAATGCTCCGCAGAATATTCAACATCCACCTGCCTCCCGCTCCAGTGCAGCGAATCACATGCAAAGCCTGCACTGCTGGGCACGTTGTCGCCTTTCCCATGATCCGCATTTTCTTCCTTCTCGGCATCCTCGGCCTTGCCACCGCCCAGGCGGCACGCCCAAACATCCTCTTCATCTTCTCCGACGACCACGCGCAGCACGCCATCTCCGCGTATGGCTCGAAGGTGAACCAGACACCGCATCTGGACCGGCTCGCGAAGGATGGTGCGCGCTTCACGAACAGCTTCGTCACAAACTCAATCTGCACGCCCAGTCGCGCCACGCTGCTCACCGGCCAGTATTCGCACCTCAATGGCGTGCCGGTTTTCAATCGCCTCGATGGCAGCCGCGACAATGTGGCGAAGCATTTGCAAAAAGGCGGCTACCACACCGGCATGATCGGCAAGTGGCATCTCGGCAGCGATCCCACCGGCTTTGACCGCTGGATCGTGCTGCCGGGCCAGGGCGCGTATTGGAATCCGCAATTCCTGCTGCCAGGAAAGAAGAAGCTGAACATCGAGGGCCACTGCACGGACATCACCACCGATCTCGGCATCGAATGGCTGAAGACACGGCCTGCGGACAAGCCGTTCTTTTTGATGCTGCATCAAAAGGCTCCGCATCGCGCCTGGGAGCCGGCCACGCGGCACATCGAGATGTTCAAGGACAAGGTCATCCCCGAGCCGGAGACGCTGTGGGACGATTACGCCACACGTCCCACCGCGCTGCCGATCAACGAGCAAACCGTGGCCCGTGATCTCACGCGTCGTGATTTGAAGCTCACCCCGCCCGACGATCTCAAAGGCCCCGCTTTGCAAAAGTGGATGCAGACCAAGCCGATGGAACTCGAAGTCGATGGCAAGCTCCTCATCGGCAAGGAACTCGTGAAATGGAAGTATCAGAAATACATGCGCGACTACCTCGCCTGCGTGCAGGGCGTGGATGACGGCGTGGGCAAGGTGCTCGATTACCTCGATGAGGCCGGTTTGGCGGAAAACACCATCGTTATCTACTCCGCCGACAACGGCTGGTATCTCGGCGACCTCGGCCTCTACGACAAACGCTTCATGTATGAGCCCGGCCTGCATGTGCCGCTCATCGCCCGTGGCCCTGGCGTGAAGAAAGGCAGCGTGCCGGAGCAGTTCGTGGCAAACATCGACCTCGCGCCCACCTTCCTCGATCTCGCCGGTCTGCCCGTGCCCGACTCCATGCAGGGACGCTCCATCGCCCCGCTGCTGCGCGGCGAGTCACCGACGGACTGGCGCACCTCCTTCTACTACCGCTATTACCACGATCCCGGCCATCACAACACCATGGCGCATCTCGGCGTGCGCACCGCCACGCACAAGCTGATCCACTACTGGAAGCAGGACGCGTATGAGCTCTTCGACCTCACGGCTGATCCGAATGAGCAGCGCAATTTGCTCTACTCGCCCGGCGATGCACAGAACCCGGCCATCGCCGCCAAGTTCACCGAGCTGAAGAGCGAACTGGTCCGCCTGAAGCAGCACTACAAAGACACCGACGACCTTTACGCCGATCCCGCCACCTGGCCCGCAGGCAGCGCCGACGGCCCCTGGGATGCCTATCAGGCCACCAGCACCAAGTCTGTGTCCGAGGCGATCCAGGCGGCTAAAGACCAATGAATTCAGATTTTGGACAGCAGAATGGGGGACAGCAGAATTTTTGAATTCTCATCCTCTGGTCTTCTGATTCTGCTGTCCCCCATTCTGCTGTCCAATTTCATCATGCCCATTCACCGCACCATCGAACTCCAAAGCGTCTCGGACAGCGAGTTTGCTGAGATTGATGCTGCCGTGATGCGCTGTGCCTATGCCTCGCGGAATCACTTCGGGATCTTGTTCAACGAGCGGATTTACGAAAACGACATCGCCGCCCGGTTACGGGCTGAGGGCTTTGAAGTGTTCACCCAGGTGCCGGTGAAGGTCACTCACAGCAGCTTTGAAAAGACCTACTACCTCGATCTTGTGGTGAACCAGATGCTGTATGAGCTCAAAGCCGTCGCAGCACTGCTTTCGGAGCATTCCGCGCAGGCGTTGCACTATGCGATGCTGCAGGACATCCGGCTGGTGAAGCTGCTCAACTTCGGGGAAGACGATGTGCGCGGCAAACTGCTGAAGAATGCCCTGCATGGCATGAGCCGGCATCAGCCCACGCAAAGAAACTCCGGCTGGCGTCCTCTCGGTGCAAATTGCAAGCGTCTCGTGTCGCACCTGAGGGAACTCATCTGGGACTGGGGCACGCATCCCGACTGCCGTCTCTACGATGAGGCCCTGGTGCATCACTTCGGAGGCGAGGCGCACTGCCTGCACCGAGCCGAGATCATCTCCGGCGAACAGATTCTCGGCACACATCCCGTGCAGTTTCACAGCCCCCGGCACGCTTTCGTCGTCACTGGTTTCAGCAAGGAGCAGGAACGCTATCATCAGCATTTGCGGGTGCTTCTTGCTCACACGCCATCCAGTGGATCAACCTCAACCGTTCCCGACTTGAAATCACCACCGTGACTTCAGACGGGGAAATGGACAGCAGAATGGGGACAGCAGAATAATTTTCTGATTTCTCATCCTCCGGTCCTCAGATTCTGCTGTCCCCCATTCTGCTGTCCAAAAATCCGTCCACCAACCAACCATGAAACGCCTGCTCCTCATCCTCTTCGCACTCTGTCCTCTGCTCTCCGCCGCAGACAAGCCGAACATCGTCTTTATCATCTCCGACGACCATGCGTGGACGGATTACGGCTTCATGGGGCACAAGCAGATCGAGACGCCGAATCTCGACAAGCTCGCGGCCCGCAGCGCGCTATTCACCCGTGGCTATGTGCCCACCGCGTTGTGCCGACCTGCGCTCGCCTCGTTCGCCAATGGCATGTACTCCCATCAGCATCGCGTCACTGGCAATGATCCTTCTCCGCTGTCTGCGGATGCCGCCGCGCCGAAGGCCAAGGGCAAAGCGAAGGGCAAAGGACCGGAATCCCCAGCCTACGCGGCGCTGCGGGAAAAACTCATCGGTAACTTTTACCAGCACCCTTCGCTGCCGAAGCTGCTCGGCGAACAAGGCTATCTCAGCCATCAATCCGGCAAGTGGTGGGAAGGCGCGCCTCAACGCGCCGGATTCACCCATGCCATGACACGCGGCTTCCCCAATCCCGGTGGTCGGCATGGCGATGATGGCCTCAAAATTGGCCGCGAGGGCATGGAGCCTGTGTTTGAGTTCATCGACCACGCCACGGCGGAGAAGAAGCCCTTCATGCTCTGGTATGCGCCCTTCATGCCGCACACGCCGCACACGCCGCCGGATCGTCTGTTTCAAAAATACAAAGCCAAGGGCATCGAGTCCGATCATGTGGCCCGTTATTATGCCATGGTGGAGTGGTTTGACGAAACCTGCGGCCAGCTCATGGATCGCATCGAGCAAAAGGGCCTCACCCAAAACACGCTTTTCGTTTATGTCGCCGACAACGGCTGGATTCAGTCGCCGAACAGCCAGGGCTACGCGCCGCGCTCGAAACAGTCCGCGAATGAAGGCGGCACACGGCAGCCCATCATGTTTAGCTGGCCCGGCGTCATCCAGCCCGGTGATCGCAAAGAGCAGCTCTGCTCCAGCATCGACATCGTGCCCACACTGCTCGCCGCCGCCGGTGCGGAGATCCCCAAAGCCCTGCCCGGCCTCAACCTGCTGCCCATCCTCAAATCCGGCGAAACAACTGCGCGCCAGGAAGTCTTCGGCGAAACCTTCGCGCATGACGTGGCAAACATCGACAAGCCCGAGGACACGCTGCTCTACCGCTGGGTCGTGGATGGAAAGTGGAAGCTGCTGCTCACCTACGATGGCAAGCTGGACCGCTACGCCAGCAGCCATCCACGCACGGAGAAGCGCCCGCAGCTCTTCGACCTCCTGGCCGATCCACATGAGGACAACAACCTCGCTGCCAAGAACCCGGAGATCGTCCAGCGCCTCGCAGACAAGCTGCAAGCCTGGTGGCCCGTCACCGAGCGCCAGGTGCTCACGAAGTGGACGGATGAACCCGGCGAGTGGCGCTGATCGCGCTCCTTTGATTTTAATGACAGCGGAATTTTTAAATTGGTTGATCTGCCTGCATTGCATTCCGTTGTCCCCATTCATCTGTCTTTCCTCACTTCCCCATGAAACAACTCATCTTCCTTCTCCTGTTCTGCGGTGTCCATTTAGCGGTCTTCTCAGCCACGCCTTCAAATGTGATCATCATCTTTGCCGACGATCTCGGTTACGGCGACCTCGGCTGCTACGGCTCGCCAGTCATCCGCACGCCGAATCTCGACCGCATGGCTGCTGAGGGGCTGCGCTTCACCGACTTTTACTCTGCCTCAGAAGTCTGCACACCGAGCCGCGCCGCTTTGCTCACCGGCAGGCTCCCCATCCGCAGTGGCATGTGCGGAAACCGCCGTGTTCTTTTCCCAAACTCCGAAGGCGGCCTGCCAGCGGCGGAGATCACCATCGCCGAGGCTTTGAGAGAAAAAGGCTACGCCACCATGCACATCGGCAAATGGCATCTCGGCATTCATGCGGGATCGCGCCCGCTCGACCAGGGCTTCGATCACAGCTACGGCCTGCCTTACTCGAACGACATGGATGGACGCCCCGGCCTGCCGAAGGGCAGCAGTGGATCGCCAACTCCACCTCAAGATGGATGGAACATCGCCCTGCTCCGCGACGGCAAAGTCATCGAGCAGCCAGCAGATCAGACCACGCTGACAAAGCGCTACACCGGGGAGGCCGTGAAGTTCATCGCCGAGAAAAAAGACGGCCCCTTCTTCCTCTACATGCCGCACACCTTCCCGCATGTGCCCATGTTTGCCTCGCCCGATTTCAAAGGCAAAAGTCGCGCCGGCATCTATGGCGACGCTGTGGAGGAACTCGACTGGAGCGTTGGTCAAGTCCTCGCGGCCTTGCGCAAGGAAGGCATCGCGGAGAACACGCTCGTCTTCTTCACCAGCGACAACGGCCCCTGGCTCATCATGGGCGATCAAGGCGGCAGCGCGGGTCTGCTCAAAGATGGCAAAGGCAGCACCTGGGAGGGCGGCATGAGAGTGCCCGGCATCGCGTGGATGCCAGGCCGCATCAAGCCCGGCGTCACCACACAGCTCGCCAGCACGATGGACCTCCTGCCCACCGCGCTTGCCCTCGCAGACACCACCACGCCAAAGGATGTCACGCTCGACGGCACCGATCTCGCGCCGCTGCTCTTTGAATCCAAGCCGCTGCCGCCGCGCCCCTATTTCTACTATCGCGGCGATCAACTCTTCGCCTGCCGACTCGGCGAATGGAAAGCGCATTTTCAAACCCAAACCGGCTACGGCCAGCCCAAAGCCGAACCACACGAGCCGCCGCTGCTCTTCCACCTCGGCCGCGATCCCTCTGAAAAACGCAACGTCGCCGCCGAACGCCCGGAAGTGCTGGCGCAGATTCAAGAGGCCGTGAAAACACATCAAGCCGGAGTCGTTCCCGGCGAGCCGCAGTTGAAGTAAGTGGCTGGAGACGGCTGTGTCGCTGGAATGATATACCGCAGGCCGAGTGTGGCGACAGCCCGCTCGTCCCCTCCGTGACGTGCGCAGAAAAAGGTGGCGAATCAGTCAGAGCCTTCTTTCGTGGACTCTCCGTGCGCACCACCTCGCCAAGCCGGGCGGGCTGACGCCACACCCGGCCAACATCATTCCGTCAACACACCCGCTGGAGGCTTCACGCCGCCTTCTTCTTGCCCTTCTTCTTTTTCTTTGGCATCTCCGGGCTCTTGTCACCGCGCGGCATGCGTTCGAGGGCTTTCAGTTCGGTGGGCTGGCCTTCGTCGCCTTGCTGTTTCATCCAGGTGTCGAGCTGCTGGCGGAGATCATCGCGAGTAGCGGCGAGTTTTTCGTCGGCGATGAGGTTGGTGCGGTTCCAGGGATCGGATTCACAATCGTAGAGTTCCTCGGCGGGGCGGTGCTGATAGTCGTGGACGAGACGTTTGGCGTGCTCATCACCTGCGGCAGCCATGGTTTGCCAAGTCTTGAACGTGGGGTCGTTCGTGGCGGCGTTTTGGAAGGCGGCCTCGGGCGTGAGGTTGCGGATGTAGCGGTAGCGCTCGCTCCGCACGCTGCGGATGCCGAAGTGGTCGCTGCCGCCGTGGATGCCGCGCGTGGTTTGCAGTCCGAAGACATGTGTCTTGTGCGTGGCCGCCTCGCCTTTGAGCACCGGGAGGAAGCTGCGGCCATCAAGCACGTCGGGGCGAGTGACTCCGGCGGCGTCGAGAAAAGTCGGCGTGACATCCACATACTCGACGAGTGCGTCGCTCAAGCTCGCGAGCTTCACTTTCCCAGGCCAGCGGGCGATGCAGGCGCTTTGCAAGCCGGCGTCGTAGCAGGTCCATTTGGCGAAGGGGAATGAATTGCCCTGCTCGCTGAGGACGATGACGAGCGTGTTGTCGCGCTGACTGCTTTGATCAAGCAGACCGACGAGTTCGCCGACCTGCGAGTCGAAGTAAGTGATCTCGGCGAGGTATTTGGAGAAGCCCTCGCGCGTGTCCGGCGAATCCACGAGCACGGGCGGCAGTTTCAGCGACGCAGGCGGGTAAGCGGAGGGATCGCCCTTGTTCCAGGGTGTGTGCGGTTCGTTCGATGTGGCGATGAAAAGGAAGGGTTTGCTCGTTTCGCTGCTCGATTTAAGCACCTGGGCGAACACGGCGGGATCGGGATTGTTATCCTTTCCGCTGTATTCAAAAGGGAAGACGGACTTGGGGTTGATGTGCGTCTTGCCGGAGAGGTGAGTGGTGTAACCAGCGCCTTGCAGGTGGTGCGCGATGCTTTTCACCCATTCATAGGCCATCGTGTGGTTCGGATACGCGCCGGACTTCACCGGATAAAGCCCGGTGTAGAGACAATGCCGCGTGGGCGAGCACATCGGCGCGGCCTGGAAGCAGCGCATGAACTTCATGCCCTCACCGGCGAGCTTGTTCAGATGCGGCGTTTTCGCCTGGCCGCCATACACCTCCAGGTCGCGATATGTGCAGTCATCCGCGATGATGAGGAGCAGATTTGGCTGTGCCAAAGCAGCGAGCAAAGGGCACAGGGCAAAGAGAACAAGGAGTAGAGGTTTCATGGCTGAGGGGATTTTAAGGACAGCAGAATGGGGGACAGCAGAATTTCTGAGATGATTGATCCGCCTGTATTTCATTCTGCTGTCCCCCATTCTGCTGTCCTTATTGATTGAGCAGGTTTCATGGCTTCGGAAAATGCAGATGCTTGCCTTGTTTGCCGGCCTTGTGGGCTTCGTGCGTGTCTTGAGGAATGCCTGGGTCGCTTTGAGCGGCAAGCCATTGATCGAGGGCGGCGCTGAGCTTGGTCTTGATGGCGACGTGCTCGGGTTTGCCAGCGAGATTGGTCATCTCATATGCGTCCTCGGTGGTGTGGTAAAGCTGCTCGGCGGGGCGGTGCATGTAGCGCTTTACGAGCGTGTAAGTGTGCGGGTTGTCGAGCGCGGTGGCCATCCAGCTCGACCAGTAGGGATTGTGGACGGCGCTGCCGCCGAGCAGGCCCATGAGATGCTTTTCGATGAAGATTTCGTCGGGCGTGAGGTTGCGGATGTAGCGCCACTTGCCGTCGGTGATGCTGCGGATGGGATACGCGGGGCCTTCGGGGATATTGTTGTGAGCGGCATAGGCGTAGTCGCGATGCGTGGCTTTTTCTCCACGCAGCACGGCGACAAAGCTTGTGCCGTCAAAGGTTTGCGATGTCTTCGCACCGACGATGTCGAGCAGCGTGGGGGTGACATCGGTGTATTGCACGAGGGCGCTCGTTCGCTTGCCTGCGGCGACTTTTCCGGGCCAGCGGGCGATGAGCGTGGTGTGCAGACCGGTGTCCCAGCAGGTCCATTTGTTGCCAGGGAACTGCGATCCCTGCTCGCTGGTGAAAAGCACGAGCGTGTCCTGCGCCGCGCCGCTTTCGTCGAGCGCCACGAGGATCTCGCCGACCTGTCCGTCCATGTAGGTGATCTCGGCGAGGTATTTGGAGAAATCCTCCCGCGTCTTCGGTGTGTCGGCGATGTTCGGCGGCAGCTTGAGCTTCTGCGGCGGATACTTCGACGCATCGCCCATGACCCACGGCACATGCGGCTCGGTCAATGCGACAACAAGGCAGAAGGGCTGCGCTTTGTCGCGTGTGATGAAGCTCTTCACGCCCGCGAGGTCGTGCGGATTCGTGGGATCACGCACGGCATTGGCATCAAAACCGGGCACGTCTTCAAAAGGGAAGCATGGCTTCGGCGTCACATGCACTTTACCCGCAATGCCGGTGCGATAACCCGCAGGCGCGAGATGATGCGGCAGGCTCTTCGTCTCAGGGCGGCAGGAGCTATGATTCCACGCGCAGCCGTTTCGCATCGGCTGCTGGCCGGTATAAAGCTCCGCGCGGCAGGGCTGGCACATCGCGGCGGTGACGTAGGCTTTGTCGAAAACGAGCCCCTGCGAGGCCAGACGGTCGATATTCGGCGTCTTCGCGTTTTGACCGCCATAAATGGCGAGATCGCTGAACGTGCAGTCATCGGCGAGGATGAGGAGGATGTTCGGCTGCGCCCAGGCGGAGAGCAGAGGGCAAAGAGCGAAGAGTAGGGGCAGCAAAAGGCGTTTCATGATCGGAGAAACCAGTGAACAAGGCAGTGGGTGCGGATGTTGCGGCTTTTTGCGAAGCATGGTAGCCCTCTTGCTCCGCAAGAGGAGCTAGGCGCACCCTTTGGCACCCAGGGTTTTCAAACTTCCAGGATCTCCCATTTCTGCGAGAACGCATGGCTCATCACGCGGAGCGATGATGGCTACTTTGGTGGCCCGGCATCTGCTGCAACAAATGGCGGTTTTCTCTCGTATTATCAGCCCCAATTCCCCTCATGAATCGTCGTCGCTTCCTCCTCAGTTCTCTCGGCTCCACGCTGGCTTTGCCAGGCATGTCCTCGCTCATGGCCAAGACGGTCGGCGGCTCCGTCCAGGCGGCGAAGGGCGCGGGCATGGGTGCGCGGCGGTTTGTGGCGATTGGGAATCTGCTCGGATACCAGACGAAGAGCCTTTTCCCCACGACCCAAGGCCGCAGCTACGAGAAGACGACGCTGCTGGAGCCGCTGTGGGATATTCGCAACAAGATGACGGTTTTGCGCGGACTCGACCACGGCGTGAAGGGCGGGCATTTTGCGGTGCATTCGTTCCTTTCCGGCGTGCTGAACTCCGAGGCGCAAAATCGCCCGGAGGGCAATGTGACCATCGACCAGTATCTCGCGGACGAGGTGGGTTTTGAGACGCGGTTTCCCTCGCTCACTGTCGGGTCGGAGGGTGGCATCCACGGCGGCTGCCAGATCGCTTGGACGAAGTCCGGCGTGCGTGTGCCGCCGGTGACGAATCCGGCGGAGTTGTTCGAGAAACTTTTCGTCACCGACTCGAAGGAGCGTCAGGCTCGTCGGGCGCAGGAAAACAAAGTGCAGGCATCCATCCTCGACTCCGTTTTGGACGAGGCGAACCGCCTCTCGAAGCAGGTGAACCAGGAGGACAAGGACAAGCTCGACGAATACCTGACATCCGTGCGCGATGTGGAGAAGCGTTTGGAACTGCGCCAGCGCTGGACGAACCAGCCGAAGCCGAAAGCGCCCTTTGAAAAGCCTGCGAACCGCAACGCGGTCGAGGATTTGCCGCTGCTGTATGAGATGATCGCGCTCGCCTTGCAGTCGGACAGCACGCGCATCGCCACGCTGGAGATCGGCGGCGATTTCATGCCGCAGCATCTCGGCATCAAAAAGGACTGGCACGGTCTCTCGCATCACGGCAACGACCCCGAGGCCATCGAGAACCTCGTCACACTGGAGAAGTATCAAATCGAGCACTTCGGCAAGTTCGTCGCGCGTCTCTCGAAGATGAACGACGGCGAGCGCATGCTGCTCGACTCCACCACCGTGCTTTTCGGCAGCGGCATGGGCGATGGCAACTCGCATAAAAACTCCGACCTGCCCATCCTCCTCGCCGGCGGCGGCTACAAGCACGGCGAATTCCGCGAAGTACCGCGTGAAGGCATCAACAAAGTGCCGCTGTGCAATCTCTTCGTGGACATCGCGCAGAAGATGGGCGTCGAGACGGATTCGTTCGGCAGCAGCACGGGACGCTTTGCTTAATGCACATGTCTTCGCAGGAATCCCCGCGGCCGCATGGTGACGTAGGACGACTGTGGCGACAGCCCGGTCGTCTCAAGGCGCGTGCGATGCCTCCCAAGCCGGGCGGGCTGTCGCCACACCCGGCCTACACGATGGCCGTCAGCTCCTCTCGCGGAACGAGAGGGCTACTTTGCTTCGCCTTCGCGGCGCTCGCTGTTCCATTCGCCCAAGCCGCCGACGCTCCACAGCTCGTGCAGCAGTTCCTCGGCAAATACTGCCTGGAGTGTCACGATGCGGATGTGCAGAAGGGTGACCGTGCTTTTGATGCGTTCGCGCTGCCGCTGAAGTCGGTCTCCGATCTCATTGAGGCGCGTGACATCATCGACCAGCTCACGCTGAAGGAGATGCCACCGAAGAAGGCGGATCAGCCGAAGGATGACGAGCGCATCGCGATGATCCGGGCGCTGCGTGATGGCACGGTGGCGGCTCATGCGAAATTCCAGACCACGGGCAGCCGCACGGTGATGCGCCGCCTTTCCAGCCGCGAGTATGAAAACACGCTCGCGGTGCTGTTTGGCCGCCGCGTGGACACGCTGGGCCTCACGGCGGATTTTCCGAAGGAGAAGACCACCGAGCACATGGACACGATTGGCAAGTCGCTCGTGACCTCGGGCTTCCTCGTGGATCAGTACTTCCAGTCCGCGAACCGCCTCGTCGAGACACGGCTCGGCAAACCGGCGATGGAGCCGAAAGACTGGCGCTTCAACAGCCACTTCCTCCAATACGAGGAGCTCAGCGGATCGCACAAATCCGCCTTCAACTACCGCTACCTCAATCTCTACGAGCAGCCGAACACCGACACACGCCAGGGCGGCTACGGCCACATTGAGGACTTCAAGCAAGGCGTGCCCGTCTCCGGCCTCTACGACCTCGAAGTCGAGGCCACGGCGCTGCATCGCGACACGCATTACGATCCCGCCATCTTCGGCATCGACTTCTCCGAGCCCTTCATCCTCGGCGTCGTGCCGGGCGATGTCACCAAAGGCCACATCCATTACCCGCAGGCCATCGAGCCACTGCTCGCCAGCGCCGTCGTGCCGGACAACACACCCACCTGGTTCAAATTCCGCGTGTGGCTGGAGGCGGGGCAAACACCGCGCTTCATCTTTCCGAACGGCCCCTTTGAATCCCGCGCCTCCGTCGTCACGATCAACAAACGCTACAAAGATGAGTTCAAGGAAAAGATCGGCACCTCCGGCGTCGGTCGTGCGCACATCTTGAAGGAAGGCAAGCTTCCGCACATCCGCATCAGCGAGATCAAGATTCACGGCCCCGTGCCCGAAAAAACCGGCAGCGCCGAAGAAGCGGCCGTTTTCGGTAAAGAAGGCTTCCAAGAGACCAAAGCGCTCGATCAACTGAATGCCTTCGCCGAGAAGGCCTATCGCCGACCGCTCACCGATGAAGATCGGAAGCCCATCCGTGCGCTTTATGACAAACGCCTCGCCGAAAAAGCCACGCCGCGTCAGGCCGCGCTCGATGCGGTGAAATTGATCCTTTGCTCACCGAACTTCCTCTACCTCAGCGAGATCACCGATGAATCTGAAAAAGCCCTCAAGCCCCACGACCTCGCCACGCGCCTCTCTTTTGCGCTGTGGGCCACACCGCCCGATGAGGCGCTGCTCGCCTCCGCGAAGTCCAGCAAGCTCACGCAGGACGCCGAACTAAAAAAGCAGATCGAGCGCATGCTCACCGATGAACGCATCAACGGCTTCGTGAACGGCTTTCTCGATAGCTGGCTCAACCTCCGTGATCTCGGCGGCATGCCACCACCCCGCGAGGTGGTCCGCTCTTACTACGCCGAGGACCTGCCCACCTCGATGAAGACCGAGGCACGGCTCTTTTTCCGCGATCTTCTCAAGAACAACGGCTCCGCCGCCCAGTTCATCGACTGCGACCACACCTTCGTGGACAAGAAACTCGCCAAACTCTACGAACTGCCCGAGGCAAAGACCCTGCGCCTCGCCGGCGGCTTCAAGAAAGTCAGCCTCAAAGGCAACACGCATCGCGGAGGCCTGCTCGGCATGGCCGCCGTGCTCACCGTGAGTGCGAACGGCGTCGAAACCTCACCCGTCACGCGTGGTGTGTGGGTCACCGAAAACATCCTCGGCATCCCTCCTCCTCCTCCGCCGGATGTCGTCCCTGCCATTGATCCCGATGTGAGCGGAGCCACCACCATCCGCGACCGCCTCGCCAAGCACCGCGCCGATGCCGCCTGCGCCGAATGCCATCGCAAGATCGACCCGCTCGGCTTCAGCCTCGAAGCCTACGATCCCGTCGGTCGCTGGCGGAAGACCTACCCCAAGGCAAAAAACGCCAAGGAAGCACCGAAGATCGACACCACCGGCGAATTCCCCTCCGGCGAGACCTACGCCGACTTCGCTGGCTTCAAACGCGTCATCCACGACACCCGCGCCGATCATTTCACCCGCCACCTCATCCGCCAGCTCCTCACCTACACCACCGGCCGCACCATGGAGCTCAACGACGACCTCCTCATCGACCAACTCCACGACAAAGTGAAGAAGCAGGGCCTCGGCCTGAAAACGCTCATGGTCGAGTGCCTGATGAGCGAGGTGTTTCGGTCGAGGTGATGTCGTAGCCCGAATCTCCAGATTCGGGTTTTGGTTCATATTTCTGTCGACATTGCTCTGACCATCAAAAATTATTGAAGCATGTCTGAACGAGTTCCTTGCAAAGAGTGTGGTGCCACCATTTTGCCTTCCACGGCTGCCGCGACTGGCGGCGTTTGTATGGCATGCAAACAGGGTATTCGGTCGAACTTGGAACGTTCGAAGAAATTCTATGAGGAGCAGCGCAAACCTAACCCTGAAAGAGATTACTGGTCGGCGCTAATCCATCGAATCTACAAGACACCCGAAGGCTACGAAGGGCTTTCCGTAGTTGAGCGAGTTTATTACCTCACATGCGTGGTGAACGGAGAAGTTCACAACGGTGGCCTGCATCAGTTTTACTCCAATAGCTCCGGTAATCGATATGCCGAGACGCTTTCCGCTCTCGAAGAGTTGGACGCTTGGCACAGTCGCCGCATTCTCGCGAGGTCGTGTGAGCTTTTGTTTCCAGGAATGACTGAACCTCCCCAAGATCGAGACGAGAGATTTGATGTCCTCCCTTGGTGGCCGAAAGAGCCTTCTGATCCGCCTGCAATGTGGGCTGCTGAGCTTGAGCGACTCGACAAAGAGTTTTGGGATGATCCCGATAGACTGTCTGAGCGGCTCACTGCGTGGGGTATTACGAATGGCTTGTTTAACCCCAAACCCAAGATTTGAGCCTTCTTGGTGAATCAACCCAACATTCTGTGAACTATCTAGTGTAGTCCGTCAATCGGAC
>DNXB01000452.1 GCA_003506995.1 Verrucomicrobiales bacterium
CGGCCGGTTTGTTGACCGTCCAGACGTAGAGGCCGAAGCCCGCGTCACGGACCTGCTTCACCATCGTCTCATCCCACGGAAAATCAGCCACGCCGAGGTCGAGGCCGTCGAGCTGGTCAGCCTTCGTGTCGGCGATGAGCTGCGTGAGGTCTGTGGGCTTCTTGTCCTTTGTTTTGCCTGAAGCGAGGCGGTAAACCTTGATCCATGGCATGGCCTTCTTCGATTCTGCTGCTGCATCGCGGTTGAAGGCAATGATCGCCAACTGCGCGGCACGATCCTTCATCGGCTCCAGGATGCGCTTCAGCTCCGGCACGATCTCCGCGCCGCATTTGACCTCGATGAAGAAGCGCTGCTTCCCTTTCGGCAAAGTCGCGAGCGCCTGCTCCAGCGTCGGGATTTTCTCATTCGCCCACTCTTTGCCCTTCCACGATCCGGCGTCGAGCGCGGTCAGCTCAGCCTGCTTCGAAGCAGCCACGTCGAGCTTCACACCGGCGGTGCGTTTCGTGTCCTTGTCATGAATGACGGCGGTTTTGCCATCGGCGGTGAGGTACACATCCAGCTCGCAGGCATCGGTCTGATGCTTCCAGCCGAGTTCAAACGCCGCGAGGGTGTTTTCCGGAGCACGGGCGGAAAAACCGCGATGCGCGATGATTTCGACGGCGTGGGCGGACATGGCGGTGAGGAGAAAAAGTGCGAGGCGCTTCATGAGGGAGATAGCAAACGAGCGAAGTACTCGTAAACGTTCGCCCCCGAAATGAAAATCCTCAGCCCGATTCGCCTCCTCTGCGTCTTGATCGTCCTCGCGGCGGTGAGCGCCATCCTGCTCCTGCGAGAGTGGAAGTCTGACGCCAAGGATCACCATGTCATTTTGATCAGCCTCGACGGGTTTCCAGCCCTGATGTGGCAGAACGAATCCCTGCAGGTGCCGAACCTGCGCAAGCTCGCCGCCGAAGGCGCCGTGGCCAAGGCGATGACCGTGAGCAATCCATCCGATCACCTGGATCAACCACACCACGCTCGTCACCGGCGTGGAGCCGCGCAAGCACGGCGTGCTCTTCAACGGCCTGCTGGTGCGTCAGGGCGACAACAAACCCGCCAAGATCGAGCCCTGGGTGGACAAATCAAAGCTGGTCCATGTGCCCACTCTCTATGACATCGCCCACAAGGCCGGACTGACCACGGCGGAGTGCGACTGGGTGGCCATCACACGCCCCGGCACCATCACCTGGAGCTTCGCCGAGCTGCCGGACCCTGAAAGCCCCGTGGCGATGGAGATGCTGGTCAACGACACCATCCTGCCGGAGCATCTTGCCTGGATGCAGCCCGGTCCGCAGCGCAAGGGAGTGACCTTCCTCGACAACATGTGGACGAAGGCCGCGATCCACATTTTCAAGACGCATCAGCCGAACCTGCTGCTCTATCACACACTCAACACCGACGCCACGCACCACACCTACGGCCCGGCCACCCAGGCCAGCCACACGGCGCTGGCCTACGCGGACCGGCTTGTGGGGGATCTGATCCAGGCCGTCGATGAAAGCGGCCTGCGTGACCGCACCACCTTCATCATCACCACCGACCACGGATTCAAGAAGGTGAGCCAATACGTCCACCCGAACGTCGTGCTTAAAAAAGCCGGGCTCGCCACCGCGCTCGGTCAAAACATCACCACTTGCGCCGCCTTCTGCATGACGCAGGGCGGCATGGCCTTCGTCTATGTGAGCGATCCCGCCCGCAAGGCCGAGCTGCTGCCGAAGCTCAAGGAGATGTTCGCCAAAACCGAAGGGGTGGACCGCGTCATCGACGGCAAGGACGGCCCCACGCTCGGCATGCCCACACCCGAGGAGAACCAGGGCATGGGCGACCTTGTCCTTTATGCGAAGCCCGGCTTTGCCTTCAACAACAGCGCCGCAGGGGAGGCCGTCACCACTCCCACCGCGAACTACGGCGGCTCGCACGGCTACCTGAACACCGACCCCGAGCTCGACGGCATCTTCATCGCCAGCGGACGCGGGATCAAACCGGGCATCGTCCTCGACCGCATGGCCAATCTCGATGTGGCGCCCACCATCGCGAAGCTCATGGACCTCAAGCTGCCGCAGCAGGACGGCCGTGTGCTGGAGGAGATTCTCGTCAAATGATTCACCCCATGCGTCTGCTGCTGTCCCATCTGAATGCAGGGCAGTATTGAAAAGGCATCGAAAGCTTCTAACTTCCCTTCCAGCATGGAACCGCATCCAACAACAACATCTCCGCGCACCGGCTGGCACGGTGTTCGATGCACCAGCTTGGATGACATGCGCACGCAGAACATCCGTTTCTGGCAGCAGGCAGGCGGTGCCCAGATACGGCAGGCCGCCTGGGAACTGGTGGTGGAGACCTGGAAAGCCCAGAAACGTGATCTGAATGAACTCCGATTTTCAAGACTTGCTCCGGCTGTTCGCGAAGCATGAGGTTCGTTACCTCGTGGTGGGCGGTTATGCGGCCATGCATTACTCTCAGCCGCGTTTTACCAAGGACCTCGATCTCTGGCTGGAACCGACACCCGCCAATGCCGCTCGTGTGATGCGCGCCTTCGGCGAGTTTGGCATGCCTTTGATCGACGTGGCACCCGCAGACTTCGAGCAGGAAAGCTTTCAATACATGGTGGGGCGCGCGCCGGTCCTGTTTGATTTCCTGACATCCCTGCCTGGACTGCGATTCCAATCCTGCTGGGAAACCCGGGCCATTGATGAAAGCGAGGGGTTTCCCATCAACTACCTTTCCAAGCAGTCCTTGATCACAGCGAAGACACATGCCGGCAGACCGCAGGACATCGCCGATCTGGATGAACTCCGCCGAGCTGGAGACAAACCTTCATGATCCGCCTCCTCCTTCTCCTCGCCACTACCACCATTTTTGCCGCGCCCATCGAGCGCATCTGGCTGACGCATGCGACGAACGATCCTTCCAAGATCGTCATCAACTGGGAGACCGACATGCCCGGCGATTCCGTCGTCGAGTTTGGCACCAGCGAGGCTCTGGGCCAGCGTGTGGCTTCCGAGGCCAAAGTGACGCTGCATCACGTCGAGATCCCGCTGGAACAGCGAGACGTGCTCTATCACTACCGCGTTCGCAGTGGCGATGACGTTTCGACAGTTTCCACTTTCAAAGGTTACCCCAGCAAAGACCTCCGCATCGCCATCGTCGGCGACTGGGGCTATGCCACTGGCAAGGACGTGACCGCCATCGTCAAAGACGACGTGCATCTGCTGCTCACCGTTGGCGATAATGTCGCCAGCCTGCATGAGAAGGGCAAGGAAGGCACGAAAGCCTTCAGCGCCCTCATCGACGCCAACCGCGATCTCTTCCGCCGCACGCCCTTCATGCCGATCCTCGGTAATCACGACCGGGAAATCACAGGGCGCGGCCCCAAACCGCCCGCGCAGGCTGTTTATGACGTGGAGGCCTCCGCGTATCGCGAGTTCTTCGCTCTGCCCGGCGACGAGTGGAAATGGCACTTTGATCTCCCCGGCTTCGATCTGCGTTTCATCGCCCTCGATCTCAATCACATCCAAGACTTCGGCACCACATGGCAGACCTGCCATGCCTGGCAGCCTGATTCACCGCAGTTCCAATGGTTCGCTGAAACCATGGCCGCCAGCACGAGCGGCTTCGTGCTCACCTTGATGAACGAAAAGCAAACGCAAGTGCAGGGACTCACGAAAGGCGCATGGCACGGGCATTTCCACCAAGGCAGCGCCATCATCACCGGCTTCGGCTACTTCGCGGATCGTGCTGAACTCAGCGGCGGCCTTCCTTATTACAACACCTGCCTCAAAGGCGACGGCGACCTCTACAAAGACCCCCAATCCAAGTTCCACGCTCGTGTGGACAACTACCTCCTGCTCACCTTCACGGCCGGTGCTCCCACGATGAAGATCCAGTTCAAAAGCCTGCGCGGCGAGGTGCTGGACACGACCGAGATCGCCAAACGCAAACCGTGACGGCATGTCCCGCGCACGCGTGGGTTGCGCTTTGCGGCGCGGCGGGAATGATGCCCCGTTTGAAGTCCTGGCTGCTCAGTCTCGCTCTTGTCACCACCACCGCCCAGGCTGGTGCGCCCTGGTCATGGCTGAATGCGAAGCTCACGCGCCTGGATGATGAGCATCAGTGGCTCCATGCGGAGCTCGCCCAATTGCCGCCCATGCCCGCGCCTCAGCCGCATGAGCACGCGGGCTTTCACAGCGGCATCACCGCTCAGCCGGACGCGGTGCGCTGGATTCAGATCGATCTCGGCGCGGAACGTGCGCTGGACGCCGTCGTTGTCATTCCGGCGATGCTCGGCGCGGCGGAGGCGCATGGCTTTCCACGACGCTTCCGCATCGACGTGTCGAATGATCCGCTCTTTGCTGAATCCACGACGCTGCTGGATCAAACTCATGGCGACGTGGAGATGCCGCTCGCGCCTTGGTTTGTCCCCGCGCTCAGTGTGAAGGCACGGCATGTGCGTTTCACCGCCACGAAGCTCGTGCCGAAGCCGCACCTCGCGAACCAGTTCATCTTCTGCCTTGGCGAGTTGCTCGTCTTCAGCGGCGGTCGCAATGTGGCGCTGCATATCCCCGTACTCGCGCCAAAATCGGTCGAAACACTGCCGACGTGGTCGCCAAAGCACGTCGTGGACGGCTGCCACACGCTCGGCCTGCCGCTGCGTGCTGATAACTTGAATGGCAACGGCTGGCATAGCGCCATTTTCAATCGCGCTGCCGCCACAAGTTCGGTGCGCGTCGATCTCGGCTCCGTGCGCGACATTGACGAGATCCGCCTCATTCCCGCGCATCCGCGCGACTACCCGGACCGCTCCGGTTTCGGTTTCCCGCAGCGCTTCAAGATTGAAGCGGATGAAAAAATCCTCTTCGACAGCACCGCCGCTGACTTCACTAATCCCGGCGACACCCCCGTGGCCTTTCCCACGCCCGGATTGCGCGCGCGCAGCCTGCAAATCACCGCAACGCGCCTGTGGGAGCGCAGTGGCGATTTCGTCTTCGCGCTCGCGGAGCTGCAAGCCTTCGCCAAGGGCCAAAACATCGCACGCGAGGCCACGGTGACGAGTTCTGACAGCACCATCACTGCCGCGTGGAATCACGCGAACCTCGTCGATGGCCGCGCCAGCGCGGGTGTGCTGCTCGATGAGGCCAGGTGGCTCGCCGATCTGTCGAAACGACGCGAATTCGAAGTCCGTCTGACCTTCCTCGACATCGAAACCAAGCTCGCCGTGCGCAAAGCCCAAGAGCGTGCCGTCTATCTTGCCCTCGCCCTGGCCGCCCTCGGCATCATCGCCACCCTCGCCTTCCTGTTCCACCTGCGGCGCTCGCGTCGTCTCGAAATGGAGGCGCTGCGTCAACGTATCTCGCGCGATCTCCATGACGAGATCGGCAGCCACCTCGGCAGCATCCGCCTGATGTCCGAGCTGGCTCTGCGTGAAGACGGAGCCTCCGAATCACTCGAAGAAATTCATCGTCTTGCTGGCGAGGCCGCCGAGTCCATGCGCGGCATCATCTGGCTGGTGCGCGAGGGCGATGCGCCAAAATTGACGAGTCTCGTCGAAGCCATGCGCCAGAGCGCGGGCAGCTTGCTCAAGGGCATTGAATGGACACTCGCATCGCCCGAAGGCGGTGATGCGGCCACCGCGTCGCTCGAATTTCATCGCCAGGTGTTTCTGTTCTTTCGCGAAGCCGTTTACAACATCGCCCGACATGCCAAAGCGATGCGTGTGAGCCTTCAAATCACCTGGCAGGCCAAAAAGCTGCGGATGGTGATCGAAGACGATGGTTGTGGCTTTGACGTCAGTGCCGTCACCGCCGGAAACGGTCTCGCCAACCTCCGCCACCGCGCCGGAGTGCTCGGCGGTGATGTGAAAATCACCAGCGAGGCCGGAAAAGGCACGCGCATCGTCTTGGAGGCCCCGCTCTCATGAAAAATCTCTGGATCGTCGAAGACCACGCCTCGTTTCGCCGCACGCTCGTGCGTGTCTTGAACTCAGAACCCGATTTGCAGTGCGCCCGCGACTTTGACTCCTGCGAAAAAGCTCTCGCCGCCCTCACTCGCGACGACGCGCCCGATTTGATCCTGCTCGATGTCGGCCTGCCAGGCATGAGCGGACTGGATGGCATCCGCCTCTTCAAAGAACGCGCGCCCAAATCGCTCATCGTCATCCTCACCGTCTTCGAGGACGACGACAAAGTCTTCCAGGCCATCTGCGCTGGCGCGGCGGGCTATCTCCTGAAAACCAGCAGCGTCGCCGACATCACCCAGGCCGTGCGAGATGCGCTGGCAGGCGGTTCGCCGATGAACCCGCGCATTGCCCGCCGCGTGCTCGACATGTTTTCCAAACTCGCTCCCAAACAAGGCGACTACGGCCTCAGCGAGCGCGAAAAAGAAATCCTCCAGCTCATGACGACGGGCCTCATCAAAAAGGAGATCGCCGACCGGCTCACGCTCAGCATCCACACCGTGGACACCTATCTGCGCCGCATCTACGAGAAGCTGGAGGTGAACACACGCACCGGCGCGGTGGCGAAAGCACTCAAGGAAGGATTGGTCTAGCTTCTTGCGTAGTTGCAGGTCCGATTTTCATGTGCGCCCGAATTTTTCTCCTCTGCCTTGTCCCTCTGGGTCTCACGGCTATGCCGCTGCAGATCGAGCAGAGCTGCATCGAGTGCCATGACAAGGAAACCACCAAAGGCGGCCTCGACCTCACCGCGCTGAAGTTTGATCTCACAGATCACGCAACCCGCGAGCGTTGGATTCGCATCCACGACCGCGTCGAGAAAGGCGAGATGCCGCCGAAGGCCGAGGATTTGCCTGCGGAGCAACGATCCGCGTTGGTGAAGTCGCTCGCCAGCTCGATTCATGCGGTGGATCACGCCGAGGTGCTCGCGCATGGACGTGGGCCGCTGCGCAGACTGAATCGCGATGAGTATGAGCAGAACCTCCGCGATGTGCTCCAGCTCCCGAGCCTCGACATCCGCGACATGCTGCCCGAGGACCGCGAAGGGCATCATTTCAACAAGGCAAGCGACACTCTCGACATGTCGCGCGTGCAGCTCACGGCCTATCTCGATGCCGCCGAGGCCGCGCTGCGTGCTGCGATGATCACCGCCACGAAACCGCCGCCAGTGACGAAATTCCGCGCTGTCGGCACCAACCTCTTTCCGAGCAGCAACACCTTCGGCGAGCGAGAGGCGATGTTTTTCGCGAAGAACAACCAGGCCATCATCCTTGCCAAGGAAGACGCGAAAAACGCCGTCAACGACGAGCAGATTGAGCTCGCGCTCTTCCGCTCCGCCAACTGGCCCTACTACGGCTACCCGAAAGGCTTCATCGCGAGGCTGCCGGGAGAATACAAGGTGTGCTTCTCCGCGCGTGCCGTGCTTCAACAACCCGGCCACAAGCTCGCAGCGGCCAAACAGCCCGTGCCGATGACTTTCCGAGCGCGCAAGCCCTCCGGCCCCGATGTTTCCGGCGATGTCCGCGCCACCGGCGGCATCATGGACGTGCCGCCGGAGAAAACGACCTTTGAGACGATCATCCGCCTGCTGCCCGGCGAGACCTTTGAATACAGCCTGCTCGGCCTGCCCGTGCCGCTCGCCCGCAATGTCAAAGGCGGCCCGCCGACCTATCGCTATCCGCCGTTTCCCGAAGGCGGCCAGCCCGGCGTCGCCTTTCAATGGCTCGAAGTCGAAGGGCCTGTCGTTCCGCAGGAATGGCCGCCTGCATCGCATCGCGTTTTGTTTGGCGATTCGCCCACCAAAGATGCCAAAGCCCTGCTGCGGAACTTTGTGAGCCACGTCGCACGCGAACCCATCGCTGAGGAGGCGCTGAAGACGTTCGATGCCCTCATCCAAAGTCGGCTCAATGAAAAAGCGCCCTTCACCGAGGCCATGCTGGCCGGTTACAAGGCATTCCTCTGCTCCCCGCACTTTTTATATTTGCGTGAGCCAGAGCGCGAAGACGGTCATTTTGCCATCGCTTCGCGTCTCTCGCATTTTTTGACGAACACACGGCCGGATGCCGCCATGAGCGAGCTGGCGGCCAAAAAGCAGCTTCGCGACAACGCGGTGATGCGACGTGAAACCGAGCGTCTCATCACCAGCAGCGGCTTTGAACGCTTCATCCGCAGTTTCACCGATTACTGGCTCAATCTCCGCCACATCCGCCGCGACGAACCGGACATCCGACTCTATCCCGAATATCGCTTCGATGATTATCTCGTCGAAAGCATGGAGATGGAGACACGCGCCTTCGTCACCGCGATGATTCGCGACAACCTGCCCGCCAAAGTGCTTGTGGAGGCCGATTTCATCTTCGCCAACGACCGCCTGACAAAACACTATGCACTGCCATCACTCGGCGGTTCCGCGATGCGCAAGATTACGCTACCCAATGATAGCCCGCTCGGCGGACTCCTCACGCAAGCCGCCATTTTGAAAGTCACCGCCAACGGCACCACCACCTCTCCCGTCGTGCGCGGGGCATGGATCATGGAGCGCCTCATCGGCGAGCCGCCGCCACCGCCACCCGCCAGCGTCCCTGCGGTCGAACCCGACATTCGCGGGGCCAAAACCATTCGCGATCTCTTGGCATTGCACACGAAATCCAAGTCCTGCGCCGCCTGTCATGCACGCTTCGATCCTGTCGGCCTCGCGTTGGAGAACTTCGACATCCTCGGCGGCTGGCGCACGCGCTATCGAGGATTGGAGGAAGGCGAGCGCATCACCGGCATCGACCGTGCCGGCCATGATTACGCATACACGCTTGCCGCCCACGTCGATGCCAGCGGCAAGCTGCTGGATGGCCGCAGCTTCAAAAACATTCGCGAACTGAAAGCCCATCTTGCCGCCAATCCGCGCCAACTCGCCCGCAATCTGCTCCATCAATTCACGATCTACGCCACCGGCACGCCCGTGCGCTTCTCGGATCGTCCCGAGATCGAAACGATGCTTGATGCCTGTGCGAAGGATGGCTATCGCGTTGGTGATTTGCTGCATGCGCTGGTGCAGAGCCGGATTTTTCTGGGAGGGCAGAGAGATTGAGACATACACCTCATTAAACACATATCGCCATGACGATCGTCGAACTCATTCAAGATGCCTCCGCTGCCTGGGACCGCGAGATCCCGGCCCCGGAGGAAGCGGTTGCAAGACTCATCACAGAATCGGGCCTCGAACTGCCCGAGGACTATCTGAGCTTCCTGCGCAAATCGAATGGTGGGGAGGGCGAGTTGGGTGTTCAGCCGTGCTGGTTTCAAATTTGGCGTGCAGAAGATGTGATTGAGTTTGGTGTCGGGTATGAAGTTCCGAAATACGCTTCTGGTTTCTTTGCGTTTGGAAGTAATGGAGGCGGGGAAATTTTGGCTTTTGACACCCGAAGCGGCACTCCATGGACGATTGCGGCATTACCATGCATTGGACTTAATCCTGATGAAGCGATGCTCGTTGCCTCAAGTTTCAAAGAGTTCGTGGCACAGATGGGAAGAGTCTATCAAGAGTAGCAAATCAGCATGAACACCCCCCACATCGCCAAACTTCTCCCTCGTCGCCGCTTCCTGCGCGGCGCGGGCGTCACGCTGGCATTGCCATTGCTCGAATGCCTGATGCCGGTGTTTGCGCGTGGCGCGAAGCCGCTGACACCTAAGCGCATGCTGCTGATCTCGAACAACCTCGGCGTGCTGCCGAAGCCGTTCTTTCCGCAGGACACGGGGCGTGATTACGTGTTGTCGCCCTACCTCTCGGCGCTCGCGGATTTTCGCAGAGACTTTACGGTGTTTAGCGGGCTCTCGCATCCCGATGTGAATGGCGGGCACAGCACGGAGAACTGCTTTATCACCGCCGTGCGCGGGCCGACGAAGAGCGGGTTTCGCAATCAGATCTCGCTCGACCAGTTTGCGGCGGAGAAGCTCGGTCAGGTGACGCGATTCCCGACGCTGAATCTCGGAGTGAACATCGACAAGGCGAACCGCAGCCTCTCCTGGACGCGCGACGGCGTGCTGCTGCCTGCCGAGGACAGCGCACCCGCCTTGTTCCAGAAAATGTTCGTCCAAGGCGATCCCGCAGCGGTGCAAAGGCAGCTCCATCGCCTCGAAGAACGCGGCAGCATCCTCGACACGCTGCTCGATGACACGAAGCAGTTCAGTCGCAGCCTCGGCAGCGATGACAAGGCGCGGCTCGACCAATACCTCACCTCCGTGCGCGAGGTGGAGGAACGCCTGCTCACCGCCCGCGAGTGGGAACTCAAGCCCAAGCCCGCAACGCAGCAGCCACCGCCCGCCGACATCCAGGACAAGAATCTCTTCTTTGAAAAATTCGACCTCATGCTCGCCATGGCGCAGCTCGCGCTTGAGTCCGATAGCACGCGTATCGTCACGCTGATGGTCGATGCCTTTGCCACGCCGGTTTTCAAACTGCACCCCGATCAAAACACCACCGACGGTTACCACAACCTCAGCCACCACGGCCAGGCCGCCGAAAAAGTAAAACAGCTCGAAGACGCCGACCGCCAGCAGATGGCGCTGCTGCACAAGCTCCTGCAAAACCTCGCCACGAAGCCCGATAGCGATGCGCGTCTGCTCGACCGCACGATGATCCTCTACGGCAGCAACATGGGCGACGCGAACACGCACGATAACTCGAACCTCCCGATCTTGCTTGCCGGCGGCAGTTTTACTCATGGCCAGCACCTCGCTTTCAAGCGCGATGACAACACGCCGCTGAGCAATCTTTTTGTCTCGATGCTTCAGCAGATGGGGGCAGAGGTGGAGGCGTTTGGGTCGAGCACTGGAACCTTGAGCGGCCTGTGAACCTCACACCAGCCCCTCTTTCACCGCCTTTGCGATGGCACTGCCACGGCTGCGGACCTGGAGCTTCACATACACGCTGCGAATGTATTCGTCGGCGGTGTAGTAGCCGATGCCGAGCTGGGCGGCGGCATCTTTGATGGTGCTGCCGGTCACGAGGAGCTTGAGGATGTCCATCTCACGTGGGGTGAGGCCATAGTCTTTTTGCGAGGCGGTGTTGGCTTTGGAAAACATCTCCAGTACGCGGCGGGCGATGGTGGGATTGATGGGCGATCCTCCGGCAGCGGCGCTGCGGATGGCGGCGGCGATGTCTTCGGTGCTGGAGGTCTTCAAAAGATAGCCAGCGGCTCCGGCACAGATGGCGCGGAAGATTTTGTCGTCTTCCTCGAAGACGGTGAGGATGACGATGGCGGTTTGCGGCGCGAGCTGACGCAGGCGGGCGATGCCGTCGATGCCATTCATGCCGGGCAGGCCGACATCGAGCAAGAGCACCTGCGGCGCGGTTTCGGTGGTCAGCGCGGTGAAGGCATCTTCACACGCGGTGAAGCGTTGCGTGCAGGCGATGCCTTCGATGCGGTTCAAGGCACGCGCGAGGCGCTCGCCATAGGTTTTGTGGTCTTCGATGAGCCAGACGTGGATGGTTTCAGGCATGAAGAGGCAGAGTGAGAGTTAAAGTGGTGCCTTGCGGCGAGGAAGCGATGTCAGCGCGGCCTTGATGCTTCGTTGCACGGCGGCGGAGATTGGTGAGACCCATACCGGTGGTCGTGGCGGCGGGATCGAAGCCGTGGCCGTTGTCGCGGACGGTGAGGATGATGTCGTGGTGGTCTTGCGCGAGTGTGATCGCGACCTCGGTGGCCTCGGCATGGTGGGTGATGTTGTGCAGCGCCTCTTTGAACATGAGCATGAGATCGCGCTGGCGATCCACGGCGAGGCGGCGGGTCTGCGTTTCGTTGTCGATGCTCACGGTGTGCTTCATGCCACGCAGCGTGCGTGAGGCGTTCTCGCGTAGCAGCGTGGGGAGATCGTCGGTGCCGTAGCGTTCGCTTTGCATGAGGCGCGTGATGTCGCGCATGGCGTCCACGGTTTCATCGGCGATGGTTTTGATCTCCGCGAGGTCATCGCGTGCGTGTTTGTCATCCGCGAGGATGTCCTGCGCAATCAAGGCGATGCTGCCGAGGCTGCTGCCGATCTCGTCATGCAAATCCTGCGCGATGCGTTGGCGGAGCCGCTCCATTTCCATCAAACGCGTACGGCGTTGGCGTTGCAGCCAGATCAGCGCCGTTATGATGCCGAGCACGACGATGGCGATAATCAAACCGAGGCCGAGTCGTTGCCAGTGTTGCGTGAGGTTCGCGCGTTTGGCTTCCAGCACGGCGAGTTGATGCTCCACCTCGCGGCGTTGCGAGAGTCCGGCGAGCCATGCAGGCCAGTCGAGGATTTCGGCACCGCTCGCAAAGCCATCGACGAGCGCGTTTTGCGACCAGCCTGCGGCTTCGGTGGAATCGGAGGCCGTGATGTCGCTGCCGGGTGCGATGTTTTTGCCGTCGGACCACACCTGCATCTCCGCCATCGCCAAAACGACGCTGCCATTGCTCACATGCGGCTCCAGCACGTTCAGCCGCACAAAACGTGCGCGATGTCCGCCGATGATGCTCACCACATTGTCGCCCGGCACGGCGTTGTAACTGCCGGATTGCGGCGAAGGCAGCACGCGCGACAGTTCATTGTCCTCCTCGCGCAATTCGATCTGATAACGCAGCGGAAAACCATAGCCGTGGCTGTGCGCGAACTGCGGCGGAGACGCGGGAAACAGCCGCACCTCGTCCACAATCGCCACCTGGCCGAGATCGATCTCCACCCATGGATGACTCGTGGCGCGGACTTCGCTCACCGGCTTGCTGCGAAAGCCGAGCGCGGGGCTGGAGCGCGTGCCGAGCGGCGGACCGAGCACCGTGTGACCATCGACGAGATTGATGCGCCCCCAATCAGGTCGCGTGCCCTGGCTGCTGCTCGCGCGCACCGCTGCCGGACCGATGGCTTCAAGTCGTGCGCCGAGATTGTGATTGCCCTGAAGTAGCATGACTTCGCCGAGGGCGCAGAAAAATCGCTCCTTGCCGCCAACCAGCCGCGTCGCCGTGATACGCACTTTTTGCGCGAGGCCGCCCTTGGTATCGATCACAACAGGTAGCAGTCCTGGATTCGGAAAATCGGCCTCGGTGAAGTCGGCAATGATCGTGCGCTCGTGGTCCTCGCCCTCGCCGAGCAGTTCGACATAAAACCGCACCGGAAAGCCATAACCCGCGCCCACCGCGCCACCATTCGGCGGCGGCGCGATGAGCACCACGGTGTCGATTTTCTGCGCCTGACCGAGATTCAGCTCCACCCACTCCGCCTTGTCCGCCGAGGTCGAATACTCGCTGTGCCAGCCGAGCCGCTGCGTGAGCTGCACTGGCGGCGTGGCAGGTAAAGTGGCCCGCTTTTCCTCCCATCGCACCCGCTCGGCCTCCAACACCTGCATTTCAGGAATCCACGCCATCACCTCGCCAAACGCCGTCCAGCTCCCAAGTAGAAGCACGAGGCAAAGCAAAATCTGGAAGGGCAACCGCACCACGCAGCGAGCCTAGCGGCGCGAAGGCGCTGCTGCCACCGTGTTCTCAGTTCGGCCGGAGCCACAAGTTTTCGGGGTTGCTGGCTAAAGCGGCGGAGTCCAGCCAAATTCCTTGCTCCAACTACATTGTGTTGCGGCAATTTTATATCATTATCAGCAAATAATGCGATTTTATAACTTGTTAAATGGCAAAATTTGCAGAATTTGCAGAATATCGCCAGCCATGACGAACTTACTACATCATGGCGCAACCATCAGGCTCCTTCGTGAACAAGCGAATCTCTCCCAAGCTCAACTTGCGAAGCAGCTTCCTTTCACGGGCAGTCGCATCTCAAGAATTGAGGCGGGGGAGCTTGGTTTGAGCGAGGAAGAGGCTCGCGACCTGGCACTCGCCATCGGTTCAGAGCAGTCCAAGGCATTTGCTGAATACTTGGGGCGCAGGTGGAGGTTAATCGTTTCTCCTGGATTCGATCATGTGAGTCGAGAGTCGTTATGGAAGGCTGAAGAAGCTCTACAGAAGCTTGATCAACTCAAAGACGATCCAGATTTGAGAAATGCTTTCGTGAAGCAGGTCGAATCATGCCGTCAAGCTCTTGAACGGTGTGCCAGGTTCCTAACATCTGTGGAACACCCCATCGCTTTTCTCGGAAAGCCAAACGTTGGGAAAACCACCGCAATTTGTGCCCTTACTGGCCTTCGTGACGATGGAGAAAAGGAGCTTGGCAAACAGATGGGCCTGCAAACTGGGGGCGGCAGGACCACCACCTGCGAAGTTCATATCCGCTGCGGCGGAGAATATTCGATTGTCATAGAGCCATACTCCGAGGACGAACTGCGGCAATTCGTCGCTGAGTTTTGTGAGCAGTTGCTGAAAGGTGCTGGCTGCGAGCCCGCCGATGAATCTCGCGATGGTGTTGGGAATGCCGCTGAAGCCGAACGAGCACTTCGGAACATGGCAGACCTTAAAGTGAGACGAATCAAAGAAGCGGACGGAACATTTCGTGTTGAGGACAGCGGCATTGCCTTTGCAAAGGAACACCCAGATCGAGCAGATCTTCAAATCCATGTTCTGGCGAGGATGAACCTGCATCAAAGGCGGCGAACGTCTGTTTCTTATCCGCGTGGATCGGCGTTGCCAGAAATAAAGTGGCTTTCAAAGACATTTGGGCAAATCAACTTTGGACTAGACCCCGAGTTTCCTCTGCCTCGCCGCATAGAGATCTCAGTGCCGACTCCAATCCTCAAGGCTCAGAACTTGGGCTTACGGGTTATTGACACCCGTGGGATTGACGAGCCGTCTGCTCCACGCCGTGACCTGCAATCGTTTCTGGATGATGAACGGGCGGTAATCGTGCTTTGCTCTGGCTTTGGCGATGCACCAGACGCAGCTGCACAATCAATCATAGAGCGCGCAAGAGACACGGGACTGGACAAAACTCTTCTGGAACGTGGTGCATTGCTTGTGATCCCCAAAGGAGGAGAAGAGATGGCCGTGCTCGACGAGAGTGGCGAATCTGTTAACGACAGGGATGAAGCCCGCGAAATTCGGCGTGAGCAGATTCAGGCAACTCAGTTCGCTGATCTTGGTGTGTTGGAGCTTCCCATTGCTTTCCTTGACGCCAAAGAGACTAACGACTGCGAGCGCATTCAAGCGTTCTTGCTTGGAAGAGTCATGAATCTCCGAAGTCGAGTTGAGGCTCAAGTAGCGTCGTTGACAGCCACCGTCGATGAATTGATTGCCACGAAGGCAGATGCGGATGTTCGGAAAGTGTTCGAGCAAGCCATGCAACCCATCCACACTTGGCTTAAATCCAATCAAGCCATCGTTGCACAACCCAAGGAAGTGCATTCGGCGCTTCTTTCGGACATACGCGAACTTCGTTATGCGTCGAGTCTCAGGGCTGCGGCAAATCTGAGTCGCCGTGGTTCATGGTCTAAATTCGACTACTGGTTCGGTCTGGGGGACGGCGCTCGACGCGTCACTGTCGCCCGTGCCGCCGACCAGTTGACCAAGTTGAAGGGAATCGTCGAGAACACCTTGAACGATGACAACCTCTCTGATGCACATGGATTCCTCCGGCACTTTCAAACCCAAGTTGAAGAGGGTGCTACCGCTTTCTTTCTTGATGTGCAGCAACTAGGTGAGGCTGCATTCGCTGACCAACTCAAGGAAGATCGCCAATATTGGGAGCAATGTCAGAATCGCTGGGGGCAAGGGCCTGGCTACAAAGACGACATTAGAGCTTGGACACGCGAGTGGTTCTCTAATGAATCGCGAAAGGCACGCCACGACTTCGTCGAGAAAGAGATTCAACGACGTTGGCAGAATCTCATGAACAAGCTGTCTGAGCACTTGGAGCCATCAGGTGTGATTCGTCCAAACACCCAACAAGCCTCCCTCCAATCTTCAAAATGAACGCTTCCTCAACATTCCGAGCATCAGGAGTTTGGCTTTGCCGTTCACCGATCTGCTCCTTGACACCATTCGAACAGCCAGCCTATATTCACAGCGTTACCCCCCGCTGTAGCTTCGGCGAAGCGGTCTTGGGCCAGCGCGAAAGCGCTGGCCCTTGTTTTTGCGCAGAAAGGAGGAGCGAATGAGAGCCATCGCGTATGTGGACGGCTTCAATCTCTATTTCGGAGCCCTGAAAGGGACTCCTCATCGCTGGCTGGACCTCCAGCGCCTGATCGAACTGCACCTCAAGCCTCACAACCAGCTTGTCGGGATCAAATATTTTACCGCCAAGGTGAATCCGCGTCCCACGGACCCGGATGCACCAGCCCGGCAGGAGATGTATCTCCGTGCCCTGGCCACGCTGCCGTACTTCGAGGTCACCTTTGGTCACTTTCTCACCAAGAAAGTCAAAATGCGGCTCGCCAACCCAGCTCCCGGGCAGTCGCCAACGGTCGAAGTGGTCAAGACCGAGGAAAAAGGCTCCGATGTGAACCTCGCCGTGCAATTGCTTCACGATGCACACCTCAATCGCTTTGATTGCGCGGTGGTCGTCAGCGGTGACTCAGATTTGCTCATGCCGGTGGAGATGGTTCGCTACGAACTCAACAAGATTGTGGGAGTGTTCAATCCTCAGCAGCGTGAATGTGTGGTTTTGAAGGCAAACGCCAACTTCTACAAGCATCTTCGACCCAACTTCATAGCTGCTTCTCAGTTTCCTCACACGCTTCAGGATGCACAGGGCATCTTCACCAAACCGGCGGCTTGGTAAGTTCCGATGGCACCTTGTTGATTGCAGTGAGTGAGTCTTCGCCGCGCTGGAGCATCCCTCCTCGAACGTCCCCTCGAGGATTCGGGGGGCTTTCACAAAGGGGGCCGGATGGACGTTTGATTCACTGCCCAATGACTCGATTCCTGATTCCCGCGCTGATTGCTCATGCCCTGCTCGTTTCCCTTGCTGTTGAATGCTCTGCGGTCTTTCATCGTTCGTGCCGATGCCGCCGCTGATTCGGGCCGGAAGTGGGCCTCAAAGCGTCGCTTGGCCGTCGAGTCGGCTCCCATAGCCTCATTTACCACGAATCATGAAATTCCCTCACGGACATACCTGCTTGCTTCTGCTCGTCTCGTTAACTGCGTGCAGCGCGTTTGCCGCCGACATCGAGATCACCGAAACTCTTCAACTCCCCGAGTGCCACAGCCTCGGCTGGGTCCGGGCGAATGCGGGTGTGAAAGAACAAGGCGCGGGTAACATCATCCTTGATGAAGCCAAATGGGGCACGCCCGCGGCGAATCAGGTCGTTGAGCAGCATTGGGACTGGGATCTCAGCGATGCGCAATGGGCCGAGGCGGTGAAGCAAAAGGGCGAAGGCAAGCACGAGGAGGTGAAGTTTGATCTGTGGGTGCCCGAAGGCATTGGCAGCGTTCGCGGCATCGTCGCGATCACCGGCCATGGCAGCGGCGAGACGCTCTACAAGCACCCGGAGCTGCGCAAGATCGCCCGCGAGCTGCGTCTCGCGGTTTTCAAGTTCGTCGGCAATCCGATGCAGCGTGGCTTTTGGCCTCGAAGCCTGCTTTATGACCGTTTGAAGGACTTCGGAGCCAAATCGGGTCATCCCGAACTCGCGCAAGCGCCGCTGTTTCTCTACGGCCACTCGAACGGCACCGGCTTCTCCGCCATCTTCACCGCCACGGAAGGTGCTCGCGTGTGGGGCTGGATTTCGATGCGGCCAGGCACGACGTTTCAAGTGTATCAACCCGGCGCGGCGCAGGTGCCAGGCATGATCATCTTTGGCGAGGACGATGGTTTTTTCGCCCGCCCGTCCAAAGAGCTAAACATGGCCGTCGTCGAGGCCATGCGCCAAAAACATGCCGCGCTCTGGCTCCACGCTGTCGAGCCAAAGACCGGTCACGGCCCCGGCGAGAAAACCTGGCCGCTTGTCTTCTCGTTCCTGCGTCACAGCTTCGCCGCCCGCGTGCCCGCTGCTGCTGATCCAGCGAAAGGCCCGGTGAAGCTGAACGAACTCAAAGCCGAGACCGGCCACCTCGGCCAAAACTGGAACGCCAAGACTGGCGGCTATCAAACCTTGCCCATCGCACCCTTCGCCGACTTCACTGGTGACAAATCCACCGCATCCTGGCTCCTGAACGCCGCCTTAGCCACCGACTGGCAGACCTTCCAACGCGACGGCCAGCTCACGAAGTAACTCCTTCCATCACTCCCACACTCCATGAAACTCCCACTCGCTTTTCTTCTCTCTTTCGCCACCACCACCCTCGCACTCGATCCACACGTCGAGGCCGTCACCCGCATCGTGGAGGCCGCCAAAGGCAAGGTCGAGAAGACCGAAGACGGCCAGAGCCTCAAGCTTGTCGATCTTGCCGTGCCAAACACCGGCCCGCATGACCATCGCAAAGACGATCCGTATGACGCCGCCTTCTTCGAGCACCTCAGCCACATCACCACGCTCGAATCACTGAACGTCATCTCCACCAAGGCCAACGACGAATGGATCGCGCCGCTCGGAAAGCTCACGAATCTGAAAACACTCCGCTTTACCAACAACAGCAAACTCACCGACGCAGGCATGGAAACGTTCGCGGGACTCACCAACCTCGAATCCTTCTCATTCGTCGGCACCGCGATCACGGGCAAGGCTTATGCCAAATGCACCGGTTGGACCAAGGTCGTCAAAGTGAGTCATCGCGGCAGCAGCATCGACGACGAAGGACTCAAACAGCTCTGCGAGCATCTGCCGAACCTCGAAAGCATCAGCCTCGCCCACGCCAAGTTCACCGATGCAGGCGCACCACATCTCACCAAGCTGACCAAACTCAAAGGCCTCGAACTCGGCACCAAGAATGCCACGCCCGCTTGCTTGAAGAACCTCGCCAGTCTTCCGCTGGAGTATTTGCAGCTCGGCGATGGTCTGGATGCCCCCGAAGGCATCGCCGCCATCAAGGCCATCGCCACCTTGAAGCGCGTCACGCTCACGGATTGCTCCAAGCTCGACGACGCGGGCCTGAAACTCGCCGCCGACCTCAAGCAGCTCGAACAACTCGAACTCGGCCGCCTCGCGCTGCCAGACGAGCGCCTGCCGCTGCTCGCCGCCTTCGCCCACCTCAAGGAATTGAAGCTCATCGACCGTTCCAAGGGCTACTCGCCCGAAACGCAGGCCAAAATCAAAGCCCTGCTGCCGAAGGTCGATGTGAAGTTCCAGTAAACCAGACGATGACTCTCATCCCGTCATGATCAATCCCTCAAAATCTTTCCATGATGTCTCCGAGTTCGTGCCCTCGTTGCGGGCGGCCATCGCAGGCAGCGCCATCGACCCAAAACGCATGTGGAGCATCGCCATCAAGATTGAAGAAACCGAGGACGAAGTCATTGATGCCATGGAAGACCGGCGCGACATCATCATCACCGATGGCAGGACGCTCGTTGACTGGCGGGTGGAGTCCTTGTCTTCTCTTTTTCGAGGTTCCGCCACAGCTCCAAGCCTGGAGAAGTACCCAGAAGAGTACTTTCATTTCTTTGCCTCCATCGAAAGACCGGTGCTGGACTATGCAGACAGCTTCGAAGAACCCACTGACAATGAGCTTCTCGGCATTTACTCAAACCTGGCGCGGCGACCTGACGGCGCCGGCGGCTCACTCCTTCACAACCATCTCTGGCAAGCATGCGCTCTGGCTCTCGGAACACGCCCCTGGAGCGGAATGCAGCTCGAAGCCGTCCTGCGACGCCTGCAACGCTCCTGCCGCACTTTTCGCATGCACCCAAGCTCCAAGAATTACCTGAATTATCTCCGCCAAGGCGAGCCAGCTTCTTTCTGAGCCTCGCCTGCGAGCGTACCTTTCAAATCTCAACGGCAGCCTTTTGGCTGTCTCTGGCGGCAGGAAGCGAGGCGGGTTCACGATCCATCCCCTGTCCCGCGCTCGCGTGGCATGAAAAGGCCGTTTGCAGGCCGTATTGGATGTCTCATGCGCCACTTCTGTCTCATCGCCCTCGCCGCCACGCCCGTCCTCGCGGTGGATTTCGTGCGCGAGGTGCGTCCGATCTTCGAAAAGCACTGCTACGAGTGCCACGGCGCGGAGAAACAGAAGAACGACTACCGCCTCGACATCAAAGCGGTTGCTTTGACCGGCGGCGTGGATCACGCGCCGAACATCATCGCGGGGAAAAGCGCGGAGAGTCCGCTGTTCCGCTTTGTGAGCGGTTTGGAGAAGGATTTGGCGATGCCACCGAAGACGAAGCTCAGCAGCGCGGAGATCGACACGCTGAAGCGCTGGATTGATGAAGGCGCGGTGTGGCCGGACGGTGTTGATGTCGCGAAAGTGGAGGACCGGCTCGACTGGTGGAGTTTCAAGCCAATCCGAGTTTCAAGTTTCAAGTTTCAAGTTTCAAGTTCTCCCAGGACGAGCACGCCGGACCAACTTGAAACTTTAAACCTGAAACTTGAAACTCACCCCATCGACACCTTCATCCGCGCCAAACTCACTGAAAAAAGCCTCACTCCCGCGCCTCAAGCCGACGTACGCACACTCATCCGACGCCTCTACTTCGATCTCACGGGCCTCCCTCCCACACCCTCTGACATGTCAGACTGGTCCGACATGTCCGACGGCCGCTATGAAAAGCTCGTTGACCATCTGCTCGCCAGCCCCCGCCATGGCGAGCGCTGGGCGCGGCACTGGCTCGACCTCGTGCATTACGGCGAGACGCACGGCTACGACAAAGACAAGCCGCGCAACAACGCCTGGCCTTACCGCGACTACGTCATCCGCGCCTTCAACACCGACAA
>DNXB01000132.1:0-283 GCA_003506995.1 Verrucomicrobiales bacterium
GATCCGTTCCCCCTACTATGGCTGACGAAACGACCCCCATCGCACCCGCCGCAGAGGCCCCCGCCCCTGCAGCGCCTGCTACCCCCGCCGCTCCTGCTAATCCCGCCGCACCCGCAGATCAGCGTCCCTCCACCAGTGGTGACAAGCAGGTTTCCCAGAGCGTCTGGCTCGAAATCGGTGGTGAGGCCGCCGAGCAGAAGGTCGTCAAGGCCAAGGGTTCCAAGAACGTCTCATCCGGCATTGTTCACGTTTACGCCACGTTCAACAACACCATCGTCACCAT
>DNXB01000132.1:319-6335 GCA_003506995.1 Verrucomicrobiales bacterium
ACGCCGCCCAGGTCGTGGCGCAGGACGCCTGCCGTCAGGCCATGGGACATGGCCTCCGTGAGGCTGAAGTTCGTCTTCGTGGCCCAGGTTCGGGCCGTGAGTCCGCCGTGCGCGCCGTGCAGGCCCTCGGTGTCGAAGTTGCCACCATCAAGGACGTGACCCCGGTGCCGCACAACGGCTGCCGTCCGCCCAAAGCCCGCCGCGTCTAATCTCTTTCAGCCTCTTTCTACTCACTCACTATGGCTCGCTACACTGGTCCCCGCGAAAAAATCAACCGCCGCTTCGGCATTGCTATTTTCGCCCCTTCGAAGGCTCTCGAAACCCGCAACTTCCCGCCCGGACAGCACGGTGCGCGCAACACCCGCCGCAAGACCTCGGAATACGGCACCGCCCTCGCTGAAAAGCAGAAGCTGCGTTTCCAATACGGCCTCATGGAGAAGCAGTTCCGCCGCTTCTTCGCCGAAGCCCAGCGTCGCAAGGGCGTGACCGGTGAAAACCTCCTGCAGATGCTCGAACTGCGCCTCGACAACGTCGTGTTCCGCATGGGCTTCGCCAACACCCGCTTCGCCTCCCGCCAGCTCGTCAGCCACCGCCACATCACGGTAAACGGCAAGGTCGTGAACATCGCCAGCTATCAGGTGAAGCCTGGTGACGTCGTCGCCGCCCGCACCACCAGCCAGCGCAGCCAGCAGCTCATTGGTCGTTTCCTCGAAATGACCCAGGGCACCCCGGCCTCCGACTGGATGACCGTCGATCGCGACAAGATGAGCGGCGTCGTCAACCGCGTCCCGGTACGCGAGGAGATCAACCCGATCGCTAACGAGCAGCTCGTCGTCGAACTCTACTCCCGCTAATCCTTCACGGATCAGCCATCCATCTTCAAAAGGGACGCTTCCGAGCGTCCCTTTTGCTTTCTGAGCGTTTCGTCATTCGTCATTCTGATTTCGTCANNAACTCATCGGCACCGAAGTCGCCATCGTCTGGAGCGATGGCTCGGAACAGTTCATCCCTATGGAAAAACTCCGCGCCGCCTCACCGAGTGCTGAAAACACCGGCGAACGCGATCTTCTGGGCAACAAGATCGGCGGCACCAATCAGAAAACCTTCCCCGGCGTCACCGTGAAGGACTGGCGCATGGTCGGCGGCTACGCCATCCAGTTCGACTTCAGCGACGGCCACAACACCGGCCTGTACACGTTTGATTACCTCAAGGCGCTTTGAGGAGGCCGGAATGACGAAATCAGAATGACGAATGCCGAAGCCTCACGCGTACTTGGTTCTGGTTTCGGGCTTCATTCGTCATTCTGCATTCGGGTTTCGTTATTTTATTCTCCCACCACGCTGACGACAATGCTGCGCGTGTGCGGCGCACGACGGTGCTCGAAAAGGAAAATGCCCTGCCAGGTGCCGAGCGCGAGCCTTCCATTCATCACCGGAATCACCTCCGACGTTCTTGTCAGCGCCATGCGCAGATGACTCGGCATGTCGTCCGGGCCTTCATGCGTGTGGACGAAGTAGGGCGTGTCCTCCGGCACGAGATGATCAAAGAAGCTGTGCAAGTCCGTGCGCGCGGACGGATCGGCATTCTCGTAGATCACCAGGCTCGCGCTCGTGTGCTGCACGAAAACCGTCGCCGTGCCGGTGCGGATGCCGCTGGCCTTCACGACCTGCTGGCAGCGCTCCGTGATCTCGTAGGTGCCCTTGCCTCGGGTTTGAATCGTGAATGGAGCGGCGTGAGCGGCCATGGGGCAGTGTTAGAAGCGGCCTTCCTTCAAATCAAGCAACGCGGCGCCGAGATGCGCCGCCACATCGCTCGCGCAGACGGCCTCGGCGGCGATGGAATCGCGCACGAGCGTGATTTCAGCCGCACGACCGCACAACCACGCCGCGAGACCGGCGGCGCGATGCAATGGCACTTCCTGGGCGGCGAAGGCGGCGCACACGCCGGTCAAAACATCGCCCATGCCGCCGCTGGCCATGCCGGGGTGGCCGGTGGTGTTGAACAGCGTCGGCTGGCCGCAGGTGGCGATGACTGTGCGCGCACCTTTGAGCAGCAGCGTGCGTCCGGGCGCTTGGTCGGTGAGTGATTCGACGACCTTGCGGCGGCTCATGCCGTGCCAGCCGGGAAAATGGCGCAGCAGACGGTCCAGCTCGCCTGGATGCGGCGTCAGCAGGCGCGGCAGCCTGGCCGTCTGGTCCAGCACGTCGGGATGCTGCGACAGCATCGTCAGCGCGTCCGCATCGACGACCGTCGGCGTCTTCGACTGCCTCAAGACCTCGATGATTTCCTTCTCGTCCTCAAATCCGAGTCCGGGACCGATGCCGAGCGCGTCGAAGCGCATGTTCAAAACATCGCGGTAATCATCCACCGGCATCACCATCACCTCCGCAGGCACACGCGGCGCGATGAGAGGATAAACGTCCTCTTTCACCAGCAGCGTCACCAGGCCCGCGCCCGCGCGAAGCGCGCCACGGCACGCCAGTTCTGCCGCGCCAAGGAATCCGCGTGATCCGGCCAGAATGCCGACACGTCCGGCCTCGCCTTTGTGCATGTCATTCGCTCGTCGCGGCAACCACGCGCGCAAAACACCCGGCGTGAGCGCCATCGCCGTCGGATCACCCTCGCACTTCGACAACTCAGCCAGCGGCACCAGCGCGATGCGGCCGACGTGATGATCCGCGCCGTCTTCGAGCAGGCCCGCCTTGATCTGCGCCACCACGGCCGTCACATCCGCCTCCACTGCGTCCTTGCTGGCATCGCCATGATCGCCGTCGAGGCCGGAGGGAATGTCCATCGCGACGGTGAGCGCGTGCTTGTGCTCACGCAGCGAGTTCATCTCACGCGCCAGCACCTGCAGTTCCGCTTTCAGCGGCCCTTGGGCACCGATGCCGAGCAGTCCATCAAGACTCACCAAAGGTCCGGCAGGGAAATCAAAGGTCGTCGCGTCCTCAATCACGCGCAGTTGGCCTCCCAGCGCGGCGAAATGCTCACGCGGCAGCTCCTTCATCGACTCCGGTGCGCAGCACAGCCGCGCATGCAGTTTCCAACCCTCCGCGATGAGTTCCCGCGCCGCGACGAGCGCGTCGCCCGCGTTGTTGCCTTTGCCGAGAAACAGCACCAGCGATCCCGGACGCGGTGCAAACTGCCGCACCACGTTCGCGATGCCGCGCCCCGCCTCCTCCATCAATGCCGCCGTGCTCACGCCGCGTGCGAACGTGGCCTCCTCGCATTGCTGCATCTGGCGGCAGGTGGTGATCATGGACGTTCCGCCGCTTGCAGCAGCATCTCTTTGAGTGTGCGGGCGTGGGTGAGGGTGGCCTCGGCATTCTCTCCCACAGGGCAGGGCAGCACACGCGTGCCCCGGGTGTTCGTCTCCAGCACGGTGTTGATTTGGTTGAGCGTGGCCTCGTCGGGAGAACCCAGCACCAGCAGGTGCATCAGACGTTCCTCGTCGTTTCGCATGCCTTCCTTCAGTTGCTTGAGCGCATCCTCGCTGTTCGGGATCACCGCGTAGCGCATGGATCTCGCCACGACCTCGCCGGTGGTCTCATGCGCCACGCTCAGCAATTCCGCGATGGCCTGTGTGCTGCTTTCGAGCCGCGTTTTGTCCGCGTCGTAAAGCGCCAGCGCCATCACGATCTCGCGCGGCCGTGTCTTGCCCGTGAGTTCCGCGTCGATGTTCGACTGCTCGGCCCCGAAGCGCACACGCCGCACCGTGTAGCCCATGTTCTCAGCGCCCATGGTCGATTCGAGGTAGCCAGGGATGCTCAGATGTCGGTCCTCTTTGCCCAATGCCTCACGGATGATGCCCGCGTGCCGCTGGATGCCTTCGAGGCTGATCGTGCGACGCAGCGCCATCGCGTACTTGAAGGAGCGGTCCGCCGCCTGGTCCTTCTTCCACTGCCAGATCCCAAAGCTCGCGATGCCCAGCAGGATCGTGCCCAGCGGCAGCATGACGAGGGCGAAGCGAATCCAGCGTCCAGGGTCGGCGTTCGGTTGGGAGGCTTCGGTCATGGTCGTCATTCCATAGCCAGAATCCGCGCTCTGCCACGCGGAATCCGTCATTCTGATCGTTGCCCAGCCCCTCCAGCCTCGCGCTGCCATGTTCTCTGATAAGCGCGTCATCAGGGGGGCGGCGAACGGTTTCATCCAGCTAAAGAGGAGGTTGAGCACGGCACGCCCGACCGGCGGCTCGGCATCGACCTGCCAGCGGTGGAAAGCCTGCCTACCTCCCCTCCATGAGTGGCAGCAGGGCGGGACCGTCCATATTTTCCACCTTCAAGCCAAGCAAGGCGGCCAGCGTCGGCGCCACGGAGGTGTTGCTGATCGTGCCGCACCTGGCACCCGCCTGGATGCCCGCGCCCCAGGCGACGAAGGCCGCGTGCATGTCTGGCTGGGCCGCGTCCGAGCCGTGCGAGCCTTTGGTCACCTCATCCGGAGGCGTCACGACCACGTCGCCTGCCGGCGAGTCCACGAAATTGAAACCGCTCGACGCCGACAACACGAGGTCTGCCATCTGCGGGTTCTTCGCTGGATCAGGCAGCCCATGGGCGGCGAAGTCGCCCGGTGTGAGCACGGCTCCCACGCCTTCCAGTTGGCGGAACTGCTCCGCGAGCTTCACCACCTGGGCCGCACGGCCCTCCTCCCGCAGCACATAGATAAAGCAGGCTCCACCCTGCGCCACGGCGCGGACACTGCCGCCCGTGATGCGCGGCCCGAACGCGGTGAGCAAACCCTCCTGCCGCAGTAGCACATTCGGCAGGATTCGCCGGCGGTAGGAGATGAAGCCATGATCAGACACCACCACCAGCGTCGCGCGCCCGCCATGAGTGCGTTGCAGTTCCTGCCAGACCTCGCCCACGCACGCGTCCTGATTTTTCAAGGCGGCATAAGCCTGCGGTGAGCGGGGACCAAACCGGTGCTGCGCGTGATCGAGCTCCACGAAATGCATGAGCAGCAGATGCGGTCGATGAACGCCTAGAATATGCTTCCCCATCTGCGCAAACATGCGGTCCCGCTCCGCGATGCGCCCGGCATTCCACCACTCCTCCTGCATGCCCCATGGGATGCCTTTCGCCGTGAACTCCTCCAGGAGCGAGGGTGTGGCGAACTGCTTCACCAGCGCCAGCGTGCCCACATCCGGGATGGTCCAATCCAGCGTGCGCGCCCCGCGAGTCGCAGGCCAGATCAGCGCGGCCGTCTTCAATCCCGCCTGCTTCGCGAGGTCGTAGATCGTTGGCACCTTCACAATCTCGTCCTTGTTGAAGATGGGATCGACCACCAGCGGCACGATCTCATTCTTAGCGCGGTCGAGCACGCTGTTGCCAAGCACCCCATGCTTTCCGGGATGGACGCCCGTGACCAGCGTGGTGTGGTTCGGCCAGGTGACCGTGGGCATCGAGGCAATCATGCCCTGAGCACGCGCCCCCTCGGCGACCAGGCGTCGCAGCGTGGGGATCTCCGCCACGGGATCGTCGAGGTAGAAGTTCGCCAGACCATCCACGCTCACCATCAAGACAATGCGGTCAGGCGTTTCCGCATCCAAGCGGGGGGCGCCAAGCAGCATGAGGAGAGCGAGCGGGAGAATGGAAACACGGAACATCCCAGCGCTGTAGCCTGCCTGCTCCGCGTTTCAAGCGATGCTGTGCAACGATGAAACCTGATCTTGGCCGCGTCACCTGCCTCTTCGCTTGAAACCCCCCGCGTCCTGCGGCATGGACACCGCCCCTCTCACCACCATGTCCGCCGAACGAAAAACTCTCGAAGAACGCGCTCAGATGTCCGACATCGACCGCCTGCGCCACTCCTGTGCCCATGTGATGGCCACCGCCATCCTGCGCCTGTGGCCGAACGCCCAGTTCGCCTACGGCCCGCCGGTCGAAAACGGCTTCTACTACGACTTCGACCTGCCGGACCACCGCATCACGCCGGATGACTTCGAGAAGATCGAGGCGGAAATGAAAAAGATCTCCAAGGAGAACCAGAAGTTCGAATGGAAGGGCATCAGCCGCGACG
>DNXB01000390.1 GCA_003506995.1 Verrucomicrobiales bacterium
GCGGGTAAACGCCGCTGGCGCAGGAGCCTACCGTGGCGAGTACACCAATGCCGCCGGTGGTGTTGGATTCAAGCACGCCACGCGCACCCGCTTCGACGACGCCGACGACGATCACGGGAATTTTCCACGCGGCGACGGCTTTGCGGATGTCTTCGAGGCCGTAGGCGGTGGCGGTGTTGCAGGCGATGACGATGGCTTTGACCGGCGGCTTGCTGAACTGCGGCTCCTTGCCCTCCGCAGGCCAGAATCGCTTTCCGAGCAGGAAGACGGCGTCTTTGACGATCAATTCGCGCAGGTAGTCGGTGCGTTGGACGGCGGAGTAGTTGCCGTAGGGCATGTTGGCCTGGTCGCCGAAATAGATGAAGCGCTCTTGAGCAAAATCGGGTGTGCCATCGGCTCCTGGTTGCAGCGTGTCATTATGGAAGGCGTCGAGCGTGAGCAGCGCTTCGAGCACGGTGAGTCCGCCGATGCCGGAATCGAACACGCCGATGGGCAGGTGACGTGTGGCTTCATCATCGCTCCATGCGGTGGCGTCGAAGCTGAACGCGGCCTTGCCATCGGGATGCGTTTTTGCGTGTTCGACGAGGTCAGCGGCGTGAAGGGCGCCGACAAGCAGCCATGGGAGGAGAATTTTCATGAGAAAAGCATTCGGCCAATGATCACAGCCATGGCCAGGCCGACGACATCGGCGGTGAGTCCGGCGGCGAGGGCGTGGCGGATGCGGCGGATGCCGACGCTGCCGAAATAGACGGCAAGGACGTAGAACGTGGTCTCGGTGGAGCCGTACATGATGGCGGCGGTGTATTTGAGCAGATCGCTGCTTTCAGGTCGCAGCAGGATGTCATTGAGCACGCCGAGCGAGCCGGAGCCAGTCAGCGGCCGCATCAGAGCCATGGGCAGCAGCTCGACGGGGAAGCCGATGAATCCAAGCACGGGCCGCAGCATGTATTCGAGCAGCAGGAGCATGCCGGAGCTGTTGAAGACGGCCAGCGCGGCCAGCATCGCCACGAGGAAGGGCATGATGCGCGTGGCGACGGCAAAGCCCTCCTTCGCGCCTTCAACGAACTCCTCGTAAACTTTCACGCCTTTCGCCATGCCGACGCCGAGGGTGATGACGAGCACGATGGGGATGGCGAGGCCCGAGCCACCATTCATGAAGCGCTTCCACGCGGGTTCGATTTGCGGTGCTTCAGCGACAGCCAGGCTTGGCGTTGCCTTGGCGGCGGGCGCGGCCTTCTGCTTCGCATTTTCGACGACTTGGCTGAGTCCAGTGGCTTTCAAGACGCTTTCACGGGCCGTGGCTGGCATGAACTCGAGCACAGCGCACGAACCAAAGATGACGAACAGAGCGATGAGCCAGAAGCGGCGCTTCGGGGTGATTTTTTCGGACACCGGGGCGGGTTGAGCGGTGTCGGTCATGGTTGATTCGACGCTGTCATCGGGCTGGATGCCAAACACGGGCAGCCTGCCGTAAAGTTTGGCCGCCATCACAGCGGTGACGACGGTGCAGGCGGTGGCAAGGATGGTGGGGACGATGATCTGATGCGCGCCTTTGACCCCGGCGGCATTGAGGTAATTGATGGCCGTCATGGGCACGAGCGTGAACGCGGCGGTGTTCATGGCGAGGAAGGTCACCATGGCGTTGCTGGCTGTTTGCTTGTGCGGATTGAGCTCCTGGAGGTGCGTCATGGCCTTGAGGCCAAGCGGCGTGGCGCTGTTGCCGAGGCCGAGCATGTTCGCGGCCAGGTTCATGATCATGGCGCTCATGGCGGGGTGATCGTGTGGCACGTCGGGAAAGAGGCGGCGCATGATGGGAGAGAGGGCGCGCGCGGCCAGCTCAAGCAGCCCGGCTTTTTCCATGACGCGCATGACGCCGAGCCAGAAAATCATGAGTCCGGCCAGCGGCAGGGCGATGTCCATGACCGCCGCTTTCGACTTGGAAAGGATGGATGCGACGATGCCGCCATCACCGGAGACATTGCCCAGCAGCGCGGCGGCGCACATGCCGGTGAGGAGGAGAAAGGCCCAGATGTAGTTCAGCATGCGGCGGAAAATGTGACAAGACAGTAGCCAGAGGCGGCGGCAATGCGTAATCGTTCCAGTGCCAGCCTCAAATGGCAACTGCCATTCGGCACCTCCTTTCGATGCCCTGTCCCATCCAGCACGCCAGCCAGCTCAGCGGTCTTAGCTCCCATGTGATCCGCATCTGGGAACGACGTTACAACGCGCTCAGTCCCAGCCGCACCGACACGAACCGCCGCATGTATTGCGACGAAGCCATCAAGCGGCTGAAATTGCTGCGTGTGCTCACAGAGAATGGGCACCGCATCGGCGGTGTGGCGAAGCTGAACACGGAGCAACTGGAGGAACTGGTGAAAAAACTCCCTGCGGAAATTGTGGCAGCCCCGGCGGGTGACTTTGAAACGCCGGAGCAGTTCGTGGAGGCCGCCATCGCCGCGTCGAAGAAGTATGATTCAGACCTCCTGCGCTGCCTGCTGCTCCAGGCGCGCCGGCAGCTCGGCCAGCGCGGCATGCTGCATCAGGTGATTTGCCCGCTTATCATCCAGATTGGCGACAACTGGCAGCATGGAACCCTGCGTCCGAGCCACGAGCACATCGCCACGGCGGTGATTCGCGAACTGCTGCTCACGCCGGTGCCAGGGAGTCAGCTTGCCGCGCATGCGCCGGAACTCATTGTCGCCACCCCGGCGGGGGAATTGCATGAGCTGGGTGCTTTAATCGTGGCGGCCTCGGCGCGGGATCTCGGCTGGCATGTGACGTACTTGGGGCCGAACCTGCCTGTGGAGGAAATTTCCGCCTGCGCCATCGCCCGTCATGCGAAGGCCGTGGCTCTAAGCGTGGTTTACCCGGAGAAATGCCCGGTCATTCAGGAAAAACTGAGCCGCATGCGTGAATTGCTGCCATCGTCCATCGGATTGATCGTCGGCGGCCGGGCGGCGGAGAGCTACCGGGAATGTTTGACGGCGGCGGGCATTCAATGGGCGAGCTGCCAGCACGGGCTGGATGAAGTGCTGCTGAAGAATCAGAAGTGACGTTGGTTGCACGCGGCGCGAGTCCCTCTAGTCTGCCGACCATGCTTCTTTTCCGCACCACCCACGGCATCGTCATTCAAAACGCAGGCACCTGGCATGCCGTCCCTGAAGCGAACTGGGACGCCCTGCTCGAAGTCGTCGGTCTCGCCGCTTATCTGTCTCAAATCGCCGCCACATCGCCTGCCATCGACGCTCCGGCCCCAGAGAGCATCCTGGCCCCCATCGTCTCGCAGGAAGTCTGGGCCGCAGGCGTCACCTACTTCCGCAGCCGCACCGCCCGCATGGAGGAATCGAAGGACGCGGGCGGCGGCAGCTTCTACGACCGCGTCTATGCCGCCGAGCGCCCGGAGATCTTCTTCAAGGCCACGCCGCAGCGCGTCGCGCATCCCGGTCAGGCGATGCATCTGCGCAGCGACTCGAAATGGATGGTCCCCGAGCCGGAACTCACGCTTTGCATCAACTCACACGGCGAAATCATCGGCTACACCGTCGGCAACGACCTCTCCTGCCGCGACATCGAGGGCGAAAACCCGCTCTACCTCCCCCAGGCGAAGTGTTTTAAGCTCTGCGCCGCCCTCGGCCCCGCGATCTTGATTCAAACCGAGCCGCCCGCGCCCACGACCCGCATTCATCTCCAAATCGACCGTGCTGGCGTGCCCGCCTTTGAAGGCGAGACGACGCTGTCGCAATTGAAGCGCACGCCCGCCGAACTCGCTGGTTTCCTCTACCGCGACAACACTTTCCCCACCGGCACCTTCCTCATGACCGGCACCGGCATCGTCCCCGGCGACGACTTCACGCTGCAAAGCGGCGACATCGTCAACATCACCATTGAAGGCATCGGCACATTGGTGAATCCGATGGCCTAACCAATCTTCATGAAGTTTTGCCTCCAGGTCGTCCTGAAAGCACTGCTTGCAGTGTCGCTGACGAGTTGCGGCTTGATTGCGTATCCAACTTCAGATGTGATGCCCCCTGGGCAAATGAAGCGTGTGTTAGTGCGTGATCAGGTAACACAGCGGCCAGTCTCTGACGCAACGGTTGTGTTGCATGTGCAAAAGACAATGAATTACATGCGGTTCCATTCGCCGTTGGCTTCATCCAGAATCAGACAAGAGGCGGCTTTAGAGGGAAAGACCAATACTCTGTATGCTGCGTATCAAGGAGGGGGTGTCTATGAATTCAATCAGCAGAAGTTTCGCGGTTGGGCACATGTGATTTTCCCGTTTGGGTTGCCCCTAGGAGCAGTGCTGTATCACTACCATCACGGTTGGCTTGTGGTGAAGTCGCCGTATCATCAAACGATTCGGGTGACTGGATGGGCACAACCAGTGAATGACACTCAGAAATCGAGACAGCGAAGCCCGTTTGCATCTTGGCAGAAAGACTCTCTTGTCATTGACCTGCCACGGAATTAGCGCTTCGAACATTTTTCATCTCCCACCATGACACTCACCGGACACCACTTCATCGCAGGCCGCGAAGCCGCGCCACAAACCCACCTGTTTAACGCCTACAACCCCACCACCAGCGAGCAGCTTGAGCCCGTTTACGGCGATGCCACCCACGCCGAGGCCGATGAAGCCTTGCAGGCGGCGGAAGGAGCCTTCGACGGCCTGCGTCTCGCCACGCCCGAGACACGCGCAGCGCTGCTCGATGCGATTGCCGATGAAATCACCGCTTTGGGCGACGCGCTGCTCGAACGCGCCCATGCGGAGTGCGCTTTGCCCATGGCACGTCTCACTGGCGAGCGCGGCCGCGCCATCGGGCAGTGCAAGCTGTTCGCGGCGCTGATTCGCGAAGGTTCCTGGGCCGATGCGCGTGTGGATCATGCGATTCCTGACCGCCAGCCGCTGCCAAAGCCGGACGTGCGTCGTGTGATGATGCCTATAGGCCCGGTGGTCATCTTTGGCGCGAGCAATTTCCCCTTCGCCATCGGTGTGATCGGCACGGACACGGTTTGTGCGTTGGCAGCGGGTTGCCCGGTCGTGGTGAAGGGGCATCCTGCGCATCCAGGCACCTGCGAGATGCTCGGACGGGCGGTGGTGAACGCGCTGCACAAGGTCGGCCTGCCCGCAGGCAGTTTTTCGCTGCTGCATGGCAAGGGCAACGACATCGGCACCACGCTGGTGAAGCATCCGCTCACACAAGCGGTCGGTTTCACCGGTTCGCTGCGTGGTGGTCGTGCGCTGATGGATGTCGCCGCGGCGCGTCCGCACCCGATCCCGGTGTATGCGGAGATGGGATCGGTGAACCCGGTCTTTGTGCTGCCCGGAGCGCTCAAGGAGCGTGCCTCGAAGGTCGCGGAAGCCTATGTGCAGTCCGTCACGATGGGCGTGGGCCAGTTCTGCACGAACCCCGCCGTCGTGCTCGGCCTGCAAAGTCCCGAGTTGAACCAGTTCATCAGCAACGCCGCCGCGCATGCCGGAAAAGTGGCCCCGCAGACGATGCTGCATCGCGGCATCTGCGAGGCTTACGATGCGGGCACCGCCGTGTGGCAGACCATCGACGGCCTCGAAATCGTCGGGCAATCCGAAACGCCGCCGAGCGAGACGGCCACACAAGCCGCCTGCCGCATCTTCACCGCGACCATCGACGTGCTGGAAGCCAACCCCGAGCTCCGTCGCGAAGTCTTCGGCCCCTGTTCGATCATCACGAAGTGCGCGGCGCTCGAAGACCTGCTGCGCTACGCCAACAGCCTCGAAGGCCAGCTCACCGCCACGATTCACGGCACCGTCGAGGATCTGCGCGACTTCGCGCCGCTGGTGCGTGTGTTGGAGAAAAAAGTCGGCCGCCTCATCTTCAACGGCTTTCCCACCGGCATCGAAGTCTGCCCCTCCATGCACCACGGCGGCCCGTATCCGGCCGCCAGCCACAGTTTCTTCACCAGCATCGGCACGGCGAGCATCTATCGCTTTGTGCGTCCGGTCTGCTATCAGGGCTTCCCTGAAGAGTCTCTGCCAGAGCTGCTGCAAGATGCCAATCCGCGTGGTGCGATGCGCATCGTCGATGGCGAGATGAAGCGCTGATTTTTGTGGAGTGCCGGCCAAACGGTCGGCACTCCTCATTTTTACTGCTCCAGCACCTTCAGCGCATTGCGCAGCAGGGTGAGGCCCGCTTCCTGACTCTTTTCCGGGTGAAACTGCACCGCGACGAGATTCCTCTTCGCGATGCCGCTGATGAAGCTCACGCCGTAATCCGTTCGGCACAGCGCCAGCGATTCATCCTGCACCTCGGGGTAATAGGAGTGAACGAAATAGATGTAAGTCGGGTTCGGCAGGCCGTTCCAAACGGCTGACTGGCTCGTTGCCCACTGCGCCACGTTCCAGCCCATGTGAGGGATCTTCAAACCGCTCGCCGCATCAAATTTGCGCACTTTGCCAGCCACAGCGGACAAGCCTTCGACACCGGGGCATTCCTCGCTGCTTTCAAACAAGAGCTGATAGCCGAGACAGATGCCAAGATACGGCTTCTCCGCCTTCAACCAGGCCCGCAGCGGCTCCCAGAGGCCGGTTTCCTTCAAAATGCGCACCGAGTCACCGAACGCGCCCTGGCCGGGAAACACCAGCACATCGATGCCGTCGAAGTCCTCCGGCTTCGTCACGAGATTCGCATGCGCTCCGATGGCCTCGAAGGCATTCAACACGCTGCGCAGGTTCCCCGCGCCATAATCCAGCACACCGAGTTTCATCACAGAACGTCCTTCGTGCTGGGGATGCCGGTGACGCGCGGATCGTGCTTGGTGGCCGCATCCAATGCGCGGGCGAGACCTTTGAAAATCGCCTCCGCCATGTGATGGGCGTCGCGTCCGCGACGGATTTCGACGTGAAGCGTCGCCAGCAGGCTCGAAGCGAAGGCGCGCAGGAATTCCTCCACGAGCTGGTAGCTGAAGCGATTCACTCCGCCGATGGCTTCGACGTTCTCAGGCGCGTGATAGCTCAGGAACGACCGGCCGCTGAGGTCGAGCGCGACTTCGGCGAGCGTTTCGTCCATGGGAAGCAGCCAGAAGCCATAGCGCACGATGCCGGCCTTGTTGCCCAAGGCTTCGCGGAAACAGTTGCCCAGCACGATGCCGGTGTCCTCGACCGTGTGATGGTAATCCACCTCGATGTCGCCCACGACTTTGACCTTGAGGTCAAACAGGCCGTGCTTCGTGAACAGCGTCAGCATGTGGTCGAAGAACGGCACTCCGGTGTCGATCTGCGACTTGCCGGACCCATCGACATTGAGTTCGATCTCAATGTCCGTCTCGGCGGTTTTGCGGTGCTGCTTGGCGGTTCTGGCTTGGCTCATGAGCGGCGAATGAACACGCGGTTGGTGCGTAGTGCAACCGTCCCGGTTGCAGTTTGGGAAAGCGGGACGCTCGCCCTATGCCACGATCCCTTTTACCAAATGCCCATGCACGTCCGTGAGTCGGTAGCGTCTGCCTTGGAACTTATATGTCAGCCTTTCATGGTCGATGCCGAGCAGGTGCATCAGCGTGGCGTGGAAATCGTGGATGTGCAGGCCGTCCTTGACGGTGTTGTAGCCGAAATCGTCCGTCTCGCCATAGACCGAGCCCGACTTGATGCCGCCACCGGCAAACCACGCGCTGAAACAGCGTGGATGATGATCGCGGCCGAAGTTCGTGCTGATCTTGCCCTGGCAATACGCCGTGCGGCCAAACTCGCCGCCCCAGACGACCAGCGTGTCGTCCAGCATGCCGCGTTGCTTGAGGTCTTTGACCAGCGCCGCTGCTGGTTGGTCGGTTTCTTTGCACAGCTTCGGCAGCGCGCCCGGCAGCCCGCCGTGATGGTCCCAGTCCTGATGGTAGAGTTGGATGAAACGCACGCCCTTTTCCGCCAGACGACGCGCTTGCAGGCAGTTCGCCGCGAAAGTGCCCGGCGTCTTCACATCGGGGCCGTAGCTGTCGAGCACATGCTGCGGCTCATCGCTCAGATCAGTCACTTCGGGGATGCTCGTCTGCATGCGGAAGGCCATTTCATAGTGGTCGATGCGATTCTGAATCTCCGTATCCGGCGTTCCAGCGAATTGATGCTCATGCAGCTCCTTGAGGCGATCTAGCATCAGCCTGCGGCTGTCCGCGCTGACACCCGCCGGATTGCCAAGATACAGCACGGGATCTTTCGCCGCACGAAATAGCACGCCCTGATGCCTCGTCGGTAAAAAGCCGCTGCCCCAGAGATGTGATCCCAGCGGCTGCCCGCCTTTGCCTTTTAGANNCTTTCGTGAGCAGCACCGTGAACGACGGCAGATTTGCATTCTCAGCACCAAGACCATAACTCAACCACGAGCCAAAACTCGGACGTCCTGCGATCTGCGATCCCGTCTGGAAAAACGTCACACCCGGCCCGTGATTGATCGACTCCGTGAACATCGAACGCGCCACGCAGATGTCGTCCGCGATGCTCGCCGTGTGCGGCAGCAGTTCGCTAAACCAACCGCCTGCCTGCCCATGCTGCGTGAACTTGAACGGTGATCCCACCATCGGAATCGACGACTGATTCCCCGACATGCCCGTCAACCGCTGCCCACCGCGCACCGAGTCAGGAAGCTGCTCGCCGTTCCGCTGGTTCAGCAGCGGCTTGTAATCAAACAGGTCGAGATGCGACGGCCCGCCCGACATGAATAGGTAGATGATGCGCTTGGCCTTCGCAAAATGATGCGTGCTACCCAAAACACCTCGATCCACCGCCGCTGCGGCACCGCGGCTCTCCTGGGCCAGCATTTCATTCAAAGCGATGCCACCAAGGCCCAAACCAAAGCGGTTCAGGAAGGAGCGGCGATCAAACAAGTTGGTGGAAGTGGTCATCGGATGAAGTCGGTTAACGTTTAACGACAGAGGCATCATGATTCATCAATGCCTGCGCCAGAACAGCCGCAGCCGCCGCTTCAGGAGCCGGAATGGAGGCGTTGTGCTTGGCGTTTCCTGTTTTGAAAAGTTCTTCGGCCTCCTTCGGCACTGCTTTGAAATGAGCGAGCTGTTCCTGATAGAGCTGGGTGCAGATTTGCATCTCTTTGGCGTCCGGTTTCCGACTCAGGCAGCGCAGGAAGCCGGATTCGATCATCTTCGGCAGATCGCCCTTGGCTTCGAGATGCAGCCTCTCACCGAGCACACGCGCGGCTTCGACATACTGCACGCCGTTGAGCAAAATGAGCGCTTGCAGCGGTGAGTCGGTGCGCTCGCGTCGCGAAATGCACACCGCACGTCGTGGCGCATCGAAGGCGACCATCGCGGGCGGCGGGCTGGTTNNTGCGGCGCCAGTTCGAATAGAGACTGCGGCGATAAACTGTGTCGCCTGCGCCCGGTGTGACAGGCTTGAAGGCCTCGGACATCTCATAAGCATGCACCGGCGGGCCGCCCAGCGTGAGCTTGATCAAGCCTGCGGCGGCCAAGGCGTTGTCGCGAATCATTTCCGCAGGCAGGCGGAAGCGTGGACCGCGAGCCAGCCATTGGTTTTCGGGGTCATCAGCCATCGTCTTCGTGTCTGCGAAGCTGTTTTGGCGATAGACCTGACTTGTGACGATCTCCTTCACCAGCGCCTTCATGTCCCAGCCGCTTTGGATGAACTTCATCGCGAGATAATCGAGCAGTTCGGGATACAACGGCCTCTCGCCCTGGCTGCCGAAGTCTTCCGTCGTCTTCACCAGACCGCGTCCGAACAAACTCTGCCACAGGCGGTTCACCGTGACCCGCGCCATCAGCGGATGATCCGGCGCGGTGAGCCACTGCGCGTAACCGAGCCGATTCTTCGGCGCACCTTGGGGATAGGGCGAAAGGAATGCCGGAGTCACCGGCCCCACCTCGTCCTCGCGCTTGTCATACTCGCCCCGCGTCAACACATACGCCTTCTTCGGCTGCGGCAGCTCCTTCATCACCATGATTTCCTTCTGCGCATCCTGAAACGCAAACAGCTCTGCCCGCGCCTGCTTCAATGCATCACTCACATCCTTCCCATTCGACACATCCCGTCCGAAAACACGGAAATCGTCAATGAAGCCGCCTTTGAAGCCACGATCCCGGAAACGCTCGCCCAGGCTGATGTTGTCGCCGCCACCACCCGCGATGGTCTTTGTCAAAGCATCACGAATGACCTCCACCTCGGCCTGTTGACCGTTCACATAAAGCCGCAGGCCCGCAGCACGACTGCTGCCATCGTAAGTCACGACCACTTGCGTCCATTCATTCACCTTCAGCGGTTCCTTGGCGCGGATCGAGATCGCATTGCCCGGCCAGAAGTGAATCAGTGACCACTTGAGCCTGCCATCTTTAATCAACAGCTCGTAACCTCGGCTCGCGGCGTCCGTCCACGCTCGTGAGCGATGAAACACGACGGCGCGCTCCTTCACATCCGGCGTTTTCAGCCACAGCGAAACGCTGAAGGGCTCATGACGTTGAAAATTGCCCAGCGGCGTGTCCACGGGGTCATCACCGGTGAATTGAATCGCGTTGCCGATTTTTCCAGGCACGAGCTTGTTCTCTCCTTTGAGCACTGCGGCGGGATCAGGCGGCGTTGCGGCCTTCTTGGCGTCTTTGCCTTTTACCTCCTGTTTCGGCTGCGGTGCAGGGGTTGGCGAAGGATGCAATGAATCGGCCAGCTTGTTGCCTTTCATCTCATCAAACGTGAAGTGAGCGAGTTCACCTTGGCTCAGATCAGGCGACGCCTGTGCTTTGGGCGTGTTCTGCTTCTCCAACTCAATCACCTTCGCCTTCAGCGCCGCCATCTTGTCCTTCGCGGGCTGATCCATCAGCATCATCGCCGGAGTCGGCGGGGCAGGGGTGAAGAACGAATACAGCCCGGCTTCGTCGATGTTTTGAAGCATCGAGAACAGCCCGTAATACTCCTTCTGCGTGATCGGGTCGTATTTGTGATCGTGGCAGCGTGAACACTCGAAGGTCAGGCCGAGGAACGCGGTCGCGACGGTTTGCACACGGTCGGCGACGTATTCCACGCGATACTCCTCCTCCACGCTGCCGCCCTCGCTTTCCTGCTGATGCAGACGATTGAAGGCTGTGGCCATGATCTGCTCGTCAGTCGGATTCGTCAGCAGATCGCCCGCAAGCTGCCAGGTCACGAACTTGTCATAGGGCAGGTTGTCATTGAACGCCTTCACCACCCAGTCGCGCCACGGCCACACATCACGTTCACGATCCACCTGGAAGCCGTAGCTGTCCGCGTAGCGTGCCACGTCCAGCCAGTCCACCGCCATGCGCTCGCCGTAGTGTGGTGAGGTGAGGAGTTTCGTCACTAGATGCTCGATGCTCGATGCTGGATTGAATTGATACTCGGTGACGAAGGCGGTGACTTCTTCCGGTGTGGGAGGCAGGCCGGTCAGATCGAAGCTGAGGCGGCGAATCAAGGTCTCTGGCGAAGCTTCCGGCTGCATCTTCAATCCGCGTTCTGCCAGGCCAGCGCTGACGATCTTGTCGATGTTTTGATCCTTCGTTGCCTCTGGCTTTAATGAAATGAAGGCCCAGTGGTCTTCATACTCAGCGCCTTCGTCGATCCATTGCTTCAAAGTGGCGATTTCAGAGGGGGTGAGGCTGCCGATCTTCGATTTGGCCGGCGGCATGTGGTCATCCTCATCGGTGGTGAGGATGCGTTCGATGATCGAGCTCACCTCCGCCTTGCCTGGAAGGATCGCCTTCGCCTCCACGGCGGCATCGCGTTCATCCAGCCGCAGATCAGCCTCGCGCGTCTTGGGATCAGGCCCGTGGCAGTGAAAACACTTGTCCGAGAGGATCGGGCGCACATCACGATTGAACTTCACCTTCGCAGGCGCTGCGAAATTAGAGGTCGAGAGAACGAGAAGAGAAACAAAAAGGCCGCGCGTCATAACTTTGAAGTATCTCACGCAAACACCGCCTTCACCACCTTGGGATTCTCCACGCCCGTCAGACGCTGATCGAGTCCTTGGAACTTGAAGGTGAGCCGCTCGTGATCGAGTCCGGCTGCGGCTAGGATCGTGGCATGAAGGTCATGCACGCTGACTTTGTCGATGGCGGCTTTGAAACCGATCTCGTCCGTTTCGCCGTGATGGTAGCCGCCTTTGACCCCGCCGCCGCACATCCAGACTGTGAAGGCATGCGGATTGTGATCGCGTCCCGGTTGATCGCCTTTTTGCGCGATGGGCAAACGACCAAACTCGCCGCCCCAGACGATCAGCGTCTGATCCAGCAGTCCGCGCTGCTCCAGATCGCTGATCAGCGCTGCCACAGGCTGATCGCTCTCGTTCGCGAAGCCGCGATGGTTGCCGAGGATGTCCTTGTGGCCGTCCCAGCTCTGCTGGTTCTCCATGCCGCCGCTGTAGAGCTGAATGAAACGCACGCCGCGCTCCACCATGCGCCGCGCGGTGAGACACTGCGAGGCGAAGTGACCGCAGTGCTTCTCATTCACGCCATAGAGCTTCTGGATGTGCTCCGGCTCGCTTTTGACATCAAAAGCCTCCGGCGCGGAGGTCTGCATGCGATAGGCCAGCTCAAAGCTCTCGATGCGGGCGTTCAACTCGCTCTCGATGGCCGATCCGCTGAGCGCCTGGCGATTCAGCCGCGCCAGCAGATCGAGCTGCGCCCGCTGACGCTGCGGAGTGAGCGACGCGGGCACCGCGAGGTTGTCGATCGGCGCACCGCTCGGCTTCAGCCACGTTCCCTGATACACACTTGGCAAAAAGCCCGCGCCCCAGTTCGCCGCGCTGCCTTTCGGCAGGCCGCGATTCAGAGGATCGCTCATCACCACAAAGCTGGGCAGCGAATCGCTCTCGCTGCCGAGCCCGTAATTCACCCACGAGCCGACACACGGGTAGCCCATGCGTGTCGTTCCCGTGTTCATCATAAAAAGCGCGGGCGAGTGGTTGTTCGAACCCGTCCAGCAGCTGTGGATGAAGCACATCTTATCGACATGCATCGCCGTCTTCGGAAACAGATCGCTGCACCATGTGCCGCTCTGTCCGTGCTGCTTAAACTCAAACGGCGACTTCATCATACCGCCCACCGCCCCAGGAAAGAAGCCCGTTTTCGGATCAAAACCTTCCAGCGTCTGCCCATCCCTCTTCGCCAGCTCCGGTTTGTAATCCCAGGTGTCCACCTGCGACGGCCCGCCATTGGTAAAGATCCAGATGATCGACTTCGCCTTGCCACCGACCTGCATCGGCACCTTCGGCGAGAAAGGATTCTTCGCCGCCTCCAGCATCGAAGCGAACGCCAACATGCCAAAACCACCGCCAGCGCGGGCGAGCAATTCACGACGAGAGTAAAAGGGTGTGTTCATGTCAGTTCACGTAGATGAATTCATTCAAGCTCAGCACCACCTGGCAGTAATCCGCCAGCGAAGCGCCTGAGTTCAGGAAATCGAGACCGGCGGCCAGTTCAGCGGCTTTCGGAGCACGGTTGAAGCAGAGGCGGTAAATCATCGCGATCTGCTTCGGCGCATCGCCAGCGCTTGAGACGCGTTTCGCGAGGCCATCGGCCCAGGTGCGGGCTTGGGGGCTGTTCATGAGCACGAGGGCTTGCGGGGCCACGGTGGTCGTGGGGCGTGCGCCTTGGCTGACGAGCGGCTCAGGGAGGTCAAAGGCGACCATGCTGCCGATGAGCTGGCTGCGCTTGATGTTGAAGTAGATGCTGCGGCGCTTGCTGTTCTCGTCGCGAGTGCCGGGGCCGAACATCGTCGGGTCCAGCACGCTGCTCACGGCCAGCATCGAATCGCGAATCGCCTCGGCTTCGAGGCGCTGCGGCACGAAGCGCATGAAAAGGCCGTTCGCAGGATCTGCGGCCTCCTTCTTGGCATCGCGGGCGCTGCTCTGCTGCCAGGCTCGGCTCATGAGGATCATCTTGTGGATCGGTTTGAGCCTCCAACCGTTCGCGATGAGCTGACCCGCCAGCCAATCAAGCAACTCGGGCTGCGTGCACGGCGTGCCGGTTTTACCGAAGTCATTCGGCGTCGGAACGAGGCCGGTGCCGAAGTGATGCTGCCACAGGCGGTTCACGATCACGCGTGCCAGCAGCGCACCGGCACCTTGATCCACATCCGTGATCCAATTCGAGAGCGAACGCCGTCTGCCGCTGTATTTCGCGTCTTTTGGCGGCTGCCACTGCCAGCGCTTCGCGTCGCCGGGCTTGCTCAGCACCTGCAGGAAGCCCTGAGTGGCCTCGCTGTCCTTCATGAGCGGGTTGCCGCGCTTCAGCACATACGTTTTGTCATAAAATGGCCCGCCCTGCGTGTGCATGACGATTGGATCATAGCCTTCGGCGCAGATCATCATGCGTGTCGCGCCTTTCACTTCCGGCGTGTTCTTTTTCTTGTCCATCGTCGTCACCGCGGAGGTCACCTTGCCGTCGGGATGCACATCCACGTTCATGCGCGTCGTCGTCGTGAAGGTGCTGAGCAACGCGTAGTAGTCGCGGGTGGGCAGCGGATCGAATTTATGATCGTGGCAGCGGGCGCAGCTCAGCGTCAGGCCGAGCATCGCGCTCGCCGTCGTTCCTAGCATGTCGTCCATAGCGTCGTAGCGCGAGCTTTCGACCTCGTTCGCGGTGATTTGGGAAGGAAACACACCTGCGCCGAGGAAACCCGTCGCGGCGAGTGCCAGCGGGTTTTGTGGCTCGTATTCGTCCCCGGCGAGCTGCCACTTCACGAACTGGTCATACGGCATGTCCGAATTCAGCGCCTTGATGACGAAGTCGCGGTAATGAAACGCAAATGGCCGGTCGTAGTCCTGCTCAAAGCCCGTGCTCTCGGCGTAGCGTGCCACGTCGAGCCAGTGCCGTGCCCAGCGCTCTCCGTAGGCGGGGGAGGCCAGAAGTTTGTCAATGAGGTCAGACAGGTCGGACGTGTCGGAGACGTCCGATGGCGGAAGCCCGGTCAAATCGAGAAACAGCCGCCGCACAAGAACGGACTTCTCCGCAGGGGGGGCAAAGCTCATGCCCTTAGCATTCTTCAAGAGCAGTTCGTCGATGCTCTTCGCGTTCATCTTCTTCAGCGGCTGAAAGGCCCACCACTGCCGATCTTCGTCCGTCACGACGCTGCTGTCCTTCTTCGGCTTTTTCCCAGCGATCAGCGGTGCGGAATACGGCGCACCATCGTCGATCCATGCCGTGATTTTCGAAATGGCCTCCGCAGACAGCTTCGGGCTGCTGTCTGGCATGTTGGGTTCTTTGGTGTGGTTGATCAGAGACACCAACAAACTGCCCTTTGCATCGAACGGCACCAACACGGAGCCGTGGGAGCCCCCTCGCAACAGATCCTCGCGGGTGGCCATGTCGAAGTCGCTCTTCACTCTTTCGCCACCGTGGCACTTGAGGCAGTTTTCCTTCAAAAGGGCCGCCACATCCTGCTGAAACGACTTCAAGCCGCGCTCCATGCGCTGGGCATGATCCGGCGGCAGATTCGCAGCAAGGGCAGAACTCGTGGTGAGGATGAAAAGAAGGGTTCGCATCACCTGTCATCAACGTTGGTTGCCTGTGCCGTTTCATGGATCAATTGTGTCTTATTATGCGCATAACTGTCTTGAATCCCATTTTGCGCAGGGAGGACGAACCTTTGCGCCGTATCTGATTCCAACGATCTCATGTCCAACCGGCGCAAATACCTCAACTACACCACTCCCTGGGGCGTGGATCTGGCCCGCGTGGCGAAATCGGGCTGGACGCCGTTTTTGATCCACGAAAGCGGCTACCAGCCTCATCTGGAGGATTGGAATCATCAGGGCGTCGATTCGCCCTTCTGGCGCTTCTACTACAATCCCAAACCTGGCTGTCATCTGCTGTTTGAGGGGCAGAAAATCACCCTGGAGCCGAAGAAGGCGGTCTTGATCCCGGCGGACACGGTCTTCGATTGCTGCGGTCCGGTGAAAGCCTGCCACTTCTGGCTACACTTCACCACCGCACGGCCCGGTGTGTCCATTCCTGCCGCTCCCATCGTCATTTCAGCCGATGAATCGCTGCGGGCAATGCTGACCAGGCTCATCGCCACGCATCGCGAAGCACCGACGGATCTGCGTGATCAGCGCCTGCATCATCTCAGCGCCGCGCTGCTGCACTCCGTCTTCGCCACGCTGGAAACCGGCTCGCCTCCCGCGATGCCTGAGCGCCTCGGCGAAGTGCTGGCCCTCATCGCGCGTGCGCCGCACGGCAAGCTCACCAATCCCTTCCTCGCCGAACGTGCGGGCATGAGCGTCGAGCGTTTCATTCGCAGTTTTCGTGAGCACACCGGCCAGACGCCTGCCGCGTATGTGCTGAGCGCCAGGATTCGCCTTTCTGGCGAGGCGCTGGCGCTCACAGACAAGACGATTGATCAAATCGCCGTCGAGTTCGGCTTT
>DNXB01000355.1 GCA_003506995.1 Verrucomicrobiales bacterium
GGGTGCAGTTCATCAGCCGTCTGGGCATGCGCTCGCTGGCCATGCAGGAGCTGCTGAAGCTGGCGCGGATCAACCAGCGCGGCGTGCAGGGAGAATGGGAGTTCAACGAGTGGGCGCACGCGCGCACCGGCAATCCGATGGGCAAGGCTTACCAGGCATGGTCAGCCGCCGAATTCATCCTCGCCTGCCATGAGGTCGGGCTGGATGAACTTCAAAGCTGAGGTGGCTCACCACTTCTTTTTGAAGCCGCCGCCACCGCCGCCGAAGNNCCGGGGCTGGGGCCTTCGCCTTCACGCTTGAGCCAGGGCTTGGGTTTCGGGCCGAAGCCAGTTTTGTTGAAGCCGCCACCACCGCCACCGAAGCCGGGTTTGCTGAAGCCACCGCCGCCACCTTTGTAGCCGCCGCCTCCGCCAAAACCACCACCGCCGCCGTAGCCGCCTTTGTTGAAGCCGCCGCCACCACCGTAGCCGGGCTTTTTGATGAAACCACCGCCGCCGCCGAAACGCTTCGGACGCACGCCGCTGATGTCATCGGGACGATCCGCGTGATCCATGCGGACATCACGACCGCGCAATTGGGCGCCTTTGACGCCTTCGAGCACGGACTCGACGGACTCGCCGGGGACTTCGACGAAGCTGCATTTCTCCAGCACGTCGATGGCGCCGATGCTGCCGGGGATCAGATCTTGAATGGTGTTGTAAAGCATGCCGGCGATGTCCTGCGGACGCACCTGATCCATGCCGCCGACGTTGATGAACAGGCGCACCATGCCGGAGCGCGGGCCTTTTTGGACGTAGCTGCTCTGCTTGCGTGGCAGCGGGCGCTCTTCGTCGGAGCTGTCGTATTCGTTGTCAAACTTCGCTGGAGCCGGGCGTGGGGCCGCGGCCTGATGATTCGTGGGGCCGGCGTCTTCCTCGTGTTCTTCGGCGGGGGCGGGCGGGGCCGATGGGAGTGATGGGACGGATGGGACAGATGCTTCTGCGGCGACGGTTTCCGTGCTGGCAGGAGTTTCCGGGGTGGCGGTTTCCGCAGCCGCAGGAACTTCCATGACAGGGGACTCGGTCACGGCTGGCGCTTCACCATCGGCTGCGGGAGCTGGAGCTGCCTCGACAGGGGCGGGCTTTGGCGCGGGTGCGGCGGCCGCAACAGGGGCCGGGGCGCGCGCCGGAGGAGCCGGACGGGGTTGGAATTCGCGTTGCGGGGCGTCTTTGCGCTTGGGTGCACGGTCTTCCATGATCTGCTCGGCCTCGCGGACTTGATCCTTCATGAGGAGGTCCATGAGAGCGCTGGCGATCTCGGTGGCGGTAAATCCGGCATCAAGCAGTCGCTGAATGCTGTGCTCGTGGGAGGTGTAGCTACTGGCTTCGAGCACGGCTTTGACCTTCTCGAAGGTCTTATCGACGCGGGTGGCTTCGAGATCTTCCTGCGACGGCACGGCGGCACGCTCGACACGGATGTTGATGAAGCGCTGGATGCGCTGCATGAGATAAATCTCACGACCTGCGACAAGGCTCACAGCCTTGCCTTTGCGTCCGGCACGACCGGTGCGGCCNNGCCGCGCGCGGCCACGTCGGTGGCGCAGAGGACTTCGACGGCGCCGCTGCGGAAGTTCCGCATCACGCGCTCGCGCATGGTTTGATTGATGTCGCCATGCAGGCGGTCGGCGGCGTAACCACGCGCCACGAGGGCGTCGGTGGCGTCATCGACGGCACGTTTGGTGTTGGCGAAGACGATGGTGAGGCGCGGGGCCTCAATGTCGATCACGCGGCAGAGCACTTCCGTTTTGGAACGGCCATGCACCTCGTAGTAGCGCTGCTCCACCGTGGGGACGGTGAGCGCCTTCTGCTGGATGGTGATGGTGGCGGCGTTGCTCGTGTAGTTTTCGACGAGGCGGCGGATGCGCGGCTCGAAGGTGGCCGAGAAGAAGATCGTCTGGCGCTCTTTTGGCACGGCGGCCATGAGGCGGTCGATGTCGTCGCTGAAGCCCATGTCGAGCATCTCATCAGCTTCGTCGAAGACGAGGGTCTTGAGGCCGTCGAACTTGATCAAGCCGCGCTCCATGAAGTCGAGAATACGTCCCGGGGTGCCGACGACGATCTGGGAGCCGCTTTGCAGCGCACGAATCTGGCGGTCATACGAGGCGCCGCCATAGACCGGCGTGGCGCGCACGCCTTCCTTGAACTCCGCCAGCTTGTGAATCTCCGCGCAGACCTGCATGGCCAGCTCACGGGTGGGGCAGAGGATGAGAGCCTGCACATGGCGCTTAGAGCCATCAACGCCCTGGACCACGGGAATGCCGAAGGCCATCGTTTTGCCGGAGCCGGTCTGGGACTGCCCGACGACATCGCGTCCGGTCAGGGCCACGGGAATGGCCTCGGCCTGGATGGGGGAGGGTTGCTCGAAACCGAGGGATTTGACGGCTTCTAAAAGCTCCGGGGCGATTCCCAGTTCAGGGAAGGTGTGTTGACTCATAATGCGATCCCCTCAGGTTTTTGAGGGTCGGCATAGTCCCACCGATGGGGGAGATAGCAAGGTCTTTGATCGTCGGAGGCGCTTCGCTTAAAAAAGCTGTGCGAGAACATGGACGATTTGTAAAAGCCCTCATAAGATGGCGTTTCTGTCACCCACCAACCAGCGGGTCGTTTGTGCCCGCACCTCATCATGTCCACCGCCACAGCCACCGCTCCCGCCTCGTCTGCCTCTGCTCAACCCCTTCGCAATGCCGTCATCCGCCTCGCAGGCAATTCGCAAGATGGCATCCAGTCCATCGGCGGCTTCCTCGCCCGGCTTGCCGGTCGCACGCAGCACGATGTGATGACCTACATGACCATCCCGTCCACGATTTCGGGCGGGCCGTCGATTTTCCAGCTCCATCTCGGCTCCGGCCATGTGCTCACCGCGGGCGATGAGGCCGATGTTCTCGTGGCCTTCTACCAGCACAGCTATGAAAGCCATGTCGGCTCCCTCCGGGCGGGCGGCATCTGCATCTATGAGAGCGCCGAGGTGACGGAATTCAAAACGGATCGCGGCATCCACCACATCGGCGTGCCCTTCACCGCCGCCACCATCGAGGCCATCGGCGGCAGCGCCCGTGACCGTGGCAAGAACATGTTCGTGCTCGGCCTGCTCTGCGCCGTTTACCAGCTCGACAAGGAAAAGCTCGCGGGCATCGTCGCCCGTCAGTTTGGCAAGAAGGATGAAAGCGTGCTGCGCAATGCGATGCTGGCCTTTGATGCCGGTTACGCCTATCCCGTCGGCGACATGGGCACCTTCAACCTGGAGGAAGGCGAGCACACCGACGAGCACCGCATCAGCACGGACGGCAACACCATCATGACCATGGGCCTCATCGCCGCCGGGGTGCGCTNNGAGCTGCCGAAATACGGCGGCATCTATGTGCAGGCGGAGGACGAGCTTGCCGCCGTCTCCATGACCATCGGCGCGGCCTACGCCGGGCATCTTGCCGTCACCGGCAGCGCCGGTCCGGGCTTGAGCCTGAAAATGGAAGCGCTCGGCTACGCCAGCATGGCGGAAATCCCGCTCATCGTC
>DNXB01000544.1 GCA_003506995.1 Verrucomicrobiales bacterium
CCAGCCCCTTCAGTGGGCTTAAAAGCACTTGATTCAGCTTGGGGTTTCAACCCCAAGCGACGCTGCCGCTTCGAGTCGCCTCTAACCTCGCTCGCAACACTCCCTGTAATAGTTGCCCATGATACAATGAACGTCTGAAGGGGTATTCCATAGGCTTATCATGTTAGATAGGCAACCTGCACAAACAAAACACCGTTGGACGCCGTTACCGGCACGGTGATTGGCGGTCTTGAGCGAGAAAAGATGCACAACCACCGTATGCACCGTAAAAACGGTGAAACGGTGCTCATAAATCGCCCAGTTAGCCGAGAAACCAGCGTAAAACAGTCCCAAACCGCCCACCGTTATGCAAAAACGGTGGCCGTCGATTACCGTCGAACGGCCGTGTGCACCGGACATCTCAGCGCGCGGCAATGCGCGCCCGTGCGACTTTTTGTGCGCTGCCTGCGTATTGAGGTCAGAAGCAGATGGCGACAGTACAATAGCAGGCCAGTTCAGACTAGCTTGCGATTAGGGGAGCGCCATGACGACCACCGTGAAACTCATCTGCACCGAATGCGCCGCCGAAGCCGGCCCGCTCGACTGGCGCTGCTCGGTCTGCGGCGGACCCATCGACTTTGCCGAGCCGCTGCGCTTCCGCCCTGAGGTCGTCGACGATGGCGACTTCAGCCTGTGGCGTTACGCCGCCATGCTGCCGGTCGAGCGCCGCTTCACGCTCGGCGAGGGTTTGACGCCGCTCGTAGCGGCCCCCATCGACGGGATGAAGGTCTACGCCAAGCTGGAGTACCTGAACCCGACCGGCTCCTACAAAGACCGCGGCGCCGTGACGATGATGAACCACCTGCTGGCGCACGGCGTCCAGGCGGTGGTCGAGGACTCGTCCGGCAATGCCGGCGCGTCGGTGGCCGCCTACAGCACCGCTTCCGGCATTTACGCCCGCATCTTCGTGCCAGAGACGGCGGCGGCTGGCAAAAAGGCGCTCATCGCCCGCTTTGGCGGCGAGCTGGTCGAAGTGCCGGGGCCGCAGCACGCCAAAACCGAAGCCTGCGTCGAGGCCGCCAAAACGACGACCTACGCCAGCCACGCCTGGAGCCCCTATTTCATCCTCGGCCAGACGACCGTCGCCTGGGAAGTGTGGGAGCAAATGCGCTGGCGCGTGCCGGACGTCATCCTGTCGCCGGTTGGGCACGGCGGGCTGTTCCTGGGTTTCACGCGTGGCTTCCAGGCGCTCTACGAGGCCGGCCTCATCGACCGGGTGCCGCGTATGATCGCCGTCCAGTCTGCTGGCTGTGACCCGGTGGTGCGCGCCTGGGAAACCGGGGCGGAAGTCCCGCCGCACGTCACGCCCACGCCCACCGTGGCCGACGGCATCATCGTCGAGACGCCGGTGCGCGGTAAAGAGGTCATGCGCGCCATCCGCGAGTCCAACGGTGCGGCCATTCGCGTCGAAAACGACGCCATTCTCGACGCACAGACTCGCCTCGCCTGGCACGGCCTGATGGTCGAGCCGACCAGCGCCGCCGCCGCCGCCGCCCTGCCGGAAGTCCGCCGCCTGCTCGGCGACGAGGTCGAAATCGTCATGCCGCTCACCGGCAACGGCTTGAAGATGCTGGGATGAGCGCATCTTCATTGAAAGCGCCACGTTTTGGATCAATAGGTTGCGGCATTCGCAGACAAGCGAAAATGACTCTGCCGAATCAAACGGACGGGTTGGCGAGGACAGGACATTCGCCGCCCTGGTGAAGCGTTTCAGTGGATTGTGCGCTCGCGCTGGATGAATATGCTGGATGGGACACGCGAAAACGTGTCCACGCCAGCTCTGTGAGTTGCCGAAGTGTATAGTAATTCCCAGCAAAAAAGGAGGGCGACGTGCGAGTGATCTGTCCGAATTGTGGTGAAAAAGTGAGTGCCGAAAACATCAATATTCAGAACATGACTGCTGTTTGTGCTGTTTGCGATACCGTCTTTCCGTTTGAGGTGGCCGAAGCCAAAGCCAAGCGGCGCAAAGTCAAACCGCCCGCCAAGCTCACCCAGCGCGATGGCGAAACGTTGCAGTTGGAATTCTGGACGAACTTCAGGCTGGATCGAAGCGAAGCCTTCCTTTTCAGTATGATCGGGGGTGTCATGATGCTCATAACATCCCTGCTCATGGGGGCAAGGGGTGGCTCGGGCATCGTGCCGGTCGTTTTTTTGTTGATTGCTTCAGCGCTCTTTTACTGGGCGGCGCTGATGGTCTTTAACAAGACCCATATTGAGATGGATGAGGATGTGATCAGGGTCACACGCCAGCCCCTCCCCAGCCCGATCAGGCAAGGCTGTGACGTGTCTCTCGCCGGTGTTGCAGCGATTAAATGCGAAGAAACAGCCATCTCCAGCAAAGAAGCGTATGACACGCCGCGGTATCGGGTTTGGGCAGAAACAGCGGGTGGTAGTCGCCGAACCATTGTGAATGATGTGATCGAAGAATATGCGGTTTATATCGCGCAGCGGCTGGGAGAACGCCTGCACATGGATGCCGAGCTGGATGTTTCCTCGCTTGAGGACGGTGGGGACCGCCCGGAGGATGAAGCGGACATGCAGGAGAGTGTCAGGACATCGCAAAGCCATGTCTGACAATGTTCCGGTTCCGTGATTTCCTGAATACCGATGAATAGCAGCGGTCTTTGTTCGCGCACAGGGGCCGTGCGATTGTTGCATTACGGAACAGTTTATCCGTCGTCGATTGCTCGCGCTTCCGCGAGACAGACCGGGCGTGAGGGGGCACACTATGCTACCAATTAGTACTATCAACAATCCGACGCGGCGGACGCCATACCTGACCTACGGCCTGATTCTGGCGAACGTGCTCGTGTTTTTGTGGGAAACCACCAAGCCGCTGGGCGAGCTGAACACCATCTTCTACACCATGTCGGTCGTGCCCTGCGAGATCGCGCGCAGCCCGTTCTCGCTGGAAACCGTGGCCGATGTCTTCCGCAGCATGTTCCTGCACGCGAGCTGGCTGCACTTGCTCGGCAACATCCTCTACCTGTGGATCTTCGGCAGCAACGTCGAGGATTGGTTCGGGCGGCGGGCGTTCCTGGGGCTCTACCTGGGCAGCGGCGTCGTCGCGGCGCTGGCGCAAACCGTGATCCACGCCCAGGCCTGCGTGCCGCTGGTCGGCGCGAGCGGCGCGATAGCCGGCGTGCTCGGCGCGTTCCTGGTGCTCTATCCCGGCGTCCGCGTGCGCGTCGGCGTCATCTTCCTGCGCTTCTTCATGAAGACTTTCCGCATCCCGGCGCTGTTCGTGCTCGGCTACTGGTTCCTGCTCCAGGTCTTCAACGGCGTCACCTCGCTCGGCGCGGATACGCTGTCCGGCGGCGGCGTGGCGTTTTTCGCCCACATCGGCGGCTTCCTGGCCGGCGCGCTGCTGGCGTTCGTGATGACAATGGTTCGCCCCGCGCCCCACGTCATCGACACCGGCCTCTAAGCGCGCTATAGACGTTCAGAAACGTTCTGGAATCGGTTGACAACCGAATCAATGACGCCAAATCGAAATGGGCATCGTGTAGGGGCAAGGCATGCCTTGCCCCTTAGCCGTCAACTTAAGCGCCATGCTGGTTTTATGGCTCTGTAGGTGCNNCCTCTCCCCGGAGTGGGAGAGGGGTTCAGCGGCACACCTTGCCCTTTCCGCCGCTCGATGATGAGTATTTCCCCTCACGCTAAAATCGCCCGCGCGCGCATAATCAGTTTGACGCGCGGGCCGTTTGTCGGTACTGTACGCGCCATCCTCCCCGGCCACCGGCTGAGGGGAATTTGCCATCCAGCGGAATCGTGCGCGGGTGACGAACCGTTTTTGCGCGACACGCACGACTCGTTGCTTTCGACCTTTCATGAGCGACTGGGCCAGCCGCCCGGCCAGGACAACCACCAACGATGCTTCCACTTGGCGACATCAATCCCACCCGGCGCACGCCGTACCTGACCTACCTGCTGCTCGGCATCAACATCGTCGTTTTCGTGCTCCAGCTTGGCATGAGCCAGAACGAGCTGCGCTTCAT
>DNXB01000370.1:0-9115 GCA_003506995.1 Verrucomicrobiales bacterium
GCACTGGCAGTTTGCCACGCAGCCGTCGCGCGAGGCCGTGATCGAGAACATCCAGCGACGCCATGCCCGCCGCGAGTCCGCCACCCGTTCCAAACACCGCGTCGCCCGAAGAAAATCGAGCCGAAAACCTTTAACGAAGTAAAGGTAAAATGGCGGTTCATGCTAAAAGCCGGGCGACATCACCCGTTTGATCGGAGCTGCCAAATCACACCACCACCATGAAGAACACCACGTTTGTCTTTTTATCCCTCTGCCTCGCGCTGTCCGCTCAGGCTGAAATCCGCACCTGGAAGGACGCCACCGGCACCCATGAGATCAAGGCCGAGCTCGTCGGCGTCAAGGCAGGCAAAGTCACCCTGAAACGCGAGAACGGCACCACCATCACCCTGCCCGTGGCCAGCCTCAGCAAGGAGGACCAGGCGCTGCTCGGCGGAGCCTCGGGTGGAGGCGCTGCCACTGCCTCCGCAGGTGAGTGGCCGCAGTGGCGCGGCCCGAACCGTGACGACGTTTCCACGGAGACCGGCCTCCTCAAGAAATGGCCCGCCAGCGGCCCCAAGCGCGACTGGGTCAGCGAAGAAGCCGGCCTCGGCTACTCCGGCTTCGCCGTCTCAGGCGGCAAAATTTACACCATGGGATTGTTCGACGCCGAGGAGAAGGTCGTCTGCCTCGACGCCGCCACCGGCAAGAAGGTTTGGGATTCCTTTGTTGGCGCGATCTACAAAAACAAGTGGGGTGACGGCCCGCGCTGCACGCCCACCGTGGCCGGCGGCAAGGTCTATGCCCTCGGCGGTAACGGCGACCTCGTCTGCCTCGACGCCGCCACCGGCAAGCAAGATTGGTCCAAGAGCTTGGTCAAAGACCTCGGCGGCGTGTTGCAAAACTGGGGCTACACGGAATCCCCGCTGGTGGACAATGATCTCGTCATCGTCACCCCCGGCGGACCGAAGGGGGCCATCGCCGCGCTGAGCACGAAGACCGGCAAGGTCGAGTGGCAGACCAGCGACGTGACTGAGAACGCCCAATACTCCTCCATCATCCCCATCGACCACAACGGCGAGCGTCAGTATGTGCAGCTCTTGATGAAATCCATCCTGGCGGTGTCTCCCAAGGGCAAGGTGCTTTGGAAAACCGACTTCCCAGGCGAGACCGCCGTCATTCCGACACCGATTTACAAGAATGGTCAGGTGTATGTCTCGGCCGGCTACAAAGTGGGCTGCAAGGCTGTCAAAATAGACGGTGACACCGTCACTGAAGTTTATTCCAACAAGAACATGGAGAACCATCATGGCGGTGTCATCCTCGTGGATGGCCTGCTCTACGGCCACTCCAACAACGGCGGCTGGACCTGTCAGGACTTCAAGACCGGTGAGGTGGTGTGGCAGGACAGGGGCATCGGCAAAGGTGCCGTGGCCTATGCCGATGGCATGCTCTACTGCCAGTCTGAAAACGACGGCACCATCGCCCTCGTCGAAGCCTCCAAGAGCGGCTGGAAGTTGGTCAGCAGCTTCAAGCTCGAAGCCCAGACCTCCCAGCGCGCCAAAGACGGCCGCATCTGGACCCACCCCGTCGTCGTCGGCGGCAAGCTCTACCTGCGCGACCAGGAGTTCATCTCCTGCTACGACGTGAAAGACTGAGCATTCCACAGCTCCCGCACTTCAGAGGCAGGGCCGCGAGGCTCTGCCTCTTTTTTTACGCTTTTCGTCTTCCCGGAAACCACTCGGCCTGCTTTCATTGCACCAAAACGGATGGCCTACGGAACATGCGGAAGGCACGGAATCCAGAGCCTTGAACTTGAAACCCTGAATGATGAGATGACAAAAAATGAGGGGCAAAAAAGGCTTTCTCCATTTTTTGCCCCCATTTTTCTGTCAGCCCAATCTTTTTTTCATCTCGCCTGTAACCGCCCGCCCTGCTTTCATTAGTTCCAGGTAGAACATCATGAACACAGACCCTTCTACTCCTGAAAACGACGCCAATCTCAGCGGCCTGGGCCGGGCGCTGCTGGAAACCGGCGGCTCCAAGCCCTCCTCCGGCCCCTGGGTGCCGCCGACCGCTGAAGAACTCGGCAAACTGCTCACGGAATACGACATCGTGAAGATGCTGGGTCGTGGCGGCATGGGCGCGGTGTACATGGGACGCCAAAAGTCCCTCGACCGGCCCGTCGCCATCAAGATCCTCTCCAACACGCTTGATGAGGCGGACGCCAGCTTCGCCGAGCGCTTCAAAAACGAGGCGAGGGCGATGGGAAAATTAAATCACCCCGGCATTGTCGCCGTACATGATTTTGGCGAAACGGACGGCGGCCTGCTCTACATCGTGATGGAATACGTCGAGGGCACCGACGTGGCGCGGATGATCGCCAAAGAAGGCCGCCTGCACACCGAACACGCGATGGCGATCACAGCTCACGTTTGCGACGCGCTGGCCTACGCGCACGATCGTGGCATCATCCACCGCGACATCAAACCGGCGAACATCATGGTCGGCTACGACGGCGTGGTGAAAGTGGCCGACTTCGGCCTGGCGAAGATGACGCACAGCAACGCCACCGGCCTGACGCAGAGCGGCATGGCCATGGGCACGCTGCATTACATGGCGCCAGAAGCCTTGATGCTCGGTAGCGCGGTGGATCATCGCGCCGACATCTACGCCGTGGGTGTCATGCTCTACCAGATGCTCACGGGCAAAATTCCCCAGGGCATGTTCAAGCTGCCCTCGCTGCAAATCCCCGGCCTCGATCCACGCTACGACGCGATCATTACGAAGGCGATCATGGAGGACCGCGAAGCGCGGTATCAAAAAGTTGGCGAGATGCGGCGCGACCTTGATGGCATCCTCACGCAACCCGTGGCGAAGGTGGAGGCGGAAGTCAGCCAAGCCCCCGCCGCTTTGCCCACGCAGGCACGCCCACAGCGCCCTGGCGGCCAGCCGTATCGCCCGCCGCAGTCCGTGGTGCATCATAAGCCCGCCGCTAACTCATCGAGCGTATGGCTCGTCTGGGTGGTGCTGGGTGTCTTGGCCCTCGGAGGCGCTTATTTTGTGCTGAACCCTGCCAGCCAGAAAAATCGTCCGAGTCCGGACCAGACGGCACCCACTCAGGCAGTGGCAAGCACCACCACACCTGCTTCCGCGACGAAAGATGCGCCTTTCTTGAACACCCTCGGCATGAAGTTCGTCCCCGTACCGGGGACACAGATTCTCATGTGCATCCACGAAACGCGACGGCAGGATTATGCGGCTTATGCCACCACCACTCCTGGGGTGAGGGACGAGTGGACGAACCGGCAGAAGGACGGCATCCCCTTTGGGCATGAGGACACTCATCCCGTTGTCGTGAACTGGGAGGATGCGGTGGCCTTCTGCGCATGGCTCAGCAAGAAGGAAGGCAGAACCTACCGGCTGCCCACGGATGAAGAATGGAGCATCGCCGTCGGGTTGGGAAGTAAAGAGATCCGCAACAAGGACATCACCCCGGAGATGCTCAGCGAGAAGGTGACCACCGAGTATCCCTGGGGCAGGGACTACCCGCCGAAGACCGAAGACCAGGCTGGAAACTATGCCGACAGCGCGTGGCACGAGAAGTTCCCCACGGAGAAGTTCATCGAGGGCTACACCGATGGCTTCCCGACCACGGCTCCGGTGATGAGCTTCAAGCCCAACAAGCTGGGTCTCTACGACATGGGGGGGAACATGGGGGAGTGGGTGGAAGATTGGTGGAATGCTGCCCAAGAAGGCCGGGTGGTGCGGGGTGCCTCGTTCACCGGTGCTGGCCATCTGCTCTCGTCCGCCCGCCATCATCCTGGACCCACGGATTACCGCGGCGTCGGCTTCCGGTGTGTGGTGGAATCGGCCACTGCGCCTGCGGTGACGGTTTCATCATCGCCTGCGCCACCTGACGCCATGAAACCACAGGTGCCCGCGTCCACAGCAACTGTAGCAACGAAAGACGCCCCCTTCGTGAACACCCTCGGGATGAAGTTCGTGCCCGTGCCGATCACCGGTGGCCCGACGAATGGACAACGCGTGTTGTTCAGCGTTTGGGAGGCGCGTGTTCAGGACTACGAAGTCTTTGCGGCGGAAACCAAGTGCGAATGGCCCAAGCCGCCCTTCGAGCAGGGGCCGACTCATCCGGCGTTGAACTTGAGCTGGGATGACGCGCGGGCTTTTTGCATGTGGCTCACTGAGCGGGAACACAAGGCTGGCACGCTTGGCAAAAATGAAACCTACCGTCTCCCAAGCGACCACGAATGGAGCTGTGCGGTCGGAATTGGCGACAAAGAAGATCCTGCTAAATTGCCAGCGAGCAAATTGGGCCAACTCAAGGATGACTTCCCGTGGGGCAGTGCGTGGCCGCCTCCATCCGGGGTGGACAATGTGGCCGGGGAGGAACTACAAGCAGCCTTGGCTGCTGAGAAATATTCCTGGCACCCTTTTCTCACCCAGGTGATCACAGGATACCGGGACGATTACTTGGAAACCGCCCCGGTGGGTTCTTTTCCCGCCAATCAATTCGGTCTTCACGATCTTGGAGGGAATGCCTGGGAATGGTGTGAGGACTGGTTTGATGAACGCATGGAATCCAGAACTCAACGTGGAGGCTGTTGGTCTGACTTTGACCGCCGCCTGCTGCTGACATCGAAACGTGCTCCGAATGTGCCCAGCTATCGCGGCCGTCACATCCGTGGTGTGCGCTGCGTGCTGGCGGCCTCCACCGCAAACTCGGCTGCAATAAATCCCGCCCCGGCTTCCTCATCAATGCCAACACCCGTCGCGGTTCCCTCAACAACTGACCTCCAGCAGTTCCCCGACTTACGCACCCGCGTTGCCAACTACCAAAAGGCTCGCCACTCGCAGCTTGCTGCACTCACCACCCAATACCGCTCCGCACTGACGGCGGAAAAAGATGCGGCAACAAAGACTGGTGTTCTGGCCGCTATGACCGCCGCAGATTTCGCCATCGCCAACGCAGCTTCCTTCGCCCAAGTCATCGAGCAGAATCTCAACGCCACTGAGGTCAAACCGCTGCCCGCGCTCGCCGCCGTGGCCGATCCGGCTCCGCCGCGCCTCAAAGAGCTGCGCGACATCTTTGTGCGCGAGGTCACGAAGATCGAAAGCACACTCGTCGCCAGCCTGGACCAATCCCTCGCCACCGTGCAGGCCACGCTGGTGCAGGCAGACAAGCTCGGCGAGGCAAAGGCTGTGGAGGCTTACCGGCAGCAGGTGATGGCCGCGTTCAAGATCTCCCAGACTGCCCCGGCCTCCACCGTCGCCGGTTCATCGTCAGCCACCGCGTCGTCGCTGCTGCAAGCCACCAAAGACAAGCCCTTCGTGAACTCCCTCGGCATGAAGTTCGTCCCCGTGCCGGGGACGAAAACACTTTTCTGCATCCACGAGACGAGGATGCGGGACTTCGAAGCCTTTGCGAAGGAAAATGCAACCAGCACTGAGACTTGGAAGAATCTCACAGCCCGTGGCGTGGCCGTCTCCCCCACCGGCGATCATCCCGTATTGGATATGAGCTGGCAGGACGGTCAGGATTTTTGCGCTTGGCTGGGCAAAAAAGAGGGGATCACCTACCGCCTGCCCACGGATCGCGAGTGGAGCTACGCCGTCGGCATTGGGGAACGTGAAAGCCAGCAGCCTGACACCTCAACGACCGCCCTCGATGGCTCCATCACCGATCTCTATCCTTGGGGTGCCACCTGGCCTCCGCCGAAGAAGTCGGGCAACTATGCCGACTCCCTCTGGGCCACCGTCTTCCCAGGCATGAATTTCATCGCGGACTATAAGGATGACCACGCCGCCGCCGCGCCAGTGATGAGCTACGATGCGAACGAGCTTGGTATTTACGACCTCGGCGGTAACGCCGAAGAATGGATGCAGGACAAATACGATAGGTCCCAGACCTGGCGCACCGTGCGCGGGGCCGGCTGGCGCCACTACAAGCCGGAGGTGATGCTTTTGTCGAAGCGTCACTTTGGAAATGTGCGGCGCAGCATCGACTTCGGCTTCCGCATCGTCCTCGAACTCCCGTGACACAAAAGCAGAATCACGCCGCAGGGAAAAACTTGATGAATCAATCTTCTGCAGCGTTCCACCTGTAGTGAGGTTTGAATCCATCTTTCCCCCATCCGCTCCTTGAGTCGTTATTCCACATCCACCCTCCACGCTCTGGCGAGCGCAGCTACGGTGCTGCTGTTTCTCACTCAATGCGGGCCGCCGCCGCGTGCCGAGTGGAAGCTGCTTGCGGATGAGTTTGAATCATCCTGGCAGGCCGCAGGCATCGCGGAGGAGGGACGGGTCACGATCAAGGATGGTGAGATCACCCTGGATGCCGGACAGCCGATGACGGGAGCACGGTTTGACGCCTGGCAGAGCGCCAAGCTGCCGCGCTCACGCTACGCCATCGAGTACGAGGCCATGCGCGTGGAGGGAAACGACTTTTTCGGCACCGTGACCTTTCCAGTCAACGATTCGCACGTCACGCTCGTCATCGGCGGCTGGGGCGGCACGCTGGTGGGCATCTCCAGCATCGACGACCTCGACGCCAGCGAGAACACCACCACGGGCAACGCCTTCTTCAAAAACAACGAGTGGCACCAGGTGCGCGTCGAGGTGCGGGATGACGACATCCGAGCGTGGATTGGCGGCAAGCTTTTTGTGAACGTCAGCACCAAGGGCCGCAAGCTCGGCCTGCGGGCCGGCGACATTGAAAAATGCACCCCCTTCGGCTTCGCCACCTACGCCACGCGGGCGCGTGTCCGAGAGGTCGTGGTCAGACGGCTGTAGTCTTGCAGACGCGGAGCTTGACCTCCGAATGCCACCCGGTACCATCCCCTCACATGGCAACCGAACATTTCCAACGAGGTCAGGTCATCTTCCGCGAGGGTGACAAATCCCAAGAGGCCTATTTCATCGTCAACGGACTCGTCGAGATCACGATCAACACTGCCCATGGGGTGCAATCCCTCGCGAAGATCGGCGCGGGAGAGATTTTCGGCGAGATGGGCATGATCATGGACCGTCCGCGCAGCGCCACCGCCACCGCGCTGGAAAACACCGCCGCTGAGGTCATCAGCGAGGATGATTTCGAGCATCAGATCGTCCAGCGCCCCGAACGCCTTCATGTCTATCTCGCCACGCTGTTCGAGCGCATCCGCAAGACCGACCTGCTGCTCACCACCAGCACGAACGCCACGGTGCCGCTCCAGGTGAAGCCGAAGCCACCCAAGGAGCCGGTTTTCCGCGTGAAACTACGCTCGCGTTATGACGAAACAGGCTTCGAGCACGAGCCGGTCAGCAAGACCATCACGAAGCTGCCCTTCCGCATCGGCCGCGCCTACTTTGACACCGCTGTCTCCTCCCTGGCCCGCAACGATCTTTCCATCGAGGAAAAGCATCCCTACCAGCTCTCCCGCAACCACTGCGAGATCGACTTCGAGCACGGCCGCTTCATCCTGCGGGACCGTGGCAGCAAGCTGGGCACCTGGGTCAACGGCACGCATGTCTCTGTCGATGCCGGCTATATTTCCTGCCCGCTGCAGACCGGTGAGAACCAGATCACCCTCGGCAACGCCGACAGCCCGCACCGCTACACTCTGGCGATTGAGGAACTGCAATAAGCGGCGGCCTTGCGTACGTCGCATTCGCTGCTAGCATCGCCGCCCTCATGGCTCTCGCAAAAATCACCCAAGTGGCCGGTCGCGGCGTTTATGTGCCCGGCTCGGACATCGACACCGACCGCATCATCCCCGCACGCTTCATGAAGTGTGTCACCTTTGACGGTCTCGGCGAATTCGCCTTCTACGACGTGCGTTTCGACAAGGACGGCAAGCCCACCGGGCATCCGCTCGACGATCCGCGCTTCAAAGGCGCCAACATCCTGCTCTCCGGCACGAACTTCGGCTGCGGTAGCTCCCGCGAGCATGCGCCGCAGGCGCTTTACCGCTTCGGCATCCGGGCGGTGATCGCCGAGAGCTTCGCGGAGATCTTTTTCGGCAACTGCACCACGCTGGGCATCCCCTGCGTGTGCGCCAGCAGCTCGGACATCCAGGTGCTTGCCAAGGAGATCGAGCGCAATCCGCAGCTTGAGGTCACCATCGACGTCACCGCTGGAAAGGTGTTCTTTGAGGACCAGGAGATCGCTGTCACCCTGCCGACGACCGCCCACGAGGCGCTCACCAGCGGCAAGTGGGATCCCATCGCCGAGCTTCTGGAGAACAAGGACGCGGTGCATGCGCGCATCACGGCGCTGGGCTTTGCCTGAGCCGGAAGAGAAATGTCGAATGACGAAATCCGAATGACGAATGCGGACCTCTGACAACACCATCCGCATCTCGTCATCCGCGCGGCAGGCCGTCTCGACGGACACGATCCATGTCATCGGCCACCGCAATCCCGACACGGACGCGATCTGCTCCGCCATCGGCTACGCGGCGTTTTTGCGTGATGTGCATGGCATGAAGGCGGAGGCCGCGTGCTGTGGCGAGGTCAGCGTGCGCACGAACTGGGTGCTGCAGACCGCCGGCGTGTCCGCGCCGAAGCTGCTGCTCGACGTGCGCCCCACCGCCTCCACCATCTGCCGGCGGGATGTCTTCACCGCCAGCCCGCACCAGACCTTCCTCTCCGTTTACCGGATGATGATGGATCACAACTTCCGCAGCATCCCGATTGTCGATGCCGAGGGCCGCCTGCTCGGCCTGCCGGCGATTCAGGAGCTGGCGCAGCTTTTCCTGCCGGCGCAGACGAATGAAAAAACCGTGGCCGCCAACCGCGAGGTGCGCACGAGCCTGCTCAACATCGTCAACGCGCTCGACGGCATCGTCGGCGGCACCGCGCCGGAGCTGGAGGCCATCCAGGACCTCGTGCTCGTCGTCGCCGCGTCCAGCATGGAGACGACACGCAAGCGCGCGCAGCAGTTTCCAGCCAGCCGCCTCGTGGTCGTCACAGGTGACCGGCCGGAGATTCACGAACTGGCCGTCGAGATGGGCGCGCGCTGCCTCATCATCACCGGCAAGTTCAAGGCCGCCTCCAGCATCCTCACGCAGGCGGCTGAGAAAGGTGTCGCCATCATTTATTCGCCGTATGACACGGCCAGCACCTCGCAGCTCCTGCG
>DNXB01000370.1:9182-22271 GCA_003506995.1 Verrucomicrobiales bacterium
GCCGCGCATGAAGCTCGTGCTCGTGGATCACAACGAGTTCGCCCAGGCCGTGGCGGGCGCGGACGAGGCGGAGATCATCGAGGTCATCGACCACCACCGTCTCAGCGGCAACCTGCGCACCAAGGAGCCGATCCGCTTCATCAACGAGCCTGTGGGCAGCACCTCCACCATCGTCGGCATCATGTACCGCATGCGTGAGGCCGCGCCGGACAAGTCCACGGCCATCTGCCTCTGCGCCGGCATCATCTCCGACACGCTGCATCTCACCAGCCCCACCACGACGAGCACGGACAAGGAAATTCTCGAATGGCTGGCGGGCATCGGCGGCATCGACAGCGCCCAGTTTGTGAAGGACTTCTTCGCCGCCGGCTCCATGCTGCGCGAGCACACGCCGGACCGCGCCTTGGAGAGCGACCGCAAGGTGTTTGAGGAAAACGGCTGGCACATCAGCATCTCCCAGATCGAGGAACTCGGCCTGGAAGAGTTTTGGAAGCGCGAGACCGAGCTGCAGGGCGCGCTGCAAGCGCTGCTCACGAAGCACAGCCTGCATTTCGCCTGCCTCATGGTCACCGACATCACCCGTCACCACAGCGTGCTGCTGGTGGCCGGCGACCAGCGCGTCATCGACGCCATCGACTACCCGCAGGCCAAGGAACACGTCTATGACATGGCTGGCGTGGTCAGCCGGAAAAAACAGCTCTTCCCTTACATGAGTCATGTCGTGACAAAGCTCGACGCGCCCTGAGGCTTTTCGCAGGCAGGCGCGTTCTCGCCCGCGTCACAGGCCGGACGGCTCCTGCAGCGGCAGGTCCACCACGCAGGGGNNATGAGCCACGTCGTCACGAAGCTGGAGGCACCCTGATCCCGGCCGGGCTGGGAAAATCCTTTTGCAGCAGAGGGCGCGGCGCGGCATACTCCCAGCCCGCCGCGCGTTTCCGCAACCCCTCGCGCGCTTTTTACCCCCCATGCCCACCTACGATTACGAATGCCAGACGTGTGGCCACCAGTTTGAGGCCAAGCAGTCCATGAAGGATCCGCACCTCACCGACTGCCCGCAGCAGGACTGCGCCGGCCCGGTGAAGCGCAAGATCGGCGCCGGCGCCGGTTTCATCTTCAAAGGCACCGGCTTCTACATCACCGACTACCGCAGTGATTCCTATAAAGCGGCGAAGAAGAAGGACTCTGAAAGTTCCTCTGCGTCCGCATCGACGAGCACCACGGCCTCCACCAGCAGCACGCCCAGCGCCCCGCCGGCCAAGACGAGCACCGCCGCCTGATCTGCCTCTCCATTCCTCCCACGCCTCACCGCTGTGATCCGTCCCCTGCTCAACACCCTGCGGCTGCTCTTGGTCAGCGCACTCGCCGGGGCGGCCTGGGTGGCGCATCGCCCCGCCACTCTGCCGCCCGTGCCTCCGCCCGCCAATCCGGCCAGGGTGGATGACATGCTCGACATGCTGCGCCAGACGGCCATTAAACGGGCGGCGATCATGGAAATCAGCGAGGCGGAGGTGAACCGCCATCTCACCGCCACGCTCGCGGCCAGGATTGCCAATCCGCTGGGCGACTGGGCCGCGTTTGACGGCGCACGCCTGGACCTGGAGCCGGGCAGCGCCCGCTTGTTTCTCGCCTGGAAGCTGAAGGGGCATCTCCGCACCGTCAGCGTCGATCTGGCCATCAGCCGGGACGAGGACAACTTCCACATCGAGCTGCTGCGCGGCTCCTACGGTCATCTGGACATGCCGCGTGGCATGATGCGCCCGCTTTACCCCGTGCTGCGGGCGGTCGCGGAAGCGCTCGACCCGGAAATCCGGGCGCTGTTTCAGATGACCAAGATCACCATCGCCAAGGACAAACTCGTGCTCGACCCACGCTTCCCACCCGCATGATCCGCCTTCGTCCATTTCTCATCGCGGGAGTGTTTCTGGCAGCCGTCTGGTGCGCCACGGCCCAGACAGCCGCGCCACCGCCGCCCGCGCTCACCCAAGAGCAAAAAGAGGCCGCCGCAGCCATTGAGGCACCGAAGACCTTCACGCCACCGCCTTTGCCGGGCCAGTTGCAGCCCGCCAAACCGGCCCCTCCCGCTCCGGCGATCACCCCGCCGCCGGTGACGCCGCCCGCTGTCGTTTCTCCGGGCAAAATGCAGGAGCCGGAGACCGCCACGCCGCAACCCGTCGGCCAGGAGGCCCCGCGTGTCTCCGCACCCTCGGACAAGCTCCCCATCACCAGCTCCACCAGCACCAGCCGACAGTTTATTGTGCATGGGAAGGTGTTTGAGACGCGCAGCGCCATGTCCTCCCGCTGCGAGGAGATTTCCAAGGAGCTGCGCAAGGTGCTCAACGACAGGGAATCCTGGGTGCTGCCAGTCGTCGTGCTGCTGAACACCGGCGAGGAGGCCGCCAAGTCCAAAGGACCGCCGGTTTCCACCGCCATCACCGAGATGACCCACGGCGGCTTTCACCTCCAGGTCACCGTCAACGAGCGCCCCGGACTGAACGCCGCCGATTTGCGCAAGGAGGTGGTGCGCGTCCTGCTGGCGGAGCGCATCCTGCGCAACCGCCAGCAAATCGCCACGCCCGAGGGCCGTCTGCTGCTGCCGGACTGGGTCATGACCGGCGTGCTGCACGCGATGGACTACAAGGCCAGCGCCCGGCCCAGCGCGTTGTTTGCCACCATCTTCCGCAGCGGAAAAATCTACGGCATCGAGGAAATCATCGCCGCCTCCCCGGTCGAAATGGACGGCCTCTCCCGCACCATTTACGAAACGTCGTGCTGCGCCCTCGTGCTCGCCCTCGTGGACCAGCCGGACGGCGCCAGGCGCTTCAACAAATTCCTCAACGCCCTCGCCAGCGACCCGCGCTCCGAACGCGAGCTGCTCGACGCCGCCTTCCCCAGCTTCGCCGCCTCCGCCTCCAGCCTGAACAAGTGGTGGTCCCTTCAGCTCGCCGCGCTTTCCAAGCCCGGCATCGCCGAGCCTTACACGCCGGCTGAAAGCCTCAAGGCCATCGAAGACGCCATCACCATCCGCTACGCGGCCAAAGCGAACGAGGTTCCGCAGAACGTCAAGCCACGCCCCTTCGTGCTCCCGCTGCCGCTCATCGTGGCCTCCAGCCTGCCCAAGCCTGCGCCACCACCCGCAGCCAGCCCCGAGCCAGCTCCCAAACCCAAGTCGAAAGAAAGCACCGGCAACCCCGCCGACGCACCGCCAGCCAGCGTCGAAGCGGCGGAAGCAACTGATGACGCGCCGAAGCGCAGTCTGTGGCGTCGGCTGCTCTTCCTCGGTGATCCTGCGAAGGAAGACAAAGAAGAATCCCAAACGCAGGACAAGCCCGCTGACACCGCCGCCATCGAAACAACCGGTGAAATGGAAGCAGCGGACAAGCCCGGCTTCATCGGACGCTTGTTTGGCTTTGGGGCCGACGAGAAGAAGCCGGATGAAAAATCCAAGGCAGCGGTCATTGAAAAGCCGCAAACCGCTGAAAAAGAAGCCCCGGTGCCCGTGGAGGAAAAGAAACCCTCCAAGCTCAACCCGCTGAACTGGTTCCGTGGCGACAACAAAAAGCCCGACGAGACGAAAACAGAAGAACCACCGGCCAAAAGCGATCAGGCGGAGGTCCTGCCAGCCGCCCCCCTCGACATGGCGCGTCTGCTCTCCCCCTCTCTGGTCGATGCCTGGCACTGGCTGGCCCCCGCCGCCCCCAGGCAGACAGCAGAGCCCATTTTGAATTTCTTGCGCCGGAAACCCAAGGCGGAGGAAGCACCGGAGGCGGTGAAAACAGACGAAGCCCCGAAAAAATCCGAACCCAAGAAAGCCGCCAAGCCCCGGGCCAAACCCGCCGCTCCCACCAGCACCACCAAGCCAGAAAAGCCCGCCGCCGCGACCGCAACACCCGCCAAATCCGGCCTGGTGCCTGTGAGCCTGCCGCTGGAAGGGTATGAGCACATCCTCAAGCGCGAGGACCGCGTCGCCATCCTCAACCACAACATCGCCACCCTGCGCGCCCTGGAACTGCGGGTCAGCCCCCTCTTCCGTCCGGTCGTCACCGGCTATCTGGCCGCCGTCACCGATTTGCAGCAGGGCAAAACCAAGGACATGGACAAACGCCTCGCCGCTTTGCACGAGTTCGCCCTCATCGCCTACCAAAAATCCATCGCCGTGCGCGACTACCTCGACTGGTTCGAGGCCAGTGCTGGCAGCGGACTCTCCGGCAAGTTTGAGGACTTCCTCAACCTGCCCAAACTCATCGAAAAAGAGCTGCCACCGCGCACCGACCCCATTTCGAAGTACCTCGACGCCATCGACCAGGAGTTCTCAAAGTAAAAAGCCGAACGGCGGCCATCTGCGGCCAGCGAGTGCATGAGAGCCTTCGCTCAAAGCCTGATGGAAAGCGCTGGCTCACCCCATCAAGTTGGCATTGAAGACATTTTCGGGGATGAGCCCTTCACGATACAACTCCATCAACGACTGATCCCAGCGCAGGTTTCCCTTGCTCCTCAAGGCATCCGCCAGCGAGGTGGCGCTGCCATCGTAGGCCCTGATGCCCGCTGACACCGGTTCGCTGGTGTTTTGCAAATATTCCGTGACCAGTACCCGTCTTGTAAACCCAGTCAGCAGCCCCTGTGACAACACAAACGTCATGGTCTCCCCCAGCCGGTGAAGAATGCTGACATGCTGCTCCTTGGGAAAGAACTCCAAGATTCGATCAAAGGTTTTGACCGCTCCCCGGGTGTGCAGGGTGGACAGGACAAAATGGCCGGTTTGGGCCGCCTCAATGCAGGTCTCCATGGTCTGCCGGTCCCGGATTTCACCAATCAAGATGACGTGAGGAGCCTTGCGCAGCACCTCCTTCAAACCACTTTGATAGGACTGGGTGTGCCTGCCAACCTCCTGCTGTGTGACCAATGACGGGCAGTAAATTTGCTGCCCGGGCTGATTGGGATCCTCCATCGTTGAGCCGTACCGGTATTCGATGGGGTCTTCGATCGTCACGATGTGCTTCTGGAAATTTCTGCGCACCCAGTCCAGCAGGGCGGCCAGTGTCGTGGACTTGCCAGAGCCGGTGGGACCGGTGATCAGCCCCAGTCCAAACCTGCGCTGAATGAGCTCCCGGAGGCTGTCTGCGATCAAAGGGTCGATGCCCAGTGATTCCAACTGGGTGATCTTGGCACGAAGCCAGCGGCAGGTGATGCCAAGCCCGTGCTCGCTCAGATGGATTTGCACACGCATGCGCACAGGGGAGCCCAGCACACCCGCCTCGCAGCTCATGTCGATGACCCGCCTTTCCTTGACCAGTTCCCACATTTTTTCGGCCGTGTTGGCAGTTCCGAGACCGTCCCAGACTTCCGCGGTCTGGCTGGTGAACAAGGCTTCCGCCATCTGTGAAACGGCCTCCGGCGGCTGGATGCCAGATGATTCGGCGATTTCCAACCCACGGTTGGTGTGAACGTAGATCAGCCCTCCAGAGCGTATCTGAACATCTGAAATCTCCCTGTCAGAGTACATGGCGGCCAGTTCCTCAAAGATTCCGGCAGGTGTGTTGGTCTCAGGCATTTTTTTTGAGTTTAAGGATTCGATCAGTCAGGCAGGATTTCCTCGATCACCACCAGCCAGTTCATCTGGTGAACCGGGGGCAGCTCGGCGGGGCTGCGCAGCGGTGAAAGCTGGGCGTTGATCATCTCGGCATGCACCGCGTCGTCCGCGCCAGATTTGATGTCCAGAGGCTTCCAATTGGAAGTCCCGCCGTTGATGAGCGTGCCAAGCTGGCCGATGACTTCGATGGGCCTGGTAAACGAGGTGGTGCCCACCCTGACCTCCGCCGCGAAAATGGACATGGGCGGATGAAACTCAGAACCGGACGGCAGCCCTGATCCTGCCGGCACGGAGGCCGCGACATCGTTCAGGTCATCCCCCACATACACACGAAGGGGCGAGACGATGGACAATCCCCGTGTGTAGCTGGTCAGGTCTTTGCCAGATCGTAGAATGACACACATGTCCTCCGGGTTCGGTGACGCGCCCGGCAGCCTGACCGTGGCGTCCTCGCCAGCGGTTGAGGTGCTGAAGTGGATGCTGCTGTTGAGCTCGGTTGAGCCGCCGCCATTCGCCTGCAACCAGGCGCTAAAAAGTGACGCGCGAAAAGTGAGGCATGAGCGGTTGCTGTCCGTCAGCTCGGTTTGAAATGGCAACGCGTCCCCGCCTGCCTCAAAGAGGTTGGGCCAGTTGCTGCCACGCTCGAGAATCACCTCCATCGCCGTGGCAGCGGGGGATAAAAAACGCACCCGGATGCGAACAGGCGTCTGGTTTTCATAGCTCACCATTGAAAGCGCCTCGACGCTGACCCCGCAGCGCTGTGCTCCAATCGCATAATTTTGCCAGATCGTGGGAGCTGGGGAGCTCGGAGGGCGCTGCAGGAAGAGGCTGCCAGGCTGGATCGGCAGGAATGCCAGCCGTCCAGAATTCGCCGCCAGCGCCACCGGCAGGCTGTCAGAACCAGAGTCTGCCTGCATCTGCTCCCGCACTCCCAGCGCGTCAAAAGTGTTGCTCACGCTCACCCCTCCGAGGCTGACGCTGTCCGTGATGTCAATGCCGGTCCCCCCCGCCAGTCGGGTGGCGCCAAACGAGCCCTCCACCGCCAGTTGTTTGGCGTAGATGGTCCCGTCGATGCTGATCTGGCTGCTGCTCCACGTCGTGCCATCCTCATGTCTTCCGATGGACGCGAAGGTGGACGCCTCGATGGGCATCTGTGACGGAATCTCGTACAGGGAGAGAATGTAGTTCTTGGCCACGCTCCGCGTCGAAGTGCCGTAGTTCACCGTGAAGGCCCACCAGTTGCGCTTGGCCACAAACGGCTGCCCGGGAGCCGCATAGCCAAAGCGCATGTTGGGATAGGGGATCAAATTATAGAGCGGGTAACGCGAGACGTCCGCCAGCAGGCCCGCATCCTGGGAGCCATGCTGCTTTTCGAGGGAGACAATCGGGCGCACGGCATCCGCGTCCTGCAGCGCCTGGCTCATGCTCAGCCGGGGGGGCATCCTGCCGGCAAATGCCGCCCCTGAGAAAACAAACTCGTAAGCGGCGCTGCCGGGAGTCACGCGCTCTGCGGCGCCGTCCAGGGAGGTGATCCAGCTTTCGATCTGGGCGCTGGCATGCCCGCCCACGTCCGCGCTGCGTGAGGCGGAAATCCCAAGACCTTCGATCAGCTCAGGACTGAGCCTTTCCGAGGAGGCTGAGAGCCCCACCGCCTCCGAAAAGATGCGCTTCCAGGAATAGTCCTCCGATGCCGCATGGTCTGCTTTCATGCAGGCAATCGCCTTTGCCGGAAAGATGGCCACGATCGCCCGCATCAACGAATCCTCGCGCTGTTGATAGTCCAGATTGAGCTGCGCGACGGCGGCCTCATCCTGGTTGATCAGCATGTGCCGGAACAGCAGCGTCAGGCTCAGTGTGATCAGCAGCGCCAGGAGCGTCACCGAGGGCATCGCCGCAAAACCAGACTGGGATCGTCCTGGCTTCATCTCCCACCCCCGCTGTAAGTGATCTCCTCACCGTTCGGTCCTTCCAGAGTGGCGGCAAGAATTCCTTCACTCGTGCTGAAAGTCGCGTCTTTGATTTTGTCGCTGACAACCCAGGAGGTTTCCGACCCGTCCGCATGCAGCGTGTAAAACCGGAGCCGCGTGGTTCCCCCGCTGTCGTCAACCGCGATCAGCCTTTCCTTGGAGGTCTGGTCTGCCGCGTGGAAGAAAAGCCGGACGGCTTTTCCGCCGCTCAGCACCGGAGCATCACCGGCGACGGCTGAATCATGGCTGGCATAAACAAAGAAATGATCGGACTGGTTGAAGATGCGTCCAAGCAACGACCCGATCTGCGGCGCGTCATTGGTCAGAAATTTCTGACGTTGGGCCATCTCCATGAACGCCACATGCTGCTGCAGCATCACGATCAGCGCGGTCGCCAGGATCAGCATCAAGGCAATGGCGCTCGAGATCTCCAGCAGCGTGAAGGCGGGGGCCGCGCGGCCGGCATGTGCCTTTGGGAGGGGCTTTTTCATTGCATGCGCAGGGTTGACCGGCTTTTCACATACTGCCGCTCTCCAATTTGGTATTTTAACACGGAGTACAGCCGGAAAACATTCAGATTGGCCTCGGAATCAGGGTCGCCGGGCAGGTTGAGCCTGAAACGCGTCAGCGATGCCTGGACCACCCTGCCGCCCGGCATTTTCCCCAGGGTGATATTTTGCTCAGAGCGCGAGGCCCAGTCGGGCCAGGGAGAGTCCGCCGCAAGCACATCTGCCAGCGGGATTCTGTTCGAGAGCGCGGTCTCTCTTGTCATGTAAGCGTCGGTGAGCGTTTGCATCATCGTCCACTGGTTGCCTGAAATGGCCAGCAGCGACGCTTTCATCATGATAAGCGCCAGCACGACCGCGAGCCCCAGGGCCATGGACGCCTCCAGCAAAAGGCTGCCGTGACGGCCTCGCCTCCTCCAACGGGTCAATGGCTGGCAGAGCAATCTCATGAGGCCGGTTTCTGAGTTATGGGCTCGGTGAGGCCGGCTTTTCATCCGAAGTGATCTGACCGCGCGCGGAGATGATGCGATCCACCTGAAAGGTCACATGAAACAGCCTCTCCGTGGTGCGCCCGAAAAAAGGCGTCTCGGTGATGACCTCAAGGGTGTAAGTGCCATCACGATAGGCGTAATTCGAAAGGTCGGAGATGGATATTTTTTGAGTCTGCGGGACATTCGTGGGCTCTTCGACAAGATCAGAATTGTAATGCCGACCATATCGCAGTTCCGTTCCGCCGATCATGGTTCCCGCCGTGCCCAAAACAGCAGCCCCCTTATAAACCTGCGCGTAGGTCCGTGAATCGGGGTAAAGGTGATTGAGGTTTAAAACCAGCGTGGGCAGCCGGTCGATGTAAAGCTTGCCGGCCTCGATGTTTTCGACCGTTGCTGTGGCCACCGGCCAGATTTCCACCTTGGGCTCGGCCAGGATGGTGGCGGGCACGCCATCGGAAGCATAGCGAATGATTTTGTAGCTTTGCTCTCCACACCCGAGCGAAGGGGAGGCGGAAGTCAGCTCGTGATAGACCGGCCCGATGATATGAGTTCCATTTCCCAAGTTGCTCTCCTGGATCAGATAAGAGCTTTGGTTCAGGCCGGAATAGCTGGTGGTGTCGTAATTGGTGCCGTTGCAGGCAAAATACACATATCGTTCGGCGTCCTCAGCGCCACTAGGCTCCAGGCCGCTGACGGTAATGGTGACACTAAACGGACGGTCTGCCCGCGTGCGGCGAATCTGATTCGGACTGGACGCGTCGCCACGCACATACGGGTCTTCTGTTTCCACTTCGACGCTGGCCGCAGGGGCGTAGGTGCGCAGAAGTTTGGAGTCCAGCAGGTAGATGTTATTGTCCCAGGCCGTGCCGGTCGCAAAGAGTTGAAAAAGGGAGCCTTGCTCACCAATCTCAAGAACTGCCGAGAAGGGATTGATCGTTTTCGTGGCATCCAGCGGAATGTCATAAATCAGACCGCTGTCCAGCACCGTCTGCCTGACCCACGCCTGAGGGTCGGCAGCCTTCAGCCAATGGCCGCCACAAAGCAGCATGAGCAGAAGGCATTTTTTGATCATGGCAAAATGTCCGCGTTATCAACGATTGCCCGGCCCGGCCTGGCCTGCCTCTTCTTCCAAAACACTGATCGGGTTGCCTCGATAGACCGACACCAAAAGTTTGGGGCTGTCCGCCAGATTGCGCATGACGGTTGATGACGCCTCCTTGTCTCCTTTGGCCATTTCGAGCGGCACTTCCCGCGATGCCAGCCACTGTTCATTGCGTTTCAGAAAGCTCGGCCAGAGAAGAAAGCCTCCCGCCGGCGCGGCCACCACACGCTCGCGCAGTTTCTCCGGCAGGTTCAGGATGGCGCCGTGAGGGACCACCGTGTGGTTGTCTCCATCAAACAAGATGATGGAGTTGCTGTAAGCCGACACATCTGGATTCGGCCGTGAATCCCCAACAGGCTTCAACTTCGCAGGCATGAAATCCTTCATTCGCGGGGCTTGTGCCATAAGCTCACCCAGCTTTGCGTCAGTAATGACATCCCGCCCCTTGGGCTCGGGCGACACGTCACGCAGAGGCTTCTTGGTCGCCCCTGCAACCCGAGCCCCCCCCCTTGGAGAGGTTGCCATGGGTTTGACGGGAGACATTTTTGACGAGGCGGCGGCATCAGGGCTATGAAGTTTCACGGAGCGGCAAGATGACATTATTGCCAGCACACACGCGGCAAAGAGGCAGACGTAACGATAGTGGGTGTTTGAGTTCATGGCTTGAAAAGTTTACTCCCGCGTGATGGTGGCGACGCCCTCAGGCTTGATCCCGGCCTCGAGAAGCAGGAAATCACCCGTGAGGAACCTGAGCGTGCCCACAGGCTTGGGCGGATCCTTCTGGTATTCTCCCAGGATGTTGAAGATGCCGGTCGCTTTCTTGGCGCTGCCCTGCCCGGACCATTCGATGAAAATGGTGATCGGGTTATTCTCAGCCTTGAACACGACCGAGGGGGAAATGATCAAGGTCTGCAAGGGGGAGGCGTTATAATCGGCGATGTCCCTGAAGTAGAGGCTGTCCGTGCGCTCTTTCTTGCTCGTGTTGTTGTCATAAACCGTGGCCTGCAAATGAAACTGTTTGTTATCGCCCGTGCCGCTGTTTCCCAAAGTGTCGCCCTTGGCCTCCAAGCCCGTCATCACGAACTTGTAGGAATTGGTCAGTTGGAAATCATACTTGAAGGGAACATCATTCGAAATGACGGCACCAGCAGGCACGCCGGGACCGCCCAGAAGAATGTCGGCAAAGGCAGGGCTGGCTGCGGCAGTCAGCACAAGCAGCATGACAAGGGAGAAATGCCTGTTGTTTTTGGGTTTCATCACGGTGGATGGTTTGGTTGGACTGACACGCGGACTTTGCAGGGCGCCCGGCTCGGAATTCCGATGTGCATTAAATACGGCTTGAGCACCCTGTTCACAACTCATTTGTCCCCGACGGATGACTTCAGCAGATGGGTAAATTTCACTCATAAATAACGCTTTATCAAAACTTAGGAAGCAAGCTCACCAAGAGGCAAGCACCGCCCTCAAGCAGGCAGCCACCGTTTCAGACCTCACCGCATGCCCTTCGTTGGATTTGCCGCCGAAATGAACCAACGCAGCACAAGAATGGCCCAGCTCATTCATGCCATGCCCGCATCACCGCAATACAGGGGCTTCAAAGGCAGTTTGAGCGCAACATTCCACCTCTGCGGGGCATGAAACCTTGAATCCCGGTTGCACGTTCGTGCCGTATGCCCATGATGAATTTCCACTCCCTCCATGAGCGCTGTTTTTGATTCACTTTCACGGTTTTACACCTCCTCCATCGGCAAGAAATTCCTGGTGGCCCTCACCGGCCTCGTTTTGGTCGGCTTCGTGCTCGGCCACATGATCGGCAACCTGCTGATCTTCGCCGGAAAAGACGCCATCAATGAATACGGGCACCTGCTCCAGACCGCTCTGCATGGCGGCGGCGTGTGGATCGCGCGCATCGGCCTGCTGGTGGCTGTCGTGATTCACATTGTGGCGACGATTCAGCTCACCAAGGCGAATCGTGCGGCCCGGAAGGATGCGTATGGCATGCAAAAGGCCCAAGTAAGCGGCACGGCTTCGCGCACGATGATCTGGAGCGGCCTGACCATCCTGGCCTTCATCATTTACCACCTGCTGCACTTCACCGTGCGCGTGGGCAATGACTACGACACCTACAAGACCGTGCTGCACGGCGAAACGGTGCAGGACGTGTACCGCATGGTCATCGCGGGCTTCTCCTGGGCTCCGGCGTCGATTTTCTACATCATCGCGATGCTGCTGCTCTCCAGCCACCTCAGCCACGGCTTCAGCAGCCTGTTCCAGACGCTCGGCATCAGCACGGACAAGACCGAACCGCTGTTCAAGAAACTCGGCTACGCCTTCGCCGGCCTGATCCTCGTCGGCAACTGCTCCATCGTCCTCGCCATCTGGCTCTTCGGCTACGGACGCTGAGCCATTCGTCATTCCGCATTCGTCATTCGACATTTCCCCGCCATGTCACTCGATTCTCACATTCCCTCCGGCCCGATGGCCATGAAGTGGTCCAAGCACAAGCAGGACTCGAAGCTCATCAATCCGAAGAACAAGCGCAAGTTCACGATCCTCGTCGTGGGCAGCGGCCTCGCCGGCTCCTCGGCGGCGGCGACTCTCTCGGAACTGGGCTACAAGGTGAAGTGCTTTTGCTTCCAGGACAGCGCCCGTCGCGCGCACTCCATCGCGGCCCAGGGCGGCATCAATGCGGCGAAGAATTACCAAAACGACGGCGACAGCGTGCATCGTCTTTTCTACGACACGGTCAAAGGCGGCGACTTCCGCGCGCGCGAGTCCAACGTGCATCGTCTGGCCGAGGTCAGCGTGAACATCATCGACCAGTGCGTGGCGCAGGGTGTTCCGTTCGCGCGCGAATACGGCGGGATGCTGGCAAATCGCAGCTTCGGTGGTGCACAGGTGAGCCGCACGTTTTATGCGCGGGGTCAGACCGGTCAGCAGCTATTGCTCGGTGCCTATTCTGCTTTGAACAAAGAAATCGCCGGTGGCGGCGTGCAGATGTTCCCGCGCACAGAAATGCTCGATGTCGTGACCGTGGACGGACACGCGAAGGGCATCGTGACGCGCGACTTGGTCACAGGCAAAATCGAATCGCATGCCGGTGATGCCGTGCTGCTTTGCACGGGTGGTTACGGCAACGTTTTCTATCTCTCCACGAACGCGATGGGCTGCAATGTCACCGCGACGTGGCGGGCGCACCGCAAAGGCGCGTTCTTTGCCAATCCGTGTTACACGCAGATCCATCCGACCTGCATTCCGGTGAGCGGTGAGTATCAGAGCAAGCTCACGTTGATGTCCGAGTCGCTGCGCAACGACGGGCGCGTGTGGGTGCCGAAGAACAAGGAAGACTGCGGTAAACCGGCTCACCAAATCCCCGAAGAGAACCGCGACTACTACCTTGAGCGCAAGTATCCGAGCTTCGGCAACCTCGCCCCGC
>DNXB01000099.1 GCA_003506995.1 Verrucomicrobiales bacterium
ATCCTCGACGAGGCGCAGAACACCACGACGGAGCAGATGCTCATGTTCCTGACCCGTCTGGGCGACGGGGCGCGTTGTGTCGTCACGGGGGATCCATCCCAGGTGGACCTGCGGCGGCATGTGAAGTCAGGTTTGAAGGAAGCGGTTGAGCTGTTGCAGGACGTGGAAGGGGTCAAATTTGTGGCCTTTGCCCCGAAGGACATCGTCCGCTTGCCGGTGGTGCAGCGTATCATTGAGGCCTATCAGTCGGGTCGAATCTGTAAAAGTGAGCCACAACGGCTCACTGAGATGGAAGGACAGGGGAAAGATTCTTGTCCGACCCCCGATGTATGATAGCTTCATCACCACTTCCCTCCCCAAAAAATGTTTGAGTCCATTCGTCGTGCCCGCTTGCAACGCGAAGGTCTTTCTTGCGGCAAGACCCGCCGAAAGCACCAGGAAGGAGACCTGTTTGACGAGATGCGCACCCATCCTGCCGGGACGGTGGTGACCTATGTGTTGTTCTTCATCGGCGTGGCGCTGCTGATGCGTCTGGGCACCCGCGTCGAGGACGGCCTGCCCGCCCTGACCTGGCTGCACGCGCTTTACGCCGCCGCGATTGGTTTTGCGATGGTCTCCCACGAGCGCGTGGCCTTGCGCGAGCAGATCTGTGACAACGGTGTGCTGCTGCTCGTTTTGGGCACCATCCTGATGCATCTGGCGCTCATTGTCTTCACGCTGGACATGTTCACCGGCCAGAGCTGGGGGAAAGCTCTCAAAGCCGTGGTGCTGCCGCATGCGTTTGGTCCGCTGGTGCTCTCAGTCATCCTGGGACGCCGCATCGGCCTGTTTGGGGCCATTTATGCCACCCTCTTCGGCGTGCTGGTCTGTGTGTCGGTTTCCGCGCCCACCTTCATGGCCACCTCGACCCTGATCGGCTTCACCGGCGTCCTGCTGACCAAGCGTGTTCGCCGCCGCAACCGTCTGTTCATGGCCGGACTCTATGTCGGTCTCGTGGCGATGGCCTTTTCGCTCCTGCTGCATGAGGCGGCGGGGGTGATCATGGAGGAAAAGCTCGGTCGCATGGTCGGCCTGCCGCTCGCGGTGGGCATCCTGACAGGCATGGCCATCGGCGGCTTGCTGCCGGTGCTGGAAAGTGTGTTTGGCGTGACCACCGAAGTCTCCTGGCTGGAACTGGCCGATTTGAACCACCCGCTGATGCGTCGTCTCAGCATTGAGGCGCCCGGCACCTATCATCACAGCCTTGTCGTCGCGAATTTGTCCGAGGCCGCCGCCGAACGTATCGGCGCCAGCGCCAGCATGTGCCGCGTGAGCGCTTATTTCCATGACATCGGGAAGCTCAGCAAGCCGGAGTACTTCATCGAGAACATGGACCCCGAGGCCAATCCGCACGATGACCTCACTCCGCGCATGAGCGCCCTCGTCATCATCGCGCACGTCAAGGACGGCGTCGATCTCGCCATCAAGAACAATCTCAACACGCGCATGATCGATGTGATCGAGCAGCATCACGGCACCTCGCTCGCGTATTATTTCTATCGTCAGGCGCTGGATCAGAAGGCCGAGGTGGAGCGACTCGTGAAGCTCGGCAAAGCCAAGGATGACGATGTGCCGCAGGTCAGCGAGGAAACCTTCCGTTACCCCGGTCCGAAGCCGCAGTTCAAGGAGTCCGCCATCATCTCGCTCGCGGACGCTGTCGAAAGCGCCTCCCGCACGCTCGAAAAGCCCAACGCCTCGCGTATTGAGACGATGATCGACGAGATCGTGCAGGGCCGCATGATGGACGGCCAGCTCGATGAATGCGATCTCACCATCGCCGAACTCGCGAAAATCAAGGCCAGCTTCGCCAAGACCCTGCTCAGCATGATGCATGGCCGCATCAAGTACCAGAAGGCAGTGGAATCCAAGCCCGCCCCGCCAGTGCGGGATGAACCCAAGCCGTTGCTCGCTGGCGATGACGAACCTGCCACCATGGCCTCCGGGAACATTGTTGAAGCCTCATTCACCGGTCCGCAGCCCGAGGCGCTGCTCAAAAAGCCCCGTGGGCGTAAATCATCGTCCGCCGCCTGATGCCGCTGCCGCAGCTCCGCATCTACAACCGGCAAAAGCAGCATTCCATCCCGCTGCCTTGGCTGCGCCGCATTGGCAAAGCCGCGCTGCCCGCCTGCCTCGCGGTCGTCAAATCACCCGACGCACCGCTTGTCTCATTGCCCGAGATTGAGATCACCCTGGTGGATGACGCCGACATCGCCCGCGTGCATGGCGATTTCCTCGATGATCCCACGCCCACCGACGTCATCACCTTCCATCACGGTGAGATCCTCATCAGCGCCGACACCGCGCTGCGCCAGGGCAGGGAGCACGGCCAGTCGCTCGACCACGAAACCGCGCTCTACCTTGTCCACGGCCTGCTGCACCTCGCTGGCTGGGATGATCATGAGGAAAGCGAGGCGCGTGCGATGGCACAGCTTCAGGCCGGCATTCTGCGCGCTGCGCTGGCCTCACTTGCCTGAGACGTTCTTCAACGCTGCCAGTCCTTGCAGCACGCGGACTTTGCCGCTGCGGGCGCGCTGGGCGATGTTTTCAAAGTGCTCCAACTGAGGCACCTTGTCCTTGTCTTGATCCTTGCCGATGAAGATGACAAAATTGATCTGCGGCTTCGGTTTGCCCTTGGCCTGGTAGTGCAGGCGGATGGCGTTTTTCACCTGGTCCTCGCGTTGTTCGGCAGTGATCTGGATGTCCCCAGGCGGGCTGCGGGGCGGCTGAAATCCCATGTCACGCCAGACCTCGCTGATGTTCACGATCACGCGCTGCGGGATGCCCTTGGCCTTACGGGCCGCGTTTTCCTTCGCCAGCCAGTCCTGGCCCTTCTTGATCGCGGCCCGCCAGGCTAAGGAGTCTTTTTCCGTCCAGCGCATTTTCTTGAGCAGGTCCTCGCGCTCTTCCTTGGTGCGAGGGATCGTCATGCTGCGGTAACCGCTGCAAATGATGAAGACGGCATCCACATCCGTTTCCAGGGCAAATTGGATCGCCCGCAGGTAGCCGCTCAAATGACGCGCCTCCACCGGCTCCACCTCGCTGCTGACCGTCTGCACGGGGTAGCCGATCGGGCGCAGGCCCAGCTTCTCGAAGTCGCGGTTCACCGGGTAGAGCCAGTCGCGGATCTTGTCCTTGTTGGCGGTCGTGGCGGGCAGCAGCTTGTCCGAGTAGGCGGAGACCGCGTTGCCCTCATACAAAATGACGTTAAAGTAGGTTTCCAGGCCGAGTTTGCCGATCATCCCGGCGATCTCGTTCTTCACGATTTCATAAGCGGGATAGCCGCCGCGCGGATCGGTCAGCATGTAGCGCTCCACGTCGATCAGGAAGGCCACGCGGCGGCCCTGGGACTTGATGCCGAAGAAATTCACCTGCGACGTGCCCTTGGGTGAGAACGGCATCGCAAAACTCGCGCCCAGGTCCGTCGTGGCGATGTCCATCGCGATGGGGCCGTCGGATTTCGACTCAAAGTCCGGCAGCGAGATCGAGGAGATCCCCGCCGCGGTGATCGCCCGCGCCGGAGCGGCGGCCACGGCGGTGGGCGTGGGCATGGCAGTCGGCGTGATCTGCTTGGTCTGTGGCTGTTCCTGGTCGGCTTCCGGGGCAATAATTCCCACCAGTTCCGCCACGGGCGGTTCCGGCACGATCACCACCAGCAGGCCCAGCAACAGGATTAGGATGGCATGGATCACCAGCGCCAGGGTGATCGCGGATGCCTTGTGAATCGTGTGGGCATTGCTCTTGGGGGTGATGATGGGCAGGAGAGCCTCCGCTTCAGGCTCCGCATGGGTTGCCTCGGTCTTGGGTTCAGGCACGGCGGCGACCTGGGCCTCCACGGCCTTGCTGGGGGGAGGTTCTGCTTTTCGTGGCTCCTCCACCGCCGCAGACTGCAAAACAGACTCTTCAACAGGAGCCGCAACCTCAGGCGTGTCCTCTTCCGCGATCATCGCCAGCACGGGTTCATCCTCCTCTTCCATCACCACCGTTGCCGCTTCTTCTTCCGGTTCTTCCTCAAGTGCCACCGGACTGGCTTCTTTGGGCTCGGGTTCTGCCTGATTGGGCTTTGAGGAATCAGCATGGGCGTGAATTGCCAGCCCTTCAGCGGCCAGCCAGCTCATGAGCGTTGTTTCACGCGCACAGCGATTCGCATCAAGGGCGGCGGCCACCGTGGCAAAGCGATGCGCCTCCTCCGGCTCATTGCGGTGCTGATGAATGCGCGCCCGTACCAGCGCCGCCTCCACATTGAACTCATCCTGCGCCAGCGCACGGTCGGTGAAACGCATCGCGAGTTTCGGGTCCAGCTTCATCACCAACTGCGCGGCCCGCAGCACCGAATCGACATCCGGCGGATCCTTCGGCGCGGTGGAGATCAGCACCGCCGCCTGCTGCCCGCTGCCCTCGCGAACCAACGCCTCCGCCAGTTCGAGACGGACACCCCAGTCCGCCGGAGTACGGCGCAGTTGGGCACGAAGCTGGTCAGTGCTGGCAGGCATGGGGAGGATTTCAGCGAAAGGCGGCTGCGAAGGCAAGACTAATCTTTGGGGAGCGGTCAAGAATGTCATTCACCGGAACGCGGACGCCCTCATCCGCAAAGCAGTCCAGTGCGGGTGAGGGTTCATGCATTCCTGGGAGCTTCAGCGGGTGGGGGCACCCCGCGCTCCGCAAAAACGCGAGCAGGTCGCTCATCTGCTCCTTGGTGATCGGGGCTTCGAGACCGGAGCGCGGACGCCCTCATCCGCTTTGCTTCTTCAGCGGGTGGGGGCACCCGCACTCCGTAAAAACGCCAGCAAATCGCTCATCTGCTCTTTCGTGATGGCGGCTTCCAAACCATCCGGCATCAGCGTGCGGTCGAGGGATTTCATCTCTTTGATGGCGCTGCGGGAGATGGTTTCTTTGGCTCCACCCATCATCGCCAACACGACGGCATCGGGCGTTTCGCTTTGGATGAGGCCGCTGAGGGTGCGGCCGTCTTTGGTTTCAATGGAGTAGGCGCTCCAGCGGGCTTCGAACATGCGGTTCGGGTCGAGGATGTCGGAGAGAAGGCCTTCCGGGGGCTTCACTTTCACGTCAGAGAGCGGCGGGCCGACATCGACACCCATGTCACCGTGCTTGTGGCAGGTGATGCCGATGGTGGCGAAGACGGTCTGGCCTTTGAGAAAGTCTCAATCCGCCACCCGCTCGATCTTGTAAAACCGGGAAGGCTCTGTGGTTGCCTCAGGGTCGGAGAAGGTGGCGATGCTCACGCCGGGCTGGCCGGTGAGGGTGGTCATCACCTGCCAGGGATCGGTGCGGCCCAGATCTGGGCTGCCGAGCACCCGGTAGCTGGCTCCGGCCTCGGAGGCGAAGCAAAGCATCACCGAGCCCGAGTCCCGGCTGATGTTCTGGGCGGTGAGATGCAGCGCTGGCAGGCCCGGCACCGGAGGCTGTGCCACCGGATACACATGCCCCGAGGCGGAGATGACTTTCACCGGCAGCAGCGCACCCGTATAATCGAGCACCTCAATGCTCACCAGCTCCACCGTGATGCTGCCAGTGCCCTCCGCGAGGCATGCCAATGTTTCAGGGGAACTCATCGACGTGGAAACACTCATATGCGCATCGATCAGCCTGGGGCTGTCTAAAAAGGCACCTACTTCGATCGTCACTATCTGCACAGCCTCCAAATTCCCTGATTGGGTGGTTTCGGTTGCATACTGTGTGCGTTGTAAGCCGCCGGGCTCTGCCCCCTGGCCCATGGGACCCCAGGAGTAACTCACTCCTCCAGAAGGACGCGTGCCTCCCCAGGGCTCGGGAACCTCGCTGATCTGTAAACTGAGAGTCCCCGAGCGCCTCCAGCGGGTGCGCAAGGTGACGGAGGTCCAAGGCCGGTTGGGATCCAGGCTGCTAATGGTCAGATAATCGCCAAACTCGGCTTGGCCAGTTCCGTGGAAGAACTTGAAAGTCTGCGGTGGGGTAGGCCCGGAGTGCGAGGAGATGCCACTGTTGGATACCCGGAGAAATCCAGGTCGCGCATGGGTGGACATGGCGCGGTTCACGGGTAGAAAACCGTGGCCGAGGGAAATGACGCCGCGCTCAGCGTTGGCGACCGGAGTGCCGCTGGTGGTTGAGATGGTGGCACCATCGACATAGTGGCCGCCGTTGTAACTAAGGTACGAACTCAGATAGGAGGCAGACTGCGCCACCCCTGCTCTGGCGACGAGCAGAGCGGCGGCGATCAAGAGGATGAAGACGGGGACGGTGTGGCGGGCGGTGGAGTGCATGAAGATTAAAGGCTTGTTCGCCTCTTACTTAATGTGCTTTTCAGGCTGGGATGTTACTGAGCCGATGAAATATTTCTTTCAGGTCGGTACGCTCCGGCGTGGGCGGCATTCCATGCGCCCAATATTTTCCCGGAAACAATTCCGTGCAAATGACGCAGTGACTTGGTAGAAACCACACTCATCCTTCCGATGTCTGACTCCCCAGCCCGCATCTGCCAGACCTGCGCCACGGCCATCCCGGCTGGCTTTCCCGAGGGATTCTGCCCGAAGTGCATGCTCGCCAGTGCTGCGCCCAAGGATCAGATGACTCCTGCTCATACTCAAATCCCAGGAGTGGAGCATGAGCATGAGACAGATGCGGAGGCGGAGGCGGAGGCTGACAAAACCATCACCGTGCCTGCGCCCACGCCTTCTCAGATCCTCCGGCCCGGTGGCGTGCCAAGCGTGGACATGCTGCGCCGCATGTTCCCTGATCTGGAGATCCTGGACATGCTCGGCGCGGGCGGCATGGGGGCGGTCTATAAGGCCCGCCAGCCGCGCCTGAACCGCTTGGTGGCCCTGAAGATCATGGTGGCCGCGCCGGGGCATGAGACAGACTTTGCCCTGCGCTTCGAGCGGGAGGCGCAGGTGCTCGCGCGGCTGAACCACCCGCACATCGTCATCCTTTACGATTTCGGCGAGCTGGGGCCGGAGCGCACCGGGGCAGACCCGCTCTTCTACTTCCTCATGGAGTATGTGGACGGCACAGACCTGGGCCAGCTCATCAAATCCAAGGAGCTGAAACCCGCGCAGGCTCTGGCCATCGTCCCGCAGATCTGCGAGGCGCTGCAATACGCCCACGACCAGGGCATCACCCACCGGGACATCAAGCCCGCGAACATCCTCATCGACAAGAAGGGCACGGTCAAAATCGCCGACTTCGGCCTGGCGAAGGTGGTCGGCGGCAGCGCGGAGGAGGCCATGATGACCGGCCTCACCCAGACCGGCACGGCCATGGGCACCCCGCACTACATGGCCCCGGAGCAGTGGGAGCACCCGGAGCTGGTGGACCACCGCGCGGACATCTACGCCCTCGGTGTCGTCTTCTACGAAATGCTCACCGGCGAGCGCCCGGCGGGCGTCTTCGAGCCGCCCTCGAAGAAGACCAAGCCCCCGTGGACAAGAAGCTCGATGGCGTGGTCATGCGGGCCATGGACAAGAACCCCGCCCGCCGCTACCAGCAGGCCGGGCTGATCGGGGATGACGTGACGCGCATCTCCGGGGCGAACAAGCGCAAGCCCACCACCACCAATGGCGTGCTGGAGACAAAGCGCAGTCCGCTCAAGCCCCTGCTGGCACTGGCAGTCGCCGCTGTGCTGGTGCTTGGCGGGCGGATGCTCTGGCAAGGTAGGGAGGCTGGTCCTCCCACCGCCGCCTCATCAAAGGTTACACTTTCAGCCGCGACAACTGATGCCGCCCCGAAGTCTTCCCCCTACCCGGCAGGCAAATGGGTGAAACTCTTCAGCAAGTTGGAGGATTTGCCGGAAGAAATGAGGAAGGCAGGTAGCGGCGTGACATGGGACAACGGACATCTCCATTTTGACTCTGACGAAGGTGGATTCCTCCATATGCCGCCGGAACTGAAGGGAAACTATGGGGCTCGAGCCACATTTGACGGTGGTGGAGACGGTGCCGTCAGCCCGGGCTCCATGCGACGGGCCATCTGCATTCGCAAGGGAACTTCAGGTGATTTCTATCAGTTGGTTTACAACGGCGGCGATCTTGTTTGTCAGAGAAAAGAGGGCGGCAAATACCCGAGCATATTCCATCTCAGGCAGGTGGGTTCCCCCGCGCTGAATCGTGAATGCAGAATGGAGTTTATTGCGGTTGGGGACCACTTGATTTCACGCTTGGGCTCGGATCTGGTGAAAGTGGCAACCGATCCAGCTCAAAAAAAGGGCATCGCTTACATTGATCAAATCATCGGCATCCGCGACGTGGAGGTGATCAACCTCGACGGCATAAGCGAGGCGGAGGCGCTGAAGCTGGCGGGGGTGGACAGCGCCGTGCCGCTCCAGACCGTGGACGGGGAACCAAGCGCCCTGCCTGCCGCCAAGCCCGGCCGCCTCCGTGCCGCAGGCACCACGGCGAACGGCAAGCCGCATGACCTCGCCAAATTCGCCGCCTATGACGACTTCGTGGACGTGGCGGGCGGCTGGGGCCGGTGGGTGGCGCTGCGGGCGAACGGGCAGACGGTTTCCTCCGATGGCAGGGTGGATTTCACGGGCATCGCCAAGATCGCCTCCAGCTTCAATTCAGAGTATGCCTTCATCACCTCGGCCGGCAAGCTGGTGATCCCCGACTACGAGGTGTGGTCGCTGCCTTCCAGCCTGGGGCAGGGCGTGGTGGATGCGGCGCTGGGCATGCAACACGGGATCGCTTTGCTGGAGGGCGGCAGGGCCGTGGTGTTCGGCGCGCGTTATGAGGGCGTGGTGGGTGATCCCTCCGAACCCAAGCAGTATGGCACGCCGCGCTGGCCGGAACCCGAGGCGCACGCCTTGGAGAAGGTGAAGGCTGTGGCCGCCACCGTCACCCATGCGGCCACGCTGCATGAGGACGGCACCCTTTCCCTCTGGGGCTGGGAGGGGCCGCTGAAGTGGGAGGCGGACCCGCGCCAGCAGAAGCTGCGCCAGCTCCGCAGCATCGAGGACGGCTTCTGGGCGCTGGACGAGGCGGGCCAGCTCTGGCACCTCCCTGTGCCGCGCAATCCCGCGCCCGGCCAGCCCGTTCACGTCACTGGCAAGCCGACCCTGTCACAAGCCGATGTCACTCACATGAGGTCGCGCAGTTGGTGCCGCAAGAACGGAGAATGGGCCGCGCATATCAACACCAAGGATGGCATGGCTCTGATGAAGGAGGCGGGCATCTCCGAGAGCACGGCCTTTTCCCTCAGCGGCGGCACCTTTGACGGCAAGCCCTTCGCCTCGCTGCTGTGGATCGAGCTGGAAGCGGAAGCGCCTGCCCAGGCTGCCCCCTCTGCTTTCAAAGGCCGCCTGCGTGGTTCCGGCTTCCACCTGGATGGTGAGCCGCTGGACTTGAAGAATGCCGAAGGCATCACCGACTTCGTGCAGGTCATCCTCACCGACCGGGGCTGGGTCGGCCTTCGGGCGAATGGGGAGCAGGTGTCCCCCGATGATGTCTGGAGTTCGAAGAATCAGGCCCGCCTGCTGCCAGGCCCCTCCAACACGTTTGCCATTATTGACCGCGAGGGGCGATTGAAAATCGGCCGGATGAACAATGGCGGTGTGAGTGCCATCCCGGAGGACGTTCAACGCATCGGAGTGGTGGATGCCTGCTGGGAGGACGGGCAGGCCATCGCCCTGCTGAAGGACGGCAGCGTGCGGGTCTGGGGCGAGCATTACACCAGCGATTACGAAGGTCCGAAGTGGCCCGCTCCACCCGCAGAGGCGCTTCGGGACGTGCGCAAGATCGCCCTCATGCGGAACCGCGCGGCGACACTGCGCCGCGATGGGAAATGGTTCGTCTGGGGTGGCCAGGAAGGCAACTCAGGCCCCTTTGATCTGGAGCCCTTCCAGAAATGGGGAGAGATCGCCGACATCGCGACCGCGAAAGATGCATTCCGCGTGCTCACCCGCAGCGGCCAGGTGTATAACCTCGGCGGCAGCCGCCCTCTCGCCAGCGGACTCGTGGCGGAGGGGATCGAAGCCATCTCCGACCACCTGCTCCTGCCCAAAGGCTCACCCGTCTGGACATGGAACAGCAGCAAGTCACGCGCCAGCGCCCAGGCAGAGGTGGATGCGCTGCTCCAGCAGATCGGCAACCGTCCACGCGGGGCCTTCGACCTCCGCGTCGTCGGCGAGCATGATGCCTCCAACGTGGCGGCGGTATGGATCGAGCCGGTGGAGGCCGAGGCCAAGACGGTCACCCCGACGATCAGCACCGCGACAAAAGACGCGCCCTTTGTGAACTCCCTCGGCATGAAGTTCGTCCCCGTGCCGATCACCGGCGGGCCGACGGGCGGGCAGCGGGTGCTTTTCAGCATCTGGGAGACGCGGGTGCAGGACTTCAAGACCTTCTCCCAAGAGACGAAGCTGTCGTTTGCCATCGAACGCTTTGCAGCGGGGCCAGATCCCACCCATCCCGCCGTGACGGTCACATGGGATGAAGCGCAGGCATTCTGCGCCTGGCTCACGGAGCGTGAGCGAAAGGCGGGCAAGCTGAGTGCCGGGGAGCGCTATCGCCTGCCGAGCGACCACGAGTGGAGCTGCGCCGTCGGGATCGGTGATCGCGAGGACGCGGCCCTGTTCCCGAGGGAACAATATCGCAAGCTGCTGGATGTGCATCCCTGGGGCACTGCCTGGCCGCCGCCTGAGCGCAGCGGGAACTTTGCCAGCGAGGAACTGCGCCCGCTGCTGGCAGCGGGAAAGCACGGCTACATCAAAAGCGTGATCACCGGCTATCGCGACGGTCATGCGGAGCTGGCGCCGGTGGGATCTTACCCGGCCAATGCCCTGGGCTTGCACGATCTCGCCGGGAATGCTCTTGAATGGTGTGAAGACTGGTTCGACTCCGCCCAAGATAAACGGGTGGATCGGGGGGCGGGTTCGTGGTCCTCCTTTGACTGCGGGGAGATGAGATCAGCACGGCGTGGGGCAAACGAGCCTGGGTCAAAGCAGAGCGCAAAGGGCTTCCGGGTCGTCCTCGCGTCGTCTGAGCCTGCGGCTGCATCTGGTAGGGCGGCTGGTCCTCCAGCCGCCGCCGTGCCGCCCCAGACGGCGCTTGGGGGACCAAGCGCCCTACCTCCGCCAAGCGCCCCGCCCCCCTTCACCGACCGCGAGGCGGCGGAGTGGGTGCTGGGGCTGGGGCAGGACTCATGCTACGTCACGGTGCGGCTGTTCAACGGCGGGAAGGTCACCCAAGTGAAGAAGCTGGCCGATCTGCCTGCGGAGCCTTTTGTGGTCCAGGAGTTGAGATGCAATCCTTTGCACACACAAACACCCGAACACTGGCAGCAGGTCACGGATGCCGTGGTGCTGCGTCTGGCGGGCCTGAAGTCGCTCAAGATTGTTGATCTCAGGGGCAACATGACCGGTGCGAGTCTGAAGATAATGGCGCATCATCCGGGCCTGGAGTCACTGCTGTTTGAGGGGCAGAATCTCAAGGCCGAAGACCTCCGCCACCTGCATGCTTCCCGTTTGCAGTCGCTCATCATCCCCATGCTGCGCGTGGCGGACCCAGACAGCCTCGCGGCGCTGGCCTCGATGCCGAATCTGCGGACCTTGTGGTTCGACGGGAGCCTCGACCCCGCCATCGCCGCCGCCTTGCCGAAGCTACCCAAGCTGGAGATCCTGCGGGCCAACAATTCTGCCACGTTGACAGATGACGTGCTGCCGCTGCTGGTGGAGAGATTCCCTCAAGTGACGAACCTGCAACTCTGGGGTGCCAAAAACCTCAAGGGCAGCACCCTCGGCTCCCTGACGGCCCTCAAAAGCCTCACGATCCTGGGCCTCACCGACACCCTGGTGAATGACGAAGCGCTAGCGCAGATCGCCGGCATGCCCCAGCTCCTGACGCTCGACCTGGGCCAGACACGCATCACCGATGCCTGCCTGCCCACCCTCAAGAGCTTCCCCAAGCTGGAGAGCCTGCAAATCTTCCAAACCGAGTTGACCGATGCCGCGCTGCTGGAGCTGGCCTCCATCCGCACGCTGAAGAAGCTTGGTATCAAGGTCTCTGGCTACAGCACCTGGAAACCGAAGGTCACCTTCACCGATGCCGGCATCGCCGCCTTCCAGAAGCTGCGCCCGGAGGTGCAGGTGGTGAAGTAGCGTCTGCGCCGCCATCTTCCCAGGGGGCCAGGGCGTGCCACTGCTCTCCCCAGGCAGCCAGACGAAGGGGGCGGCCATCCCGCCGGGAGGGCACGCAACCCTGAGAAAGGGGTGCCTACCTCGGCAAGGTCCCTGCTCACCTTTGGAAAGTGGGAGCCCACCTTTGGAAAGTGGGAGTCCACCACGAGAAAGTCCCCGCCCACCTTTGGAAGGTGGGAGCCCACCACGAGAAAGTCCCCGCTCACCTTTGAAAAGTGGGAGCCCACCTTTGGAAGTTCCCCGCCCATCTTTTCAGGCTGGATGCGGGTTTTGCCAGGGAGAGGGGCGATTTTGTGGAAGGGCGATCTTCCAGCTTGGCAATCGCCTGCCATTACCCTAAAACCGTCCATCAAATGGAAGAAGGAAACAGCCGCCCCAAACCTTTCCCTACGACCCAGTGGAGCCTCATCGTGCGGGCGGCGGCGGATGACCCGGCGGAGCGGGAGCGGGCGCTGGCGGAGATCTGTCGTCTCTACTGGCCGCCGGTGTACGCCTTCATCCGCTCGCGGGGAAACTCGCCCCATGATGCCGAGGACCTGACGCAGGGCCTCTTTGCCGAGCTGCTGGAGCGCAATGACTTTGCCAAGGCGGACGCGGACCATGGCCGACTGCGCAGCTACCTGCTGACCGCCGCCAGCAACCACCTCAACAGCGAGCATCGCCGGGAGAACCGCCAGAAGCGCGGCGGGGGTGCCGTCCTGCTCTCCTTTGATGCCGTGGATGCGGAATCGCGCTGCCACATCCCCGAGCTGATGGACGACCTCACTCCTGACCGCGTTTTTGAGCGGCAATGGG
>DNXB01000651.1 GCA_003506995.1 Verrucomicrobiales bacterium
AGGCGTTCCGCCAGTTCGCTGTCATCCGTCGCCACCGCGCCTGCATCACCACAGGCGGCCAGGTTTTTCGTGGGGTAGAAGCTGAAGGCCGCCATGGTTCCCAGCGTGCCGGTCATGCGCCCCTGCCACGCCGCGCCATGCGCCTGGGCGCAGTCCTCCAGCAATGTGATGCCGTGCTCGTTGGCCACGCGTTGTAGGTTCAGCCAGTCCGCCGGGTGCCCGTAAAGATGCACCGCCAGCGCCGCTTTCACACCTTGCCCCGCAGGTGAGCGCAGCACCATGTCCAGCGACTCCGGGCACAGTGTGAACGTGTCCCGTTCAATGTCCGCAAACACCACCTCCGCCCCGCTGCGCATCACACTGGACGCCACCGCCGAAGGCGCGAACGACGGCACCACCACGCGGCTTCCAGGACCGATGTCCAATGCCCGCAGCATCATCTCAATCGCGTCCGTGCCGCTGCCCACGCCAACGACGTGTTTCACACCTAGAAACGCGGCAAACTCCTGCTCGAACGCCGCCACTTCGCTGTCTAAAATCAGCCTGCCGCTGTCGAACACCCGCTGCACCGCCTCGGTTAACCGCGCTCGATGATGCCGCTGGTCCGCGTGAGGGTAGGTGGGAAAGAGAGAGATGGCGGCTGGAGAGGACAAAAGTGGCGCATGTTCCCGGCTTCACGCCCTGTCGCAAATAACGCCACATGTGGCGCAAGCCGCCACAGTCCGCCTGCCTTGTGCGTGGGCTTGCGCCGGGGGCACCCTCTGCTAAGCATCCGCCCCCATGAAAATTCTCGTCACAGGCAAAGGCGGCCGCGAGCACGCCCTCATCACGGCTCTCAGCGAATCCCCCCAGCGGCACGAACTCTTTGCCTATCCCGGCAGCGATGCCATCGCGGCGCTCGCAACGCGTGTGGACGTGCCTGGATTGCCGGAACTCATCACCTGGATGCGGCAAAACGGCATCGACCTCTGTGTGGCGGGCGAGGAGGCCTGGCTGGTCAAGGATCGCGGCCTGGCCAATCTCTGCGCCGAGGCGGGCATCCCATGCTGGGGCCCGTTGAAGGAGATCGCGCAGTTGGAGGCATCCAAAACCTTCGCGAAGAAGTTTTTGCAGCGCCATGGCATCCCCACGGCCGGTTTCACCATCTGCACCAACGCCGCCGAGGCCAAGGCCGCCCTCACTGAGACGCCCATCGTGTTGAAGTTCGACGGACTGGCCGCCGGCAAAGGCGTGGCTGTTTGCACAAGCCAGGCAGAGGCGGAGGAATTCATCGACGACGTCATGGAGAAGCGCTGCTTTGGCCCCGGCGACCTGCTGGTCGAAAAGTGCCTCACCGGCCCGGAAATTTCCGTGTTCGCGTCGGTCTGCGACGAGTCCTATCAAATCCTCATGCCCGCCCGCGACTACAAACGCATCCGCGACAACGACCAGGGACCAAACACCGGCGGCATGGGCGCCGTGGCTTCGCTGGAACTCGCGGAACCGGCGTTGATGCAGCGCATTGAGCGCGAGATCGTGCAGCCCACTGTGCAGGGCATTCTCAAGGACGGACTCAAGTATCGCGGCTTCCTTTACTTCGGCCTCATGCTCACGCCCACCGGGCCGCAGGTCATTGAGTACAACTGCCGTTTTGGTGATCCCGAAGCCGAGGCCGTGCTGCCGATGCTGCGCGGTGACTTCGCGACCTACGCGTTTGAAGCCGCGAAGGGAAATTTGAAGCCCGATCTGATCCAGTTCGCCCCCGGTTGGAGCATTTGCCTGATCAGCGCCAGCGCCGGTTATCCCGCCTCATCCCGCAACGGCGATGTGATCAGCGGCCTGGAGTCCGTCACGGATGCTCGCGTGTATCACTGCGGCACGAAGCGCAACGCAGATGGTCAGTTTGAGACCAATGGTGGCCGCGTCCTCGCCATCGTGGCGCAAGGGGCCACACGAGTCGAGGCGCGTGACAAGGCGTATGCGGAAAGCGCGAAAGTGGAGTTCGATGGCATGCAGCGCCGCGCGGACATCGGCAGGATGCACTTTGAGTGACGAGTCAGTCGCCTTGCAGCGTCCGCGCCTGCGCCACGATGGAGTTCGCGGCCTCCATCTCATCATTCACGACCTGGGTCGCGCCAAGGCGCTTCAGACGTTCGACGTCCGAGCTGAAGCGTGCCCGGGCCAGCACCGCGATGTCTGGCCGCTGCTCACGAATCACCCCCAAGGCATGGGCGTTGACCGTGGCGTCGGGAAAGGTGAGCGCGACGAGGCTGGCATGCTTCAGACGCGTCAGCTCCCAGGTTTCCTCATGGGACGCGTCGGCAAACAGCACGGTCTGTCCCTGCCGCTGGAGAGTGCGCACGGTTTCGGCGTTCAATTCGACCACGAGCGTCTGCACTCCGGCGTCGAGCAGCGCCTTGTTGAGTTTTTCACCCACCGGACCATGCCCGCAGATGATGGCGTGACCTGACATGCCCGCCACGCGCTGGCGCAGGCTGCCTCCGTCAAATTTGACCGGCTTTCCACGGCCCCAGCCGCGCTTGACCAGCCAGTCGCCGAGTGGCTGGCCGAGTTTCAGCAGGGCAGGGAGCAGGCCCATCGAAAAGGCGCTGGCCACGAGCAGCGTCTGCTGTGTTTCGACGCTCCACAGCCGCGCGGCGCCGGCCTGCTGGAGCAGCACCAGTGAAAATTCCCCCGCGCTGCACAAACCGATGCCCGCCATCAAAGACTGGCGATGTATCAGGCCGAGGCGGCGCGCGATGAGCGTGATCACTCCGGCCTTGAGCAGCATCAGCACCGCGGTCAGGCCGCAAATCGGCAGCCAGAGCTGCATCGCGGCCTTCAGGTCGATCATGAGGCCCACGGAGACAAAGAACAGCGTGAGAAACAGGTCCTTCAGCGGCATCACGTCCGCCAGGATGCGGTGTTTGAAGATGGACTCGCTCACCGCCAGTCCGGCCACGAAAGCACCGAGCGCCAGTCCCAGGCCGAGCAAGCCGCCGATGAAGGCCAGTCCGACGCAACTGCCGATGACCGAGAGCGTGAACAGCTCGCGGCTGCGCGTCCGCGTCACCGCATTCAGCACCCAGGGGATGACCCAGCGTGCCGCAACCCCGGACAGAACGACAAACGCTCCGCCCCGCAAGGCAAGCGAGCCAAGGCGTGGCAGCAGCGCGGTGTCATCACCCGGCTGCGGCAGCAGCAAGGGCATGAACAGGAAGAACACGATGATGAACAGGTCCTGGAAAATCGCCACGGCCAGCGCCATGCGCGCGCCTGGGCTGGCTTCGAGGCCAAGATCTTGAAAACTCTTCAAACTCACCGCCGTGGAGCTCATCGCCAGCGCCACGGACAGAATCACCGCCGCCTGCCAGGGCAGATGCAGCAGGGTGCTGGCTCCTCCGGCGAGCAGCATGCACAGACCCATCTGCCAGCCGCCGCCCACAAAGGCCAGACGGCGCAGGTAGCGCAGCTCCCCGAGTGAAAATTCCAGCCCCAGCGTGAACATGAGCAGCACCACGCCAAACTCCGCCATCTGCGAGACCTGCACATGCGATTCACCCGCGCCCAGCAGGCCCAGCACGCCTGAATTGGCGATCAAAATGCCGCAGATGAAGTAGCCCGCCAGCATGGACTGCCGCAGCCGCAGCATGGCAATGACGTCCAGCTCGCTGCGCGCCAGCATCAGCGCCAGCAGCGCGAACAAGGGTGGAATCGCGTCTCCGGCGGCAAGCAAGGGGATGATCACGGCAGCATGGCAGATGAGTGTTTGGTCAAAAGGAACACGATCATCCATGCATTCAATCCACGGCGGCTCAAACTCAAACCTCTCCCACGGATGATTTTAGACCGCCAGCTTGCGATACAGCTTCTCCATCGCCTCGCTGCTGCGGCAAGCCATGGCTGCCTGGGCCAAAATGCTCGCCACATCAAGGCGCGAGATCTTGATGCCTTGCTGGACCTTGTCCCACGAGGTGGCGCGCATTTTGGCGACGGTTTGAATGCCGAGCAGCAGCGGCAAGGCGGTGGCGTAGCGGAGTTTGCCATGCGTGACGTGCTGAACGTAGCGCAGGCCGCATTCGAGATGCTCCGTGCAGGTTTGCAGCCACTTGCGCCACTCGGTTTGGATTTCGTCGGGCTTGCAGGGCAGGTAGCAGCGGCCATCGCGCGTGTCCTCGCCGATGTCGCGCAGGATGTTGATGAGCTGGAGCCCTTTGCCCATGCGCGCGCCCCACTCTTGCATTTGCGCAACGCTGACTGCGGGATCGAGTGAACTCGGAAGCTCGCTGGCGCAGAGCTGGGTCCAGAATTCGCCGACACAACCGGCGACGAGCCAGGTGTATTGATCGAGTTCCTCGGCACTGGCGAGCGAGCGAAGCTGGCCGTCGGAAGGGAAACGGCGGATGTCGAGCCTCTGGCCGTCGATGATGTGCTCAAGAACGCTTTGGATGGCTGCCAGGGGCGCGGGCTGCATCGTGCGCAGCCAGGCGATGCCGTCGGCGAATTTTTCCATGAGGCGGCGTTCTGCGTCATCCTCCTGCCGCGGGCAAAACTGCTCGCGCAGCGTGCTGGCGAGCGATTCGACGGCGGAATCGCCACGCACGAGAGCGCGGTAGCGTTCGAGGCAGTCCAGACGCACTTCAGCATTCACACTCGCCGTGTCCGCGATGGTGTCAGCCGTGCGTGCCAGCAGGTAAGCGAGGGAAATCGGCTCGCGCAGCTCCTTGGGCAGCGCTTTGAGCGTGAGGTAAAACGAGCGCGACACCGCCGCCAGCAACTGGCCGCCGAGTTCGCGTTCATGGTGGGATTCGTCGGACATCTGGTTGCTAGATGCTGGATGCTGGATGCCGGATCAAGCATTCTCTGCTAGCATCGACATCCAGTGCATCACCTCTACGTCCACATCCCGTTCTGCCACCGCATCTGCCCGTACTGCAGCTTTCACAAGCACACGCCGGGCGGGACGGACATGGTGGCCTTTGTGGACGCGCTGCTAAAGGAGGCCGAAAAACAGCCGCTGAAGCCGCGCACGATCTTTTTCGGCGGTGGAACACCGACGATGCTCAGCGAGGTGCATCTGGAGCGGTTGCTGCGCGGTTTGCGCGAGCGCTTGGACATGGCGGAAGTGGCTGAATACACGATGGAGGCCAATCCGCGCACGATCACCGCCTCCAAAGCCGCGCTGATGCGTGAGCTGGGCGTGACGCGAGTTTCGCTGGGAATCCAGGCCTGGGATGAAGCGACGCTGAAGACGCTGGGGCGTGATCATTCACCCGCAGAGGCCGAGGAAACATGGCAGGTGCTCAAAGCGGTCGATTTTCCGAGCTTGAACCTCGATTTGATGTTCTCCATTCCAGGCCAAAGCCTCGAAACCTGGCGTGAAACGCTGGAGCATTCGCTCTCGCTGAACCCCGACCACATTTCGGCCTACAACCTCAATTATGAAGAGGACACCGACTTCTTTCGCCGCCTCAAAGCGGGCGAATTTCGTGCGGATGAAGGCCGTGACGCGGACTTTTTCAATCTGGGCATCGACCTGCTCGAAGCGGGTGGTTTCGAGCACTACGAGATCTCGAACTACGCGAAACCAGGCCATCGCAGCGTCCACAATGAGTCTTACTGGCTCGGCGAGGATTATCTCGGCATCGGTCCCGGCGCGTTTTCGACCGTGGGCGGCAAACGTTGGCACAATGTGAAGGACACACCGCGCTACATGGAGATGACGCTTGCGGGTGATGACACGGCGGTGGAAGTCGAGGAACTCACGCCAGAGAACAGGCGCACCGAGCGCTTCGGCCTCGAACTGCGCACAGCACGCGGCCTGCCGCTCGATCTCATCGCGACCGATTCACGCCGCATGCTCGACACGCTGCGCGACCAGGGGCTCCTGGACTTCGATGATCAGTTCGTGCGCCTCACGCGCAGTGGCAAGCCACTCGTTGATCCCATCGCGGTGGCGCTGATGGGTTAAAACTGGTCGAGCAGGTACTTGATCAAGTCGGTGGTGGTGACCATGCCGACGAGTTTGCTGGAGCCGGAAACGATGGGCAGGGAGTGGAAGTCACTCTTGGCGAGGATTTCGGCGGCTTCGCGAACCGTGCCGGTTTCGGGAAGCGTCACGGGATTCTTACGCATGACCTGCTCCAGCGTGAGCGTGTGGTCGAGCGTGGCATCGACGGCGCGCATGTCGGTGTTGAACGCATCGCCGAAGCTGACGCGCAGAATGTCGCTCCAGGTGATGATGCCGACGATCTGGTCGCCGTTCACGACCGGGATGTGATGCACGCCATGCTCACGGACGAGCGCGCGGACTTTGGAAACCGGATCGCCGTGGTGGACGGTGATCACGTTGCGGGTCATGAGGTGGGAGATAGGATCGTTGCGTTTCATAGGTTGGTGCTTCAAACCATGCCAAGCCTGGAGACTCCCGCTCTGCGCAGCTTGCGCATGCGTGGCCGGATGTTGCGTGGCTCAGGGCAGCTCCACGACCACCGCGCTGGCGTTGTCCTTGCCGGATTCAGCCACGGCATACTCGACGAACCACTGCGCGCGTGTTTTGTCTGTCGGCAGTTGATCCTCGGCGAGCATGTCGGCCAGGCGGTGATCCCAGATGCCGTCGATGACACCGTCGGTGCAAAACAGGAAGCGGTCGCCGCTCTCGCAGCCGACGGAGCCGACCTGAGGTTCGAGGGACTGGCTGCCAGCGCCGAGCACCTGCATGAGGATGCTTCTGCGCGGGTGCATGCGGGCCTGGCGCTC
>DNXB01000181.1:0-12208 GCA_003506995.1 Verrucomicrobiales bacterium
AAAACTATCCCCTCGGCTTTGGCGGACTGCCGCCGGAACTGGGTGGCGATGAGCAGATCAAAGCCTACCTCGCCGCGCCTCTCACGCTCTACCTTGGCACGGCTGACCTTCACGAAAAGAATCTCGACATGAAACCCGATGCCATGCGACAGGGCAAAACACGCTTCGAGCGCGGCCACGCCTGCTTCGCGATGGCGCAAACACTCGCCAAAGAGCGCGGGTGGCCGTTTCACTGGCAGTTGATCGAGGCACCAGATGTTGGCCATAGCGCTGGAAAAATGTTTGCGCATCCGCAGGCGCTCAAAACCTTCTCCATCATCTCTGACAAGCCTTTGAAACCATGAAACATCTTCTCCTCACCTTTTGCCTCCTCACCGGCTTTTTGATGGCCGATGCGCCGATTACGCTCGTGCTGCATGGCGGTGCGGGTGCCGAACGGAAGAAGCTCACACCAGAAAAGGAAGCCGCGTGTCGTGCCGTGCTGGAAGAGGCGCTGCGCAAAGGTTACACTGTGCTCAAGGACGGCGGCAGCAGCGAGCAGGCGGTGATCGCCACCATCATCGTGCTGGAGGACTCCCCGCTCTTCAATGCGGGGCGCGGCGCTGCTTTGACGCGCGATGGCATCGTGGAGCTGGATGCCTCCATCATGGTCGGCCAAACGGGTCTCGCAGGAGCGGTGGCGAACATTCATGGCGTGCGCAATCCGATTCTGCTCGCGCAAAAGGTCATGCGCACGACGCCACATGTACTCATGATCGGCCGGGGTGCGGAAAATTTGGCGCGGCAGGAGAAACTTCAGTTTGAAGAGCCGGAGTGGTTCATCACGCCCGAACAAAAAGAGCGGCTGGAGCGCGCAAAGAAAAAAGATTTGCCGAAGGGAGCCTATGCGCCCGTTCCGGGTCGCGATCACTCATTGCTCATGGGCACCGTCGGCGCGGTGGCGCTCGACAAAGAAGGCCATCTCGCCGCAGCCACGTCCACTGGAGGCCTTGCGGGCAAGCTGCCGGGCCGCGTCGGCGACTCGCCGATCATCGGCGCGGGCACTTACGCCGAGGATGGCGTCTGCGCCGTCTCATGCACGGGTCATGGTGAGTTCTTCATCCGCAATGCGGTCGCCTACGATGTCGCCGCTCGCATGAAATACGCGAACGCGACGCTGACTGATGCGACGCAGGCCATCATCAACGACAAGCTCAAAAAGCTCGACGCGCGCGGCGGTCTCATCGCCGTGGACGCGAAAGGAAATGTCTCCACGCCCTTCAATAGCGAGGGCATGTTTCACGCTCACATGGGGCCGGATGGCGTCGCTCACATCGCTGTCTTTGAAGAATGAAGCCTGCGGACACCGGAGTCGTGGAGTCGTGGAGTTTTGCCAATGCAGCGACAGATCGTCCGTATCATCACTCCATCACTCCTCCGTCATGTCACGCTTCTCGCACCTCTTCTGCTTCTTGAGCCTGTGCGCCGCAGTTCATGCGGAAGAGGCCCGCCCGCGTGCTCGTGAGGCTGGCGTCGTCATCGGCACGCTGCCTGTTGGCAAACTCAACGCCATCACCGATGTGCCGGGCGTTTTGGTCGGCCAGGTGACTCTGCGTGATGGCAAAAACCTCAACACGGGCATCACCGCCATCCGTCCACACGCGGGCAATCTTTTCGAGGAGCGTGTGCCCGCCGCCATCCATGTCGGCAACGGCTTCGGCAAGCTCGTTGGAGTCACACAAGTGGCCGAACTCGGCGAACTGGAGACGCCCATCGTTCTCACCGGCACGCTCAGCGTCTGGCGTGCCGCCGATGCGCTCACCACCTGGATGATCGAGCAGCCCGGCATGGAGAAAGTGCGCTCGATCAATCCCGTCGTCGGCGAAACCAACGACGGCCAGCTCAGCGACATCCGCGCTCGTCCCATCGAGCCGAAGCATGTGTTTGAAGCGCTCAACAACGCGAAAAGCGGCCCTGTGGAGGAAGGGACAGTCGGCGCGGGCACCGGCACGGTGTGTTTCGATTTCAAAGGCGGCATCGGCACCAGTTCACGAGTCATCACCAGTGGCGACAAGACCTGGACCGTCGGTGTGCTCGTGCAGAGCAACTACGGCGGCCAGCTCACCATCGCAGGCGTGCCGGTGTGGAAGACCTTGGAGAAAGCCTCCAAAGAGTCCGGGGATGGCAGCATCATGATGATCGTCGCCACGGATGCACCGCTGGATGCGCGCTTGCTCGACCGTCTCGCACGTCGTGCGCTCGTCGGCCTCGCCCGCACTGGATCGGTCATGAGCAACGGCTCCGGTGATTACGTCATCGCCTTCAGCACCGCCGCCGAATGCCGCCGCAAACGCGAGGCCAAGGTGCATCAAGTCGCCGAAGTTTCGAATGAAACCATGACGCCGCTTTTTCAAGCCGCCGCCGAAGCCACGGAAGAAGCCATCCTCAACTCCCTCTTCCGTGCCACAACGATCGAAGGCCATCGCCGCACCGCGCGAGCGCTGCCAATCAAACCGGTTTTGGAGCAACTCAAGGCGGCGGAGACTTTGAAATGACAAAATCCTGAAGGATAAAATGATTTGGGAATGATTTTACCCTCCATGATTTTGTCGGCAGCGCATTGGTTCACAAGTCAGACCAGAATCTTCCGCTGGAAGCTGAAGGAGCAGACCACAGCATTCCCGCCATGCCACTGAAGCTCGTCACCGAACTCAACGATACCGACCGCAAGCTGCTCCACCGCGCCTTGGACGGCTTCGTGCCGCCCAAGGTCTTTGATGCGCACACGCATCTGTTTCACTCGCGGAATTTCGCGGAAGGGAAGCGCCCGGTGTTTCTCGATGAAGATCGTGGCTATGGGATGGCCGATTTTCAGGCGGCGATGCGGCTTTGGATGCCGGGACGTGAGGTGGAAGGCTTGTTCTTCGGCTATCCGAGCGCAGGAAATGATCGCGTCGGTGAAAACGCGTGGGTACAGTCGCAGATTGACGTGAGCACGAACTCGCGGGCGCTGGTGCTCGCGGCACCGACGGATGATCCCGCAGAGGTGCGGCGGCTGATGAGCACGGGCGTGTTTGTGGGCATCAAGCCGTATCGACTCTACGCGGACGTGCCTGATACGAAGGAGGCTGAGATCGAGTCCTTCGCACCGGAATGGATGTGGGAGGTTTGTCATGATCACGATGGCATCATGGTGCTGCACATCATGTTAGCGGGCGGCATCACCGATCCGCGCAACGTGGAGGCCATTCAGCGGCTGTGTCGTCGTTACCCGCGCTGCAGGCTGATCCTGGCGCATGTGGCGCGGTCTTTTAATTATCGTCATGCCCGTGAGGGGCTGCATCACCTCGTCGATCTCGACAACGTGGTCGTGGACACCTCGGCGGTGACACAAGCGGGCGCGTTTCGAGCGGCGATTGAGATATTGGGGCCGCAACGCGTGCTCTGGGGCAGCGATTACATGGTCAGCGAGCTGCGCGGCTCCTGCGTCACGCAGGGCGATGGCTTCACCTGGATTCACCCGGAGATTGCAGGCGATAAACTGACCATCTTCGGCCAATACACGTCCGTGGGCATCGAATCGCTCATGTGCATGCGTGAAGCATGTGAAGACACAGGCATGACGCAGGGTGATCTGGAGGACATCTTCCGCGAGAACGCGCTGCGACTGCTCAAAGTGGTCCGCAAAGTCCCGTGTGCGCAACGAACGACTCCTGATTCGGAAACCGCACAGAGGACTGTGCGGACCACTCTTTCCGGGCCCAAGCTCTGGGAAGAGGCGAAGACGAAGATCTCCTGCGGCACGGGGCTGCTCTCGAAGAGGGCGCACTTGTTCGACCCGCAGTCATGGCCGTCCTATTTTTCGCGAGCAAAGGGCGCGAGCATCTGGGATCTGGATGAAAAGCGCTACACCGACTTCACGGGCGGTGTCGGAGCCATTTTGCTCGGTCACGCCGATGATGAAGTGAACGCGGCGGTGAAGCGTCGCGTGAATCTCGGCAGCTATGCCACGCTGGCTTCGCCGGATGAGGTGACGCTGGCGGATCTGCTGCTCGATCTGCATCCGTGGGCTGGCAAAGTGCGCTATGCTCGCGGCGGTGGCGAGGCTCTGGGGCTCGCGGTGCGCATAGCACGTGCGGTCACAGGCAAAAGCGGCATCGCCTTCTGTGGTTATCATGGATGGAGCGACTGGTATCTCGCGGCGAATCTCGGCGATGATGCCGCGCTTGATGGTCATTTGCTGCCCGGCCTGCAACCGCTCGGAGTGCCGCGTGAACTGGCGGGCACGGCGGTGCCGTTTCGCTACAACGATCCCGAATCCTTCCGAAACGCGCTGCAAAAGATCGATGGCAAGCTCGCCGCAGTGGTGATGGAGCCGATGCGCAGTGAATTGCCACGCGATGGGTTCCTTCAAAACGTGATCGACGCATGCCATGCTGCGGGCGCGGTTTTCGTGCTCGATGAAGTGACGAGCGGCTGGCGTTTCGGTTTTCCCGGAGCCGCATCCGTACTCGACATCGAGCCGGACATCGCCGTGTATGCGAAGGCCATGAGCAACGGCTACCCCGCCGGAGCCATCGTTGGCAAAAACGAGGTCATGGATGCCTCGAACAGCAGTTTCATCTCCAGCAGCTACTGGACGGATGGCGTGGGCACGGCGGCATCATTGGCCTGCATTGGCAAAATGCAGCGCGAGGGCGTGCAGAAACATGTTTGGAGCCTTGGAGAGCGTTTGCAGGCCGGTTTGCGCGAGGTGGCGGGGCGGCATCCCACGCTTGCTTTGAAGATCGGCCGCATGCCATGTGCTCCTTCGCTCGGCTTTGCCGATCCGGCGGCGAAGGTTCTCATGATCCGCCACATGCTTCAGCGAGGTTATCTGATGTCGAGCCAGCTTTATGTGACGTGGCCGCACACGGATGAACTGATCGCTGGAATGCTCGCGGCGCTGGATGAGTCGCTCGTTCTCGTGGCAAAGGCGCAGGAACGCGGTGAATTGAAGAGCGAGGCGGGTGTCGAGATCGCTGAGCAGGGGTTTGCCAGGCTGGTTTGAGTGATCAGGGCTGCTTTGCTGGCGCTGCTTTCGACGTCAGCAGGCCGACTCCCATGGTGATGATGCAACCGAAGAGGCTGAACCAGATGAAGGAGACGATTGGCTCAGGCTTAACGGCGGTGAAGAAACCATTCTGATAAAGGTAGATGCTCAGCAGTCCGATGAAACCCGCGAGGCAGCCAAGCAGGGCTCCTCGGGTGTCGGCGCGAGTGGTGAACATGCCGAGGAAGAACAGCCCCAGCAGCGGACCGCCAATGAGTCCGATGACCGTGTTGACGGACTCGACGAGGTTTCCGGGCATGACAGAGACGGCAAAAGCGAGCGCCATGACCAGAAGTCCGTAACCTACGGTGATCCAGCGCGCATTGCCGACCTGCCGGGCCTGCGTGCTCTCGGGCGCTTTGGAAAGGCGCTGCTTGAAATCAACAACGGTGGCGGAGGCGAGAGAATTGAGACCTGCGGAAATGGTGGACATGCTGGCGGCGTAGATCGCGGCGATGAGCAGGCCGGGGAGCCCTGCGGGAAGCTGGGTGACGACGAAGTAAGGCAGGATTTGATCCTCTTTGGCGATCAAACCAGCGGCAAGCGGATCGCCGTGAATCTTATAGAACGCGTAGAGCACGAGACCTGTGCCGTAGAAGAGCACGAGGACGGGCAGCACGAACCAGAGTTTAATCCAAAGCGAGCGCTGAGCCTCCTTCAAGCTGCCTGCGGTGAGATAACGCTGCACGGAAACCTGATCCGTGGCCATTTGAACCAGGTGCAGGAACGCGCCCGCGAGCAGCAGGGACCAGATGTTGACGCGCTCGGCAATGCTGAAGGAAAAGCTGAGGTCCATGCGGCCATCCGTCACCGCCGTGTCCCAGACACCCCCGAGGCCGCCGGGAATCTTCCCCAGCGCCACCATGACGATCAGGAGCTGGCCGCCGAAGAGGACCATGAGCTGCATCACATCGGTCCAGATCACCGCCCGCATGCCGCCGAGCGCGGTGTAGAGCGTGGTGAGCGTGCCCGAGGCGATAATTGTGATCCACAAAGGAATGCCGGTGACTTTTTCCAGCGCAAGAGCGGGCGCGTAAGTCGCAGCCGCCAGCCAGAGCGCCACGCGGAAGATGAACAGGCCCGAAGCGAGCAGGCGCACTGGGAGGGCGAAGCGCTCTTCAAGAAACTGATACGCGGTGTAAAAGCGTGACTGGTAAAACTTCGGCAGCATCCAGATCGCCGTGAAGGGGGTGGCGATGAAGAAAGCCAGCACGACGTAGGCGAAGCCGAAGCCGTTTTTATACACATCCGCCGGCCCGGCGAGGTAGCTGATGCCGGAGAACAACGCGGCCAGGATCGACATGGCGACCAGGAAGCTGTTCATGCCACGTCCGGCGAGAAAGTAATCTCCCAGCGATTTGGCCCCTCGGGCTGAAAACAAACCCACACCGACCGAGGCGGTGAGATAAACGCCAAAAATCGTGTAATCGAGCCAGGAGAAATGAGTCATGGAGCAGAAGGATAGAAAAAAGAACAACGTGTCCGCAATGCCGCATTTCCTGGTTTCTTTGTGTTTCCATGGGATTGGAGGAAATGACGGAAAGTTTTCCGCCACCTGCCACGACTGATCCAGCGAACGATGGCCTCCTCCATTCCAGCCTCACTGCCTTATGCCGACACGAAGCCGGCGGGCCATGCGGATTTCTATTTTGCGGTCAATGCGACCTTTCGTTTCATCCTGAGGCATCATGGGGAAGGGGCTTTGAGGAAGTACTGGCAGGACATCGGCCAGTCATACTACCAGCCGGTGTCCAAGCGCTGGAGCGAGCTCGGATTCGCCGGTGTGGCGGAGTATTGGCGGGCTTTTTTCGCGGTGGAACCCGGCGCGGAAGTCGAGGTGAGTGAAGCGCAGGACGAGGTGCGGCTTGAAGTGAAAACATGTCCTGCCATCCGGCATCTGCGCGAGCATGGACGCGAGGTTGTGCCGAATTTCTGCCAGCACTGCTTTTTTGTGAACGAGGCCATTGCCGAACCGGCGGGTATGACGGTGCGCGTTTGCGGTGGCAATGGCAGTTGCACTCAGCGTTTCATGAAGGCGACGGCGGATCTGCCGCCGCAGAACCTGGAGGACATCGCCACGGCATCATGATCGGCTGCTACGATTTCTGCGGGCACTACGAGTGGACGTTCGAGTGGCTGAGCCAGCTTGGCGGTCACACTCTGGTGAGAGCCTACTGGGACGAGGCGGTTCACCAGGATTCACAGACGCATGCCTCGAAGCTGATCCGCGAGAAGGGCTTTGAGGGCATGAAGGAATACTGGGGACCGACGCTGGCGGATGAGGGCGCGGTGTATGAGCGCACGGTGACGGACGACGTGTTCCGCATCGACATGCACGAATGTCCCTCGAAGGGCTTTCTGCTCCGCAATGGCCTGGAGCAATACCGCGACTACTGCGACCACTGCATGGGCTGGATCGGCCCTCTGATGAAGGATGCTGGCTTTGTCATTGACCATGAGCACAACCACTGCGGCCAGTGCTGGTGGGAGATTCGCCGAAAAGATGACGCGACGCCCGCGAGCGCAGCAGGCGAGCTCAGCGGCGCGAGCGATGTGCGTCTGCGCCCTGGATGGCAATCTCCTCACACCGACCACTATGAGCGCTCGACTGATCCTGATGACAAAACGGTTGTTTCTTAGCTGGCTGCTGATTTCCACCGCTCATGCGCAGTGGGAGAAGCTGCCTCCGTTGCCGGAACCGAACGGAGGCGCGTTTTGCGGTCCGGCAGACGGGAAGATCGTTGTCGTGGGCGGCACCCACTGGGAGGGCGGCACCAAGAACTGGCTGCGGAGTGTGCATGCCTTTGATCCTGCTTCAAAAAAATGGTCCACACTGTCCGCATTGAGTGCTGGTCCTGTCGCCTATGGAGTCACCCTGCCACACACGGCTTCGTTTCAGTTTCTCGGCGGCAGTGATGGCACGCGGACGGTGAAGGCCATCGGGACGGTCGATGCAACTGGTGCCAGGCTTCAACAAGTGCCGGAACTGCCTTCAACCGTCGTGCTGGCCGCAGGGGGCGTGGTGGATGGCAGTCTGATCATCACTGGCGGAACCGATGACGCGGCCAATGTTTCCGGCGTCAGCCGCGCCACTCACTCCATCGCTTTTTCAGAGGGGAAATGGCAGGTCCGCCCACTGACCGTGTTTCCTGGCAAGGCTTTCATGTCGGCCGGTTCCACGGCTTCAAACGGCGAATTGCTGGTGTTTGGGGGCCTCAACTGGAATGAGAACTCACAGGCCATCGAAAACACGACGGCGGCGCATGCTTTCTCACCCGCCAGGAATGCCTGGCGTCCGTTGAAGCCTTTGGCGGTCGCCAATCGTGGTCTTGGCGTTGTGGCGCTCGATGAACGGCATCTTTACCTCGCCGGTGGCTTCCGCGAAGACTTCACTGCCGACACTGTGATCTACGATGTGAAGACGGACAGCTACCGGAAGGCCAAATCACTGCCCTACGCGGCGATGGTGGCCCTCGTGAAGTGCGAGGGCTTCGTGTATTGCATCGGCGGCGAGGACAAGATGAAATCCCGCTCGGACAAGTTCTTCCGCATCCCGGTGGCAGAGCTGTTGAAGTGATCTTACTGCGCTTCTTTCGGCGTCACGCGCATCTTTTGGAACGGCACGCTCTCGCAGACGGCGAGGATGAGATCCTGGAAGTGGTCGCCTGAAGCCCGCGTGCGTTTCACGATGGCCTCGACGGTGGGCTTGTCGGAGTACTCGATGCCACGGCCCAGCGCGTAGATGAGCAGGTTTTCAGCGAGGTTTTTGACGAACTGGTCGCTCATGTCACGCACCAGGAGGGCGCGCAGCTCGGCAAGATTCTGGAAGGTCTGCCCGCGCACGAGGCCGCCGGAGGCGTTGATGGGTTGCTTTTTCTCCTCGTCACGCCAGCGGCCGATGGCGTCGTAGTTTTCAAAGGCGAAGCCCATGGGGTCGAGGAAGGCGTGGCAGCCGGCGCAGGAGGGATTGCTGCGATGCTCGGCGAACTGCTGGCGCAGCGTGATCTTGGAGGAGCGGGCTTTCCTTTCATCAAGCGGTGGCACGCCGCCGGGAGCGGGCGGCGGCGGGGTGCCGAGGATGTTTTCGAGCAGATACTTGCCGCGTTTCACCGGCGAGGTGCGCGTGGGGTTGGAGGTGAGCGTGAGAATGCTGCCGTGGGTGAGGATGCCGCCGCGCGGCGTGCCCTGAAGCGACACTTTTTGATACTTGTCCCCCTTCACGCCTTCAATGCCGTAGAAGCGGGCCAGCTTGTCGTTGATGAAGGTGTAGTCGGCGTTGAGAAACTCGATGACGCTGCGGTTCTCGTGCAGGATGTGATCAAAGAACATCTGCGACTCTTTTTTCATGAGAGAGCCGAGGCCGCCCTTCCATTCCGGGAAGGCGCGGATGTCAGGCGCGGCGATGTCCACGTCGCGCAATTGCAGCCACTGGCCGGCGAAGTTTTCGCCAAGGCTGGAGCCGCGCCAGTCGGCGATCATGCGCTTCACCTCGGCGGCGAAGTTTTTGCGCAGCTCACCTTTGGCCGCGAGCTGCAGCAGGCGGTCGTCCGGTGGTGCGGACCAGAGGAAGTAGGAGAGCCTGGAGGCTAGGCTGAACTCATCCACCAGGGCGATGCCATGCAGGATCTCGCCCACAGGCTGTGGTTCGGTCCGGTACAGGAACGATGGGGAAACCAGCATGCCGCGGAGCACATATTCGAGCGCTTCGATGGGCGGCAGCCCTTCCTTCAAGGCCAGCGTGGCGAAGCCCTGCCATTTGGCTTTTTCCTCTTCGAGCATCGGGCGGCGGAACAGCCGCGTGCCGAGTTTTTCCACCAGCACGGGCACTGCTGACGTGGCGATGCCGCCGCCCACATCGAGCGGTCCTTCGAGGGTGAGCTGGTGCAGCCAGAAATTGCGGTCCTGGCGTGTTTTTTCATCGTAGAAGTCGTTCAGAAACCACACCTGGATCTCGTGTCTTCCCACAGGCAGTTCCGCCTCGGCCTTGAACCACTGCGGAGCCTGGTTCTTGGCGGTCACCGAGAAAGAGCCGGCGTTTTTCCCGGCAAGGCGCACATCAAATTTGGCCGGCTCGCCACCGGCCTGCTGGGCGCCTGCTTTGATGGTGAAGCGATATTTGCCGGGCTTGTCGATTTCGACGGGATGCTTCACATAGCCGCTGCTGGCGAGCAGGATGGCGCCGGTGTCGCGATGGGAGTCCCCTTCGCCACGCACGAAATCCTCGCCGCTGAGCTTCATCGAGGGCAGGCCGGCGGCTTTGCCATCCAGCAGCCATTGCACCAGACGGGTGCCTCGTGGCGGCAGCAGGCCGAAGGGGCCTTCGACGTTGATCTTGTCGAGCGCCAGGTTGCGGTCGCGTTTTTCCGGGTCGGGGTTCTGCGGATCGCTGAAATCATTCAGGAAGCGAACCACAATCTTGTGCTCGCCGCTGTTGAGCGTGAGTTCTTTTTGAATCGTCTGCCAGGGGCCTTTTTCGCCGTGATAACGTGCGGTCACGTCGAAGCTGCCAAGTTCCTTGTCATCGACACGCAGCGCCAGCTTTGCCGCGTCCGGGCCGGCCTGGGTGGCCGAGACGCGCAGCTTCAGCACATAGGTGCCGGTGGCTGGAGCGGTGAATTTCGTCGCGGCATCGGCGTTGCTGTGAAACCAGCGCACGTTCTCCCATTCCTTCGTCTCGCCTTTTTGGTTCCAAAATTTCTTCGCGCCCAGTTCGAGGTCGATGCGCTCCACCGCAGAGGTGTCGAGCGCCTTTTCAGCCACGGTGTTCGCGGCGCGGATGTATTTCTCCATCAGCAGGGGCGAGACGGTGAGCACGTCGCCGATGTTGTCGTAGCCGTAGCCGGTGTCGTCGGGCGGAAACTGGCTGGCAGGACGCAGGTCCGCCAAAAGCAGATCGCGGATGGTGTTGTTGTATTCGGTGCGGTTCAGACGGCGCATCGTGACGTGGCCGGGATCAATCTTCTGCGGATCGAACCAGAACACGGTGCTGTCGATCCATGCGACGATCTCATCGCGCTCAGGAAGCGAGGGCTTGTCCTTTTTTTCCGGCGGCATCACATGTGTGACGAGCTGCTGACGCGTGTGGTCCCACAGCACCTTGTCGGCGATCAGCTTGGAATACTCGGGGTATTCGTCCAAAGCGAAGTCGCCCTTGTCCGAGCCGTCGCCGTGGCAGTCGTAGCAGTATTTTTGCAGCAGCGGCAGGATGCGCTGGTTGTAGGCTTCCTGACCGCGTTCAGCGGCGGTGAGCAGGGACGGCAGGGCGATGCACGCGAATGTGAGGCGTCGGAGCATGAAATAGCGGGTTTTGGGGGCTGAAAAGGTTACGTCTGGAAAGTGGCCCGGATTTCGGCGAATCCAACGGCGCATTGTGTGGGATTTGCGGTTGCAACGGTGCGGTCTCGCAGGAAGAACACCGGCCCAACTCCTCATCGCATGTCCCAATCCGCACTCGAACTCGGCAAAACCTTCCTCACTGAAAACGCCCGCAAACCGGGCATCACCACGACCGCCAGCGGCCTGCAATACGAGGTTTTGCGCGAAGGCACCGGCCCAAGCCCGAAGGCCAAGGACACCGTGGTGGTGAATTATCGCGGCACTTTGCTCAATGGCGTGGAGTTTGACAGCTCCTATCTCGCGGGGCGCGAACCGGCGGAGTTTCCGCTAAAACGCGTGATCAAAGGCTGGACCGAGGGGCTGCAACTGATGAAGGAGGGCGCGAAATTCCGCTTTTTCATTCCGCCGGAGCTGGCGTATGGCAAGCGTGGGGCAGGCATCGACATCGGGCCGAATGAGACGCTCATCTTTGAGGTGGAACTGCTGAAAGTCTGGGAGGACTAGCCGCGATTGCTCTGCCCTCATGAATCAAATCGACCTCAAAGACAGAGTGGCCATCATCACCGGCGGTGCGCGTGGCATCGGCTATGCCATCGCTGAACGGCTGCTGCAATCCGGTGCCCATGTGTGCCTGTGGGACATGGATGCTTCTGCGCTGGATGCTGCCAAAGGCGAACTCTCCGCTCTCGGCAAAGTTCACACGGCCACCGTGGATGTGACGAGTTTGGGTTCGGTCGAAGCCGGTGCGGCTTCCACGATCGGAGCTTTCGGCAAGATCGACATCCTCGTGAACAACGCTGG
>DNXB01000181.1:12322-14952 GCA_003506995.1 Verrucomicrobiales bacterium
GCGGGCAAGGAAGGCAATCCGAACGCCGCGCATTATAGCGCCTCGAAGGCGGGTGTCGTCGCTTTGACGAAGTCGCTGGGCAAGGAACTCGCCACCAGCAACATCATCGTGAACGCGGTGACGCCGGCGGTGATCGAGACGGACATTCTGAAGCAGCTCACGCAGCAGCACATCGACTACATGCTCTCGAAGATCCCGATGAACCGCTTTGGCAAGAAGGAGGAAGCTGCGGCACTCGTCGCATGGCTCAGTTCCGAGGACTGCTCGTTCACCACCGGTGCCGTGTTTGATTTGTCCGGCGGACGAGCGACCTACTGATCATTTTGGCCGCAAAGCCGCGTAATCAGAGCATGTCCCTGATCACCGAAGAAAACGCGAAACCTGGATCGACCGACTGGCAGCTCACCCGCATGCGCCTCGACGCCAGCGGCTTCCGCTCACCGCTCATCGAGGGCTACTGCTCGCGCCAGTCGGTGAGGGCAGGGGAGACGCTCGATATTTTCGTCAGCACGAAGCCAGCGGCACGCTTCAAGATCGAAATCTTCCGCACCGGCTACTACGGCGGCAAAGGGGCGCGTTTGATGACGGAACTCGGTCCGTTTGAAGGCAAGGAGCAGCCTTTGCCAGAGGTGGGAGAGAAGCGCTTGCGTGAATGCCGCTGGGAGAAATCGACCTCGCTCACGATTCCGGCGGATTGGGTCAGTGGCGTGTATCTTGGCAGGCTCACCACTTTGCCCGCGTCCAAGGACGAACCCTACTGGCAGAGCTACATTGTCTTCATCGTCACGGATGATCGCAAAGCGGACATCCTGCTGCAATGCAGCGACAACACCTGGCAGGCCTACAATCGCTGGCCGGACGCCTACTCGCTCTACATTGATCCAAAAGGCAACCAGGGGCCGTGGTCGGACGTCAGCTTTGACCGGCCTTATGCCAACTACGCGCAGATCTACACCAACCCGCAGTCCGTGGGCAGCGGTGAGTGGCTGTGCTTTGAGTTTCCAGCCGCCTACTGGCTGGAAAAAGAAGGCTACGACGTGACCTACTGCTCCAACGCCGACATGATCACCCCGGATCGCGGCTTGAAGTGCAAAGCCTTCATCAGCATCGGCCATGATGAGTACTGGGACATCCGCCAGTATCAAAGCGTGGAGAAAATGCGTGATGCGGGTGTGAACCTGCTCTTTCTCTCCGGCAACTCCGTGTGTTGGGTGACGCCCTTCTCGCCAAATGCCGATGGCGTGCCCAACCGCCGCATCTTTCGCGGCGGCCCCTACGGCGGCGACTACACTTACGCGGTGAATCGCGAGAAAAAATACGGCCCCTATCCGCATCGCGGCCCGGATGAGGGTTATCTCATGGGCGTGCGCAACATCAGCCCCGTGAACGGCGGCGGCGATTGGTTCTGCACCAAACCCGATCATTGGATCTTTGAAGGCACCGGCATGAAGAAGGGCGACTCCATCCCCGGCATGATCGGCTGGGAATATCACGGCGACGCGCCCAGGGATCTGCCAGGACTTGAAATCGTCGCTGGCGGCACCTGCTGGCAGGGCGGTCGCAATCCCCAGCAGTGGGAAGCGGTCCTGTTCGACGGCCCGAAAAACAACTTCATCTTCAATGCCTCCACCATCTGGTGGGCGCAGGGCCTGAGCAAACCACCGGGCCACATGCCGGTGTGGAGCCATTACTCACGTCCGCACGGCACGGACAAGCGCGTGCAGCGTATCACGGCGAATCTGCTGAAGCGGGCGCTTGGGTAATGGGTTAATCTGAGCCATGTGCTATTAGAGCATGAGGCGCGACTCTGAAGTTTGGCGGCTAAATGAAGCAATGGTATGAAGCGACATTCAAAAGTGCTGGTGCTTGGCCTTTCGGCATCGTTGGTATCTGCCCTCGCTGCTCTACTTTTTGGCATCTTCATTCTCGAGGACTGGATGGGCGATACACAACCAATTCTTGGTTACGCTTTCACGATGATCGTCGCGGTGGGAGTGTTTTTGACAGGCTGTATTATCACTATCCTCTTTGCTGTGAGTAAGAGCAAGTAGCTGGCTTGACCTCCGGAAGTGGTTCATGGTCATAGGGGGATGAAGAGACAAATCCGAATGGTCCTCGGGTACGGTAGGTCATCGCTGGTAGCTTTGACGTAGGATGACTGTGGCGACAGCCCAGTCGTCTTTCGCGGCGTTCCTTGACGAGCACCCAGCAGCCGGGCGGGCTATCGCCACACCCAAGCCTACGGCCAATCCGTGCTCCAAGCTGTAAGCACTGAATCCAGTGTTCGAAGGGGGAGGATATGCCTCCGGCCTGTCAGGGGCATGAGGAGTTCCGCCTATGGACGGATTTAGGCTGGAAGCCTCAGGCCGATGACAGTTGGGACGGCTATCCTCCATTGATCACGCAATGATGTCCTTCGCCACCACGCCGTGAACATCCGTCAGGCGGAAATTGCGGCCTGCATAGCGATACGTCAGGCGCTCGTGATTGATGCCGAGGAGGTGCAGCACCGTAGCATGTAAATCGTGCGTGGTGATGATGCCGGTCTCAGCTTTGTCGCCCATGTCGTTCGTGCTGCCGTAAGTAAAACCGCCTTTCACGCCGCCGCCGGCCATCCACATGGTGTAGCC
>DNXB01000495.1 GCA_003506995.1 Verrucomicrobiales bacterium
CTGCGGGTCGAAGCCGGGGTAGAGTGCGGCGAACCACATCTGCCAGTCGAGCCGGGGCTGGTGCGGGGCGATGAAGCGCGGGGCGATCTTGGGATCTCCGGGTTTGTATTTGAAATCGAGCGGCAGGAAGAGAATGCCGTCGTCGCTGACTTCCAGAAGGATCTCCGGGCGCTCCTCGGTCATGTCCTGGAAGAGGCCGTAGGCGTTGAAGCTGCGGGTGCGACCGATTGGGGCGTCGAGCGCCTCGTGCCATGCCGACGGGAGCACGGGTTTGAAGCCACGAATGCGCCCGGCCAGGAAGGAATCGGCGGCGAGAAGGGTGCAGAGCATCACCGGCAGCACGGCGGTGAGCGCGGGCCATTGCGTCCAGCGATACCATGCTGGACGAGGTGCTTCGGCGTCGATGCGCAGCCAGCGGCGCACGAATTTCGGCCACCAGCGGTCGTCCAGCAGCGTGAGGGCGAGCGCGGCGGTGAGGCAGGTGAAGAAATTGTAGTTTCCGGTGGCTGAGATCATCGCCATGAGGCCGAGGAAGCCCAGCGCGGCGGCCAGACGGCCCCAGCGACCAAGGAAAATCGCAAACGGCAGCCCGAGCTCGATGCCATACATGAACCAGCAGCTCGCCACATGAAACTCGCGCGGCCAGTGGTGCGCGAACCATGACCAACCGTTCGGCAGCGGCTGCGTTTCGTAGTGGTAGAGCAGCGCGGTCATGTTTTCCCACGGCAGATCACCGCCGCCGATCTTCACATAACCGGAGAGGAACATCAGTCGAAACAGAAGCCAGTGTAGCAGGAAGATGGAGCCACGCGGCGGCTCGGTGATGCCACGAAACGACCACAATCGCCACGGCGCGACGAACAGCGCGAGAAATCCCGCTTCCAGCAGCAGCGCGTCCCACTGGTAGCCCATGAAGATGTCTCCCGTGGTGGCGAAGGAGAGATAGCCGAACCACAGCAGCGCCAGCAGGGGCCCCTGCGCCACACCGGCCATCACCAGCATGCAAAGGATGCCGCAGGCGATCAGGCAGCCGTGCGCGAAGGCATCGCTGTAATGCCATTGGAAGACACCGGGGAACTGCCAGAACAGCGTCTTCTGCTCCCGCTCCTCGAAGGCGTGGACGTTTTCGAGCAGGTTCTTCGCGGGCAGGATGCCGTTCTCGCCCACCAGCCCATCATACTGCACGCCCCAGGAGACGAAGGCGATCAGGTAGATCCCCGCCAGCAGACGCGGAAACAGCCAGCGGACGACGCTGTAGCGTCCGCGATGGGTTTCGAGCCAGGAGAGAGGGTTCAAATGCCTGATGAATAAGTGGCTTTGATGCGCTGATTGAGACGTTCGCCTTCGGATTTCAGCGGCTTATCAGCGATGAATGCGAGGGCCTCGCGGCGGGTTGTTGGCAGGTTGCCGGAAGATGACCAAAAACGATAACCAGCCAAGAAAAGTAGCTCAGCAGCTTTCCATCCCTCAATATCATCCATCTTGGGTGCTCTAAACGCTCTGCCCATCATGTGAACTGGTTTGGAGCATTGAGGACAAATGTGTTCGTTTTCGACGAACTCATTGGCAGGATGACGACCTGAAATCCTTTGGCTCAACCATACTCTTCGCTGCTCCTCTCTGGAGAGGTAATCAAACTTGAAAACCTTCCGGCACTCAAAGCAGGCATGCTGAATTCGATAAAAGTATTTTTTCGTTTTCACGGTGGTCAGATCGAAACCTCACAACTGTCGATCTTGTCCAGTTATAGACGAGACTGGACTACTATGCAGCAATCGCCTTCCGCGGATTCACATCCAGCACCTGCTTCAATTCCTCCTCGCTCATCCCAAGCTGCTCATACGCATTCACCTTGATTCTCGGCACGGTGACGGTGCTGCCGACGAAGTGGGTGGCGTCGGGGGAGCGGGCGACGAGGTCGTCGCCGATGAGGATGTCCCAGCCGGCTAGGGTGTAGCGACCGGGGCCGAGGCGGGCGGCGGAGATGGCGTCGGTGACGAAGATGGTGCGGTCGAGGCCGATGCTGGCGAGCCAGTTTTTCAGCACGAAGAAGGGCACATGCACGCCATCGGGGATGAAGCAGAGCCAGAGGCGGTCATGCAGGCTGAGGGCGCGCTGGATGATGTTGTCATGGCGGTGCATCTGGATGGGGCAGCCGTTGCCGAGGTGTGTGAACATGGTCAAACCGGCATCGCAGGCGGCATTGAGCTGGTCGAGCGAGGGATCGCAATGTCCGGCGGAGACGGTGACGCCTTGAGAAGCGAGAAAGGCAGTGGTTTTGCTGCCCTCATCGTGCTCGGGGGCGAGGGTGACGAGCTTCGCGAGACCTCCGGCGGCGGCGAGGAGGCGCTTGGCGTCGTCGATGTTGGCCGGTTTCACGGCGTGGGGCGGATGGGCGCCGACGTAGCCTTTGATGGGATTGATGAACGGCCCCTCAATGTGGATGCCGGTGATGATGCGGCGGGCGAGCGCGTCTTTCTCGCGCAGTTCGACGAGTCTGCCGATGCGGCGCTCCAGGGTGGGCACCGTGTCGGTGATGAAGGTGGCGAGGATGTTGTCGCACCCGTCCTCGACGAGGCACTCGCAGGCGTGGTGGAGGGCTTCGGCGGTGAGGGCGTCGCCATTGAAGTCGGTGCCCGCGTAGCCATTGACCTGGAGATCGAAGGGTTTCATGCGGGCATTGGAGCGGAATTGCCGGGAGGAAGCAAGAGTGGGAGGTGATGGGTTTTGGTATGAATGTCACGCGGCGGAGGTCAAGGCGTGGTCAAGAGGTCAAGGAATGGTCAAGAGGAGGATTTGGGTGTGGAGCCCCCGTCTTGACCCCTTGACGAGGCTTGACCCGCTCCTGCCGCCTTGACCTCCGTCCCGTTTTCCGGTTTATTTCCAGTGTTTACAAGCCGTCCCACTCGGCATAAAACATGCTTTAAACAAAGAGTCTCCCGAACTGGCGCTTTGTGCTGCCCTTTTCACCTCATTCTCTGATTCCCGGCCCATGATTGATCTTATCTCCAAAGGCGGACCTCTGGTCTGGCTCCTGATCGGGTGCCTGTGCTTCGCCGGAGCGATCTTCATTGAGCGTCTGGCCTACTTTCATCGTGCCAGCATGAACATCGGTGAGTTCCTGGCCGGGCTGGCCAGCCTGATCCGCCGCAAGAACTTCGCCGAGGCGCTGCAGGAGTGCGTGGCGACGCGGGTGCCGGCGGGGCGGGTGATTCATGCGGCGCTGCTGCGGCACCATGCGCCGCGTGATCAGCTCAAGGAGATCGTGCAGGAGGCGGGGCAGCTTGAGGTGCCGCGTCTGGAGCGTTTCCTCGGCATCCTGAACGCCATCGCGCACGCGGGGCCGCTTATTGGCCTGCTGGGCACCGTGATCGGCCTGCTGGACAGTTTCACCGGCCTGGCCTCCGCCAATGGGGTCGCGACGCACGCCGATGTGGCCCGCGGCGTGTATCAAAGCCTCATCACCTCCGCGCTTGGCCTCGTGGTGGCGATTCCGGCCTACCTGTCCTTCGCCTTCCTCAGCGCCCGTGCCCGCTCGCTCATGCATGACCTGGAACGCGCCGGAATCGAGATCGTGAACCTGATCGAGGACGCGAAAGGCTCCGACAACATCGTGGAATTCCGCCCGGCGGAAACTGAGGCGCCGAAAGCGGCGAAACGCGTGCGCGGATTGAAGGGATGAGCGTCCTCCCAACGCAGCCACCGGCAGGTCCAACCAACNNCCCGAAACTGCGAACCGAGACCAACCATGAAGCTCGAAAGCAACCTGCCGAAGCAAAGCCCGTGGCTCTACACCGCGCCGCTGCTGAACACGATCCTGCTGCTGCTGGTGTATTTCCTTTTCAGCAGCGGCTTCGTGCAGCACTCCGGCATCACGGTGGAGCATCCGCAGTCGAACTCGCGCCTCACCGGTTTTGACCGCGCGCACATCATCACCATCGCGGCCGGGATGGAAAACTCGCTGTATTTCGACGGCATGCGCATCACCACCGCCGAGCTGCGGGAGAAGCTGAAGGCGCACCGCGAGGGCGAGCGCCGCGCCATCATCCACGCCGACAAACAGGCGCCGTTTGGCCGCGTGATCGAGATCGGCAACATGGCGCTCGATCTCGGCTACGAGGTGGCGCATTCCACCGTGCCGCCGAAGTCGTAAACCCGCCCCCAGCCGATGCCTGCCAAACCGCACCCGCACGAGCCGCTGATCTTCGCGTGGCAGGCGCGTGATCACTCGACGTGGCACCTTGTGGTGGCGCTGCTGGTGCTCATGGGGGCGATGGCGGGGTTCTTTTTCATTTTCCGCATCGTGCATCCCGTGACGCAGCGGGTGACGAGCACGCCGCAGCATGTGATCTCGCTTGATCCGCGTGATCCGGCCGCGCTGGCGCTGATTCACCGCGCGCAGGACCGCAGTTTCGCGCTGCTGAACGACGCCGAGGCTTCCACGCCGCTGGAAAGCGGGCTGCTGGCGTTTCGTCCCTCCTTTGAAGGCTATGAGCTGAAGCTGCGTGAGCTGGAGCCCGCCGCCACGACGGTGAAACAACCGCGCTTGTTCACGCCCGGCAGAGATGTGCTGCCGCCGGTGCCGCGTCGTGTCGTGGAGCCGGTGGCCGCGCCGCCCGCGGCCACGTTGCGTGCGATCATGAGCAGCACGCTGGCGAAACGCGGCCCCGCGAGCGTGGAACTGCCTGGCATCGCGCTCACCCAGCCCACGCGGGTGCAGTTTCGCGTCGCTGTGGGTTCTGCGGGGCAGGTGCTCACCGCGCTGCCGCTGGGGAGCGCGGAAGAAGCGGGGGTGATGCAGCAGCTCCAGACAGTCGTTCACGCGCTGCGCTTTGATCCTTCCGAGGTGCGGCGCATCGAGTGGGGCG
>DNXB01000323.1 GCA_003506995.1 Verrucomicrobiales bacterium
ACCGCGCCATCTCGACGATGCAGGTCATCGAAGAGCTGATCAAACTCGCCAAGGATCTCGACGCTGCCACCAAGGCGGGCAAGGAGATGGGCCTGACCGATGACGAGAAAGCCTTCTACGACGCGCTCGCCGCGAACGACAATGCGAAGCAGGCGATGGGCGACGACAAGCTCAAGCTCATCGCGGCGGAGTTGATCACCCAAGTAAAGAAGAGCGTGACCATCGACTGGACTCTCCGCGAAAGCGCCCGCGCCAAAATCAAGGTGATGGTGAAACGCATCCTGAACAAACACGGCTACCCGCCGGACTTGCAGGAAGAGGCGGTGAAGACCGTGCTCGCGCAGGCGGAGCTTCTTTGTGCAGAGTGGGTTTGAATGAGGCGGACAAGAGTGTCCGCGCTCCTTTCGCATGCGGGCTATCTCCCCGACCTTCGTTGCCTTCCTTATCTCCTGTGAGGGTTTCTGAGTTGGGTCCGCAGATGACGCAGATTTTCACCGATTCAGAATGGCTGGAACGGAATGCGGACGAGGGCGTCCGCGCTCCGGCAGGAGGCTGATGCGGCAGGCATTGTTGAAGGCGCACCGCTGGAGTCCGCCGTGACGAGGAAGCCCGTCGTGACCCTCAACCCAGCTCGGAAACCGGGCGCGGCGTAAGATCGGCGGTGCCTTTCGGGAACATGCGGCCTCGGGCGGTGAGGATCTCTGGCTCGTCTTCCGTGACGAGCACGACGTGCTCGTAGTGGGCGGAGGGCTTGCGGTCGGTGGTGATGACGGTCCACTTGTCGGCCAGAATGCGGGTCTTCTCGGTGCCCATGTTGATCATGGGCTCGATGGCGAGGGTCATGCCGGCCTTGAGACGCGGACGCTCGCCTTTTTTGCCGTAATTGGGCACCTGGGGCTCCTCGTGCAGCTTGCGGCCGACTCCATGCCCCACGAACTCGCGCACGACGGTGTAGCCGTACTGGCTGACGTGATGCTCGACGCTGTGGCAGAGGTCGCCGAGCATCCAGCCGTCGCGGGCGTAGTTGACGGCGTTGATCAGTGATTCCTCGGTGGCGGCGAGAAGACGCAGTGTCTCCTGGGCGACGTTGCCCACGGGAACGGTGAGCGCGTTGTCGCCGACCCAGCCGTCGTAATACACGCCGACGTCGATTTTGACGACATCCCCGTCCTGGATGACACGCGGGCCGCCGATGCCATGCACGACCTCCTCATTGATGGAGATGCAGATGTTGCCGGGGAACTGACGGTAGTTGAGGAAGGCGCTGGTGGCGCCACGCGCCTTCATTTCAGCGGCGGCGAAGCGGTCGATCTCGGCGGTGGTGGCGCCGACGCGGACCTGGGCGGCCGCCTTGAGCAGGACATCACGCGCGACCTGGCAGGCTTTGCGGATGGACTGCCGCTGAGCGCCGTGGCGGATGGGGATGTTCCCCGATTTCATGAGAGCCATGACGCGGTCGATGAAGGTCACTGAATCGTCAGCTTGTACACAACCCCCACCAGAACGATGATGGCAAGGCCGACCCACATCCACACGAGCGTGGTGGCGTCCATGGTGCGCGTGCCCTGCTGGAGACGGTCCACACGACCGCGGATGCGGCCTTTCTTGAGGAAGCCGTCGTAGTGGCTCTGCAGAAGATGGGTTTCGACCTGGCGCATGACATCAAGCACCACGCCGACAAGAATCAGCAGGCTGGTGCCGCCAAAGAACTGGGCGGCGGAGCTGGAGATCTGCATGAAGCTGCTGACGATGCCGGGGAGAATGTACAAGCCGGTGAGGAAGATGGCGCCCGCAAAGGTGAGGCGGCTCATGGTGAAGTCGAGGAAGTCAGCCGTGGGCTTGCCGGGACGGATGCCGGGAACATAACCGCCGCTCTTCTTGAGATCCTCGGAAATCTGCGTGGGCTGGAACATGGTGGCCACCCAGAAGTAGCTGAAGAAGAAGATCAATGCCGCCGAAATGACATAGTAAACCCAACCACTGCTCAACGTCATCGCCAGTTTGTTGACCCAGCTGACATCAGGAAAGAGGGAGCTAAGGATCTGAGCTGGAAACAGCAGGATGGCTTGTGAGAAAATGATCGGCATCACGCCGGAGTAATTGACTTTGAGCGGCAGGTACTGAGTCTGCCCACCGTACACCTTGCGCCCGACCACACGTTTGGCGTATTGGATGACGATGCGCCGCTGAGCTTGCGTCAAGGCAATGACACCCGCGATGACGGCGATGAAAAGGAACAGAAGAAGCACCACCATGGCCGCCTTCGTGGGATCGGCGGTGACCCCACCAACATAACTCTGCCACACTTGGACCAAAGCCCCGGGCAACGCCGAAACAATGTTCACACTGATCAACAGAGAAATACCATTGCCGATCCCGCGCTCAGTGATCATCTCACCCAGCCACATCATCAACATAGTGCCTGCGGTGATGGTCATGACCGTGGTGAACACAAAACCCGCCCCATAACCTGGAACAAGTGGCCGCCCGAGCTGATCAATCGTATCTTGGAGCCCTCCGAGGAAAGGGTTCTGACCCGGGTTGTTCAGCGACTGAGCCAAGAGATAGCCTTGGAACAAGCAAAGAACGATGGTTCCAAAGCGCGTATACTGGGTGATCTTTTGGCGACCGCCATCCTCACGTGCAAGCTTGCTCAACTTCGGCACGACTGCCGTCAACAACTGCATCATGATGCTAGCGCTGATGTAAGGCATGATGCCGAGCGCAAAGA
>DNXB01000070.1 GCA_003506995.1 Verrucomicrobiales bacterium
CAGACCAGCCCAGTCGGCCACGGCAGGTCATCGACAAAGATCTGACTCGTCTCGTAGTAGCCGTCGCCATCCTTGTCCTGGAGCATGGAAATCCGGCCCATATGCGGCGTGACGTCACGCATCTCGCTGTAGTCGTGCATCTCGCAGACAAACATGCGTCCGCGCTCGTCGAAGCAGATCGCGATGGGATCACGCACCTGCGGCTCATGCGCGGCGAGTTGCAGCTTGAAGCCTTTTTTGACCTGCCAGGTGCCAATGGCGTCCTGCGGCTCCACCGCCGGGTAGCGCGGCAGATCCTTGCCAGGATCGACCGCCACCGCGTTCTGCGTCGCGCCGTAGGCCTTGGCGTAGGTCGTCTTCGTTTTGATGTCGTCAGATTGAGCGAAGAGCGAGGGGCTGAGGGCGAGGAGGCCGAGAACGAGGCGTTTCATGGGAAAAGCATACGGAATCGCCTGGCACGATGAACAGCGGAAAGTTCCGCATCGTGGTATTCTTGTGATGAACGTTTCGTGGCTGAAACTTCATCGCGTGAAGATCACTCGACCACATTGACTCCCTCCATGAGCGGGAGCTGGTCTTTTGGCAGTTCCGGCAGCGGCCAGTCGAGACCGATGGCTTTCAATTCTTGACGCAGGAGCGCGACATCCCAGATGACCAGGTGCTGTCTGGCATCTGCGTTGACCAAAAGATCCCCATAGGGCGGCGAGAAATTCAGCGGGCGCTGCCGGTCAAAGTCGGGGGATGTCATCTCGCGCAGGGTAGGGGCATGAATGATGAGCGCCCGATTGCGCTCCGATTCAATCGCGATGGCTGTGCCTCGCGGACTGAAAGCCATGGCCCCGTAAAAGTCGCCCAGACTGGTGCGGACGGTGTGTGCTTGCTTCCATGTGCCGATGGTCCAAAAGGCGTACTCCTGGCCATTGCCGGTGACGAGCAGCCTGCCGTCAAGGTTGAAGCCGACATTGGCGCTTCCAGCGACGGGAAGGTCTGTCACCCGTCCTTCAGGCAATGACCACACACGCACCCCCTGACCCTGCCAGGTTCCGGCCGCCAGCCAGTTTCCAGCCGCACTGATGGAGACGAAGGCAGTCTTTGCCTGTGCTGCGAAAGCACGCGGCGCGTCTTTGAGGGACAAGTCAAACAACATGACATGGGGCGGCAGCACCGCAGCTAGCCATCGCTCATCCTTGCTGATCGACGCCCATTCCCATCCGCTGCGAGGGTCGATCTTTTGTGCTGGAGCAAGACGCATACGCGTGGGTGTCTGATCGTCTGCTTTCAAGATCGGCCAGCGCAGCAGGCCGTCCTTGCCGCTGAGTATCAATGAGTCCTTGGTCCACAGAACGGAACGATTCTCCTTCGAGCTGATGCTGCCGATCTGCTCCGCGTCACGATTCCAAAACTTGAGGGTGTCTTCACCAGCGGTGGCCAGAACCCTGCCGTCCGTGCTCCAGGTGGCGCTGTTGATGAGGCTGCCAGCGTGTCCTTCTCCATGACGGACGACCGCGCCATCACTGACTTCCAGCAGTTGCTCCTGATCCCCCAGGCGCAAAGGGCCAAGGCGCCGGCCATCTTGTGAAACGTGGAGCTGGTCGAGAGATCTCGCCGGAAGACTGATCTCGATTTTTTTGGTTCGGGAGTCCCACATTGTCACAAAGCCATCCGCGCCTTCGCTAAACAGGTGACGTCCATTCGGATGCCAGGCGACGTTTCTGACGATGCCACTATGCGCGGGCCATGACATCGCGTCAGATTCGGCCTGAGTCACGTTCCAGAGGTAAACGCTGCCGTTCTCTGATGGGATGGCAAGAACCGGACTGCGGGGATGCCAGGCGAGGCAGCGTGTCTTGCCACAGGCTGCGAGCATCGTGGCGGATTTCTGCTGGTGCAGGTCGTGAATTTCGACACCGCCTAGCAGATGGCTTACTGCCACAAGCCGGCCATCCGGGCTGCAACGAATCGTGTGAGGGGCTGATTCCAGCTTGAACTTTTGCAGGATGTTTCCGCTGAGCACCTCGATTTGTNNATGCATCTGGGTTCCGAAACCAACCAGAATGTTTTGGCCGTCCGATGTGAAGTCACATGCGGCGGGCAAGGCGGTTTCAATCTGCATCACGGTCTTGGAGGAAAGAACCTCCCAGATGGTCAGTGTGGCCGAATTCGATTCCCGTTTGCCGCGCACGGCAGCGAGCATTCGCGCGTCGCGGCTGAAGCGCAGGGTGACCGGCACGGGAGAGCCTGCGCCGGGGAATGCGGCCAGTTCTTTGCGGTCTGGAAGTGAGATGATGGTGATGCTCCCGTCTTGGTAGGCATGGGCTAGCTTGGAAAAGTCTGGGCTGATCTCACCCGAGGCCACTTTGTCCATGTCGGACACCGGCCAGCGCTCCGCCTCACGCATGTCGGCCAAACTCAGGCAGGCAATGGCCTCATTCTGCAGGCTTGGCAGCGCCTCGTTCAAGGATGCAGGGGGGGTGAAGCTGCCTGGCAATGTCCAACGCCTTGGCAACGGCTTCGAGCGCTTCCCAGCGGTGTCCGGGACGGTCTTTGGAGCGCAAGGCCGCGGCGTTGCTGGTGAATCCGTCCAGAGACTGTCTGAGGAGATTTTCGTTCTGCTTGCTGGTCGTTTCCGCCTGTCTCCATGCGTAAATCAAACTGGCCAGCGCGATGATGCCCATGATCGTCAATCCGCTCGTCAGGGCCGCGACTCCGGGCCTGCGTCGCGCCCATTTGCTGACACGCCCTGCGGTCGTGGCAGGGCGCGCGTTGATCGGCATGAAATGGAGCCAGTTCTCCAGATCATCTGCCAAGGCGTTGGCGGACGCATACCGCTTGCGGGGATCCTTCTCGAGACACTTCAAGCAGATCGTTTGAAGGTCCCGGTCAAGCTCGGGCTTGATGTGGCGTGGAGGCACAGGATCCCGCTCGGCGACTTGGCGCAGCATCTCGTGGATCGAGTCGGCTCGGAAAGGCGGCCTGCCGGTGATGATCTCATAAAGAACCGCGCCGATGCTGTAAATGTCCATCGCCGTCGTGACATCATTGCCTGCGGCGGCGGCCTGCTCCGGGGACATGTATTGCGGGGTGCCGATCACGCGGTCAGACATCGTCAGCTTCATGTCTGCTTCCAGAAGTTTGGCCAGCCCGAAGTCCGCCAGGTTCGGCTCGCCAGCGTCATCCAGCAAAATGTTGCCGGGTTTGATGTCACGATGAATCACGCCTCGTTGATGAGCGTAGTGAACGGCGCGGGCGATCTTTGCCACCAGCGCGGCACCTTGCCGAGGCTCCATGGCGCCGTTCTGAAGAACGGTTGCGAGGCTTTGCGCCTTTTCGACCAGTTTCATGGTGAAGTAGCACAGGCCGCGAACCTCGCCGCTCTCGAACACCGGCACGATGTTTGGGTGGTCAAGACGCGCGGAAGCCTCCGCCTCCTGTTGAAAACGCGCCAGGTCTGTCGGCGTCGCGTTGTGGTGAAAGCGCACCATTTTGAGGGCCACGTTCCGGTTCAGGCTGGTCTGCCGCGCCTGATAAACGATCCCCATTCCACCGCGGCCGATGACACCCTGGATCTCGTATTCTCCGAACATGGCGCCGACAAGCACCAGATCGAGCGGATCAGGCATCTGGATGCTGTGCTCAACCAAGGCGGATTTTAAGAGACACACCGGACAAAGGCCTTCGGACCTCATCTTGGTGACGACTGCACCGCAGGACAAACAAGTGGCGCTGTCACTCATAGGCGTTTTAAACGTGATAATGCTGTTTGGGGTGGCTTGATCAAAGTCTTTTATCGGGCACCTGTTGTATCTTGTCTGCGATGGACCACAGCAGCAGTCCCTTCGCCGTGATAGCTGCTAGGAAACGGCCGTCGCTGGAGAATCCAATTCTGAAAGCGTTCCCTGCACAATCCAGCAAACCAGATGGAGCAAGAGTGGATGGATCCCAAAACCGAATTTGGGTGCCCCCATTTGAAAGCGCAATAACTCGACCGTCAGGTGAGAAAGCAATGTGGTGAAACAGACTCTGCCTTCCCGTGTCGATATGTCCGGTAACCTTCCCCGTTAAAATATCGAGGAAGGTTATTTGGTGCTCCCAACCTGCTGCCGCTGCCAGTTTCTGACCATGGGGTGAGAATGCGATGCTCGTTACTCCACCGTTTGTGGCAATCCAAGCTCCGCGGCGGACCTTCCATTTCCAGCCAGTGGTGTCCCAAACAATGACCGCGCCATCTCCGCTCGCAGCCGCCATGGATTGTCCGTCTGGGCTGAATTGCAGGTCGTTAAGGGTTGCTTGTGGTCCTCTGAGATTGATTTGACGCGTTGCATCAAGAAGATCCCAAATGGCGAGTTCGCTTTCTTGTCGGCCTGCAATCGCAGCTACAAACTCACCACTTGGCGAGAAGACAGCGTGATTAGGCTGATCCTTGAATAGTCCGAGTTTCTTTACCTGCTTGCCAGTCTTCGCCTCATGGAGGGCGACTCGATAATCTGTGTCTCCAGTGAGAATCCATTTCTGATCAGGCGACAAACTGGCCATTAAATACTGGGTCGGGCCTTCCGGCAGGGGGGAGTTGATCTTGTGGGTCTGATTGTCCAGAATCAGCACCTTGCCTCCAGCAGAGAAGACGAGTGACTTACTGTCCGATGAGAAAGCGAAATCAGAGGCATTTCCTGCATACACAATCAGCGGCGGGTGTTTGATCCGTGTGGCAAAATCAGGGTTGCCGTTGCTCTGAGAAGCAGGCTGCTCTTCCGCGCAAAGCTGTTTTTTTGAAAAACAGCACATCGCGATGCAAAAGATCGCGATGAAGAGAATGTGGGAGGTATTCATGAGTTGAATGGAGGCTTCTCCTTTGATCTCTCATCAGGCTACAATGTGGAATGCTTGCTTTGAAGATAAATTTAAATTTCACTATTGGCCGCATCAAGCATCAGGGGGCGGGGATAATCTCGATGAGGGCGGACTGGCGTTTTTCGTCGATCCAGCGCTTGAAGAAGGCGTCCTGATTTTGCCGGAGCACTTCTTTCAAGAGGCGCGGGCGTTCTTTATCGAAGGGTGGGGCGGCTTTGGACTTTTCGTCTTTGATCCAAAGGAGGACGAAGGCGGTCTCGATTTCGATGACCTGGCTGACGTCCCGTGCCTTCATCGTCAGGAGCGCGTCCTGGAGGGGCTTGTAGAGTTCGGCTGGGTCGATGGTGCCGCGGCAGCCGCCGTTTTTGGCGTTGTCGTCCTGGGAGTAGGTTTTGGCGAGCTGCTCGAAGTCCGCTCCCTCAAGGGCCTTGGTGCGGATCTCTGCGGCGAGCTGGCGCGGGTTCTGGGCCGTGCCGATGGAATCGTTCTTGGGCAGGGTGATGGCGTGGAGGTGGACCTCACGCGCGGCCTTTTTGACGACTTGCTGGTCGTAGGCCGTGCGGAGTTCTGCGTCGGCGGGTTCCTTGACACTGGCGGTGACCTGGGCGCGAACGTACTGCACGATCATCGTCTCCCGGCGCATCTTTTTGAAACGCTCGACGGTGAGGCCGTCTGCGGCGAGGCCTTTGTGAAAGGCGGCGAGGTCTCCACCGAAGTGCTGCGTGATGAAGGTGCTGAGATCCTGCTCGAGGAACTCGTCTTTGAGGGTGCCGCCGCTTTTTTCGAAGGCATCAAGGATGAGAACTTTTTGAATGAGTTCGTCCAGAGTTCTTTCCCGGAGAAGGGTGAGTTGCACCTCCATTTCGGCCGGGCGGTCCATGAGTGAACGGCGGATGAACTCCTCCTGCGCGCGGGCGTTTTCCTGGATCTCTGCGCGTGGGATGTCGGTGTCATTGACTCGGGCGGCGACTAGGGCTGGATCTGGAGGGTGGAGGAGGGAGACGGGCCCGACTTGGGCCTTTAGGTCAGCTTCTCCGCTGGTGGACCACCAGTACTGGGCGACCGGCCAGAGGAGGTCGGCGGGCGGAGTGCCGGGCTTGGTGCGGAGGCTGGTGACGGCTTTGGCGAGGGGCTTTTCTAGCGCGGGGCCGCCGAGGAGACGAATCTGGTTGTCGTCGAGCGTGGCGAGCTTGGTGAAGAGATGATCGAAGCTCTCCTGCAGACCGAGGGGCGAACGAAAGAGAAACTCCCAGTCTTTTCGAAACTGACCCATGGAGAGCTTATGTGCTGCGAGCCGGCGGAACATGGCGGCCTGCGGCAGGTTGAGCTTTTTCAGCAGGGTCTCGGCCAGCAGGGCTCCATGGGGGCCGATGTCCGGATCCTTGGCGATGCGCTCCATGGCGGCCTGGGTGTTCTGCGTGCGGCCCATCTGGGCGTAGAATGCCTCGCGCCCGAGTTCCCACAGCCAACTGTCGGGCGGGAGGAACTGGTCGGCGAACATGAACCAGAGCTCCGTAAGCAGGCTGGAGACGGGGGGCGGCTCGTCGTTGTCCTGGACCCGCATGGGAATGGTGAAGGGGTCTTTGCTGCTGGAGCCTTTTTGCCAGGCATCGAAAAAGGAGATCATGAAGTGGCTGGAGAGATCAAGGAAGAGGGCATGACGCTCGATCACGTCACGGGTGAGGAGACCGTCGGTCTTTGACTCAAGGTCGGGGATCTTGAGCAGGAGACGGCCCCAGTCGCTGAAGCTGGTCCAGGGGAGATCCTGGCTCTTTTCTTCGCGAACGAGCATGGCGTCGATGGCGCGCCACTGGTCCATGCCCTGGCGGATTTTGACGAACCGCCGGGATTTGCCCTGGGGGGCTTCATCAAGCGGGAAGCTCCACTCACGCAACTGCTGCTGCGGAAGATCCCATAGGATGCGGACTTCCTGATACAGGATTTCGAGGCATTCGACTCCCTGGTCGGAGATGCGGCGGACGATGCTGTCCGGCCGAGTGGAGATGCGGTAGAACTCGGTGGGTGTGACGGCAGCTTGCAGCTTGAAACCTCTGCCAGCGGTGGAGTAGTTGCGGATGCCGCCGGTGTAAAGAATCGCGCCTGCTGTCTGCCCTTTGTCATTAAGTTGGGTCACAAGACTGAGCTTGGTTTCGATGGCAGCATTGGGGACGGCGGCATGCCAGACTGAGCGCTTGTTGTTTTCATCGAGCAAGGCGGTGAGGCCGCCGCGCCCCATGGCGAGTACGAAGGACTTGAAGGAATCCCCAGGGGTGCTGTGGGACAACTGAATCTGGAGTCCCTTTTGGGCGGCCCAGGTGAAGCTGAAGGGCGTGCTTGGATCGGGTGTGCCGTCCGCCAGGAAAGTGCGTGCCTCGAGTGTGGTGTCCCGCTTGTCCATGAGGGTGAGCCATTCGGCCAGCTTGATGAACTCCTGCTGGTCCGCGTTGAGCGGCTGCTCCAACGGCAGGGCACCGGGCATTTCCTGGATGCCGAGGCAGAGTTCCAGGCCGTCCTTGGCATCCACCAGCAGTCCGCGCCAGCGGAGAAAGCGCATGGATCTGGCCAGCCTGTCCTCGACACGCGCGATGATGTCGTCAGAGAGGATCATGCCCTCGTGCAGTCCGAGAAACTTTAACAAACCTTCGCGGGTGAATGCCTCATGGCCTTTCAGCGTGATGCTGCGCAGGACCACGGGCGGGCCTTCTTCGATGCTCACGCGGGTGTCTGCCAGACCGGTGCCCGCGTGCTGCTGGTGGGAGATGGTCACCTTCGTGGCGGAGACGCCTTTCCAGCGAAGCGCTTGGATGAGCCGCTGCTTCAGTGATTTGTCCGCCGCCGCGCCGAAGGAGGCGTTGTCTCCGGCCTTCCATGCGCTGGAGTGGTTGACTTCGGTGATGACCACCTTGTCACCGACGAGGTTTTTGACGGAAAGCGGGTCGTCATCTGCTTTGGTGAAGAGCGTTTCGCCGGGCGTTTTGGCTGTGACGGCCTCGCTGATACGGCGGGCAAAGGAGTCCGATTTTTCAGCCGTCTGAAGAAACTCCTGGGTGAACGCGGTGGCGTCCAGGGCCTTGAGCCCTTCGATTTTGAACGTGCCCCAGCGGAAGCGCGGACCTTCCGTGATAGTGGCCTTCACGACGTCGAGGGCGGAATCGTAGTCCACGGTCACCCGCGCATCAGGAAACCCACGGTTGGCGTAACCACGCTGAAGGCAGTCTTGCATGGTCTTCAGGAATGCCTCGAACTCCTCCGCCGGATAGGCCGCGAGCAGGAAGTCCGTGCTGGCGAGGAGTCCTCGCCGTAAGAGCGCAGAGGAGTAAGTCTTGTTGCCCTCAAACACGATCAGGCCCGCGTGCGAGTAACGCCCGACAAGGTGCGGACGTGCAGGCTTGGTGGTGCTCCCAACCGCGACTTGGATTGTCTTCTCATTTTCCGCGCGGCAGGCAGACGCTGTGAACAGGCTGAAAAGGCCACCGACCACGACGATGGACCAAGTGTGACGGGTGGCACTCATCAGATGGGGAGTGGAGTTGATGTATTTAACGATGCATTCTGACGCGTCCATCAGGATTGTTCCGAGGATGGCGGTGACACGGGGACGGGGCGGTAACCAGGAGCTCATGATGAACTACATCCGGAAAGGCCGCCGGAGGTTACAGGCCGTCTTTGGCATAGGCGGCGTTCACGCCATGAGGAATCAGAAGTTTCCAGGCGTGTAGAACCACATGTCCTTCGCGCGTCGCCGGTCATGCGCCAGACCGCCCCAGAGGAGCATCTCACGGCCGGTCCACACGGCGGCGTGCTCCATGCTCTGACCGAGTTCAGCCATGTAGTTCATCTGCGTCCATCGGCTGGTGGCGGGGTCGTAGATGGCACCAGTGTTCAGTTGACGATGATCACCCCCGCCCCAGAGAATCAACCTGCGGCCTGTCCACACACCCGCACAGTCTCCAGGCGGACAGACGATGCCGTCGAGGTTCAGAGGCGTCCATCGGTCGGTCTCTGGGTCGTAACGATCGCAGTAAAACGGGATGTTAGGTCTCGTGCGGCTCTCCCAGACGATCATCTCCCGCCCAGTCCACTGCGCAGTTGGTCTGAAGCTCTTCATGTGGTTGGAGTTGGGACTCATCGGTTTCCACCGATCCGCGACCGGGTCGTAACGACCGCCGTCGTTCAAACAGACCCTTTCGCCGATCCCGCCCCAAACGATCATCTCCTGCCCCGTCCACACCGCCGTGTGGGAGGAGCGTGCTGAGGGTGCGCCTTCGGGATTGATTGGAGTCCACCGATCCGTGGCCGGATCGTAACGACCGCCGTCTTTTAAGCTGATACCGTCGCTTTTCCCTCCCCAAACGATCATTTCACGCCCTGTCCACACCGCCGTGTGGGAGTCTCGTGCCGAGGGGGCGCCTTCGAGGCGAACCGGCTTCCATTGGTCCGAGGCCAGATCATAGCAACTGCCATTCTTGAGGGGGGTGGCTTGCCCTTGGAAATACCGCCCGGGATACTCGCCAGGCATTGGCGGGGTTGAAAAATCGTAGCCACCCCAGATGATCATCTCACATCCTGTCCATACGGCAGATTGATCGAGGCGTGCCGAAGGAGCGCCAACGTTGTTCATCGGAGTCCAACGGTTGGTGGTCGGCTCATAGCTTGCTCCGTCGTTCAAAAGCGGCGCGTGTCCTGTGGAACCGCCCCAGATGAGCATTTCGCTGCCGGTCCATAGCGCTGTGAAATATTCGCGTTCAACGGGTGCGCCGACGGCTTCGTGCTTGACCCATGTGCCGCCGCCATCAGGCGGTTCAGGTGACTTTGTGCTGTCCTGGGGTTTCGTTTGCGCGGTGAGGGGATTGACAACGGCGAACAGAAAAAGCGTGGATGCCCGTGCGATGCGTGTGTTCATGATGATTTGGGCGCGAAGATGGAGCATGAGCAGAGTTTTCGAGTGCCCGCTGACAGGCGTTTAGACACTCGCAAATATTCAAACTTTTAAAGTGGCAGCGTTCATGGTTGAGCCGTGGCAAGCCCCCTGGAGCTGTGGTACATGATGCAGCGGGCAAGATCAATTCGAGTCAGGCCGAAGTCACGGACTCCAGGAGCGTGGGCCGCAGGGACCGCCTTTTGCCAACGCGGTGCTTGATGGCGTCAGCCTCCCAACCCCGGCGATCCGGTCACGTTGGGCGTAAGCTTTGACGGCGGCTGCGCAGCCGCGAAGCGAATGTTTGTCGTGCTTTCAGAAGTGCTGGAACTGAGGTGGTAGTTCCAGAAATGGAGAGGGGTGGGGCGCTCGGAAGTCTTTTAGAAATTTTCGGCGGGAGAGATGTGCTCTCCTCCGCTCAGGATGTAAATGAATGGTGCCAGAGGAAGGAAGATCAGGGAGACTGCAAGGTATTGAGAGATCTCCTTGGCGTTAACACGGTCCTCACGCGCGGTCGCAGGTGCAGGCGGAGAGCTGGCACGCCATTCCAACGCCTGCTGTTGGTGCCGCTTATCCCCCGGTGGGATGTAGAAGCGTGTGCGGCGGTCGGGGAGGTAAACGAACGTGACTTTCTCAAAAGGGTTGGCGGCAGGCAGCACGCGGCCTTTGGGACAGTAGGTGAGCGGCTCTTTGGAGGCGATGTACCATTCGCTGCGGTCGTGAACCTTGGGTTCCACGGTCTTCTTATCGAAATGGGCGCATTGGGTGAGTAGGAGGCAGACGATCCATGTCAGGCTTTGCCGCAGTGTCATGCCACAACCCAGGCCTGTGCCGAAACAAGGAAGCAGGAGGAGTGTCTTCATGGCAGGTGAGGTTCAGTCGGACCAAATCGTCTTAAACGTCGAGGGTGTGACGGGAACCCCGCCCACCAATCCAGCAGGCAAGATGACCGCAACAGCAGACGCGGAGAGGGAAAGCCGCAACAGTGTCTGGCTGACCCATGAGGCGGTCGCCTCCGTGCTGGAGAACCACTTGCGCGATGCTGACAGGGAGGCCTGGCGCATTTTCAGGGCCTGCTGCTGATGGAGGGCGCCGCCATGACGTGGGATGTGGAAACGCGTGCGGCGGTCTGCGAGGTAAACAAAGGAGGCTCCCTCCGCTTCATCACTGGGGAACGGATGCCCTTTGGGACAGTAGGTGAGCGGTTCCTTCGAGGCGATGTACCACTCAGCCTTGGATGCAGCCGCCGTGGCAGCAGCTTCATTGCGATGGGCGCATTGGGTGAGAAGGAGGCCGACCAGCGTGACGACGAGGAGACGCAATAAAAGCAAGGAGAGATGAGGGGCATGCATGGCAGTGAGGTGTCATTTGGCACCGTGCTGCCGGAGCAGTTGAGAGATGGCCGCATGCCGGGTTTTCGTGGCGATGGTCGAAGGCGTGTCGCCATTTTTGGCACGCGCGTTGATATCCGCGCCGTGTTGAATGAGCCACTCGGCCACTTCCTTGTGGCCCGCAGCCGCAGCCACCGAGAGCGGAGTGAAACCATCGTCATCCACGACATCCACTCCAACGCCTGCGGCCACGAGGACCTGGGCAATGGCCACATGGCCAAGCATGGCCGCCATGTGCAGGGCGCTGGCCTTCTTGTCAAAAACACGGCATTTGGGATCCGCGCCGTGTTGGAGCAGGAGCTTGAGGTTGTCCACTTTGCCGGCATCGACCGCCCACATGAGCGGCGTGTACTTGCTGGGCTGGTTGTTTTGCACGGCATCGACGACCGCGCCGCGGCTGAGGAGGAACTCGAGCATGTCAGGCGATGCGGCACCGGCGGCCAGATGCAGTGGAGTGAGGTCTTTGTGGGTGACGGCATCCACCCTGGCACCTTTGGCCAGCAGCAGGCGGACGACGGGCACCTCATCGGCCGTGACGGCGTGGTGCAGCGGCGTGAATCCTTCCTTGTCCGCCAAGGACACATTCGCACCGGCGGCCAGCAGGATTTCCACCGCAGTCAAATAATCGGCCGCCGTGCCAAAGCGTGGCGTAGCGAGCGGCATGCCATTGAGTTCACGAGTCTTGTTCTTGAGCCCTTCGCGCCGCGCGAGGCCGCCTGTGGCCGTCATGGCGAGGGCCGTGCGGTTGGAAGTCCGTGAGAGGCCGTTCACCGGGAGGCCCGCCTTCAGCAGGGCTTTGATGGCTTCGGGGCTGCCGACCGATGCGGCGTTGTGCAAGGCGTTGAACCCATTGGAGCCCATTCCATCAATACGCGCCCCGGCCTTGAGAAGAACTTTCAACGCTGCGGCGTTCCCCTCCGACGCGATCATGGCCGGGGTGAGGTTTTCGATCGTGGCGGCCTCGAGCTTCGCCCNNGGATGTGCAGGGGCTTGTTGTACTCGGCCGCGTTGTGCAGCGGTGTGTAGCCCGCCTTGTCCCGCGCGTTGACGTCGGCACCGGCATTGAGAAGGAGCTGGGTGATCTCGACCGAATCGTAGCGGACGGCTTCATGCAGAAGGGTGCTGTCATGATGGCTGCGCAGGTTCACTGGCATGCCTGCCTCCACCAGCAGGCGGGCAATCTCGGCATGCCCCTTTTTGACCGCCACCGTCAAAGGCTCGTCCGTCTGAGTGAGCCGGGCGCGGTCCTTCACGGCAGCGAGAAGTGTCTGTGCCGTTTTGTATTGACCGTCTTTGCAGGCGAGCGCAAGAGCCGACAGGTATTCGCCGGCCTTGAACAAGGGATCGGCCCCGGCTTCGAGGAGCAAACGGATGGTTTCCGGCTGCTCTGCCAGGATGGCCGAGGCCAGCGCCTGGAGGCCGTCCATGTCAGGCAGGTCCGCTTTGGCTCCCCATCGTAGAAGCGCCTTCACGGCATCCGGGGTGTCAGACATGGCGGCGAAGGACAAAGCTGAGCCGCCGCCATCCCTCGGGTGGTTGATGTTGACGCCGGATTCGACGAGGAGCCTGGCGATCTCAAGATGCCGAGATTGCTTTTCAGGAGGCACATCGTACGCCAGCAAGTTTCCGGGTTCCACCGAGATGCCGGAGCTCATCAAGGCTGCGAACCACGGTTCGAGCCCCTTCCCGGCGGAGGAAAGTCCGCCCGGTTTTTTTTGCGGTGTGATTTCGCCCGTCCCTCCGAGCACGAGGTCTGCGGCTTCCGCGACGGCGGCGGCCTCCATGGCCGACTTTTTCACCTGATCTTTGATCATGTCCATCATGACCGGAAACCTGATCATCACTTTTTTAATGCCGCGATAGGAGGCGGCGGTCACGCATATTTCCAGAAGTTCATTGAACTCCTCATCGCGTGACGGCTTGATCTTGAACTGAAGCAGCAGCCGGGCGGCGTCCACATCGGCATGGTTGTAGGCGAAGTGGAGCGCCGAGTTGCCAGTGCGGTCCCGCGCATTCACATCCGCGCCCGCTTCGAGGAGGAGCTTCATGAGAGGCAGGTGATCCTGCTTTGCCGCCAGCAGCAGAGCGGTGAGTCCGAGATCGTTGTGCGCGGTGAGGAGAGCCGGGCTGGCGGTGATCAAGGCATTCACCTTGGGCAGATCGGCAGCCGCAACGGCCTCAAACAACTCCTGCGCTCCGCTGACCTTGGGAGTGAAGGTCTGGATGACGTGCGCCACCCAGGCCCTGGCCAGTTTTGCGGGAGTCTGGGAGAGCCAATTGAGGGCGTTGCGGTCAGCGCCGCTCTCCAGCAGCAGTCGGCATGCCTCCTCGCTGCCGGCCTTGGCGGCGTAGTGCAGCGGCGTCATGTCATCAAAGCCCTTCGCGTTGACCGCCGCGCCTGCTTTGAGAAGCGTCTGGATGATTTCCACCTGGCCTTTCAAAGCGGCGAGATGCAGCGGCAGATCTCCAGCCTTGTCCTTTTGGTGGATCACGTTGCGGTCCTGATTGATGAGCTTGAGCACGGTGGCGGAATCTCCCCGCTCCACCGCGTCATGAATCTCCGCAGACACCAGCATGCCGGTGAGGGCGACAAAGAGGAACGGAATCAACGGGCGGTTCATAGGCGTGGAAGAAAGAAAGACATGAAGGCAGGCTCAGCGGCTTTGCGGAATTCGATAAAGAGCGGACGGATTGGAGAAGGGCTCGAAGCCAGCGGTGTCGGTGCTGGTGCTAACTCCCCAGATGGGCGTCATGCCTGAACACACGGGCATTCCCTCCCATGCCTCGCGTTCGCGCTGGTAATCGAGCGCCTGCATGCGCCGGTCCATGGCCGTGTTATAGCTTTTGCCCGTCCTGGATTCGCAGGAAGGGAACAGATGCAATACGGCGACCCCGCATATCACCCACGCCACCTGAAGCGCATGTTTGCGAGTGTTCTGCCTTGACTGGTATCGGAGCCGACGGGGAACTGAGACTGTCCTGACTCCTGGTGGCGCGAGGATGAACGAGGTGCTGTGCATGGTGTGAAGCGGGTTCATACGTTCATATGAAAAACGGCGCGGAAGATTGCAGATGAAAAGCGATGAAACTTCTTCGGTATTTACCCGGATGGATGAGCTGGCTTCCGATTTGGAGATCAGTGGTTTGATTTAGACCTCCACGCCGTAGCAGCAGATTAGGATGCTTTGGCAGCAACGTTTGTCTTCCGGCGTTTGAGCAGTTGGTCAATGCCAGGCGGAGGCAGACTGCGCCGACTGGAAGTGGTTGAATGGATGGTTGGCTGTATCTCATGATTGGAACAGTTTGGGTTATCGTCTGGCAGGCTTTTCGAGTGCGCGGATTGAGAAGAGAGGTTGAATGGCTATTCCCCGGAGCTGTATTCCAGGATGCAGCGGGCAAGATCGATTCGCGTCAAGCCGAAGTCACTGATTCCAGGAGCGTAGGATGCTGATACCGAGACTCGGCCCTTCAAGATGATTTCCTTGGTGGCCGCGCGGTAATGAATCTCTTCAGCACGGCAATAGTAGGAGCCGTGCTGGTCACTCACATCGATCCGGGCATCGCCCACAGCGCGGGCTAGTTCGATGCCATGGCCGGTTTTGGCGGATCGATAGCGTATCTCGTTTCCTGAAAGTTTGATTTGTGGGCAGCTTCCGTCCGACAAGGTGTGACGCTCGGGATCTTCAATCGCAGACCAAAAAATCTGAGGGTCTCCTCCCAGCGCCCAAACCATGGCATCGCTGATCAAATGAAAGCACAAAGGAATGCAAGGAAGCACCAGGACTGCCGCAGATGCCTCAGATGTCTTCAGTGCTTTTTTCCCTACGCGGCTCATTGTGGCATGCATCCTCCTTCCGCCTTGAAGATCCGCTTCGGAGATCAGAAGTTTGCTGCTCACGTTTTCGGGGCGTAGCAGCAGATTGGGATGCTTTGTTTTGAGGGGAGCGGTTCCGCCGGTGTTGCCTGGCTGCGTTGAGCAGCTCACCAGTGTCATACAGAGGAAGGCCGCGCCGGCCTGCAGCGGTTGAATGGTTGTTTGGCGGTGTTTCATGGCTTCAACATGTTGGGTTGAATCATGGCAAACTCCTCCGTTCGCGGATTGGAGTGCAGAGGGGTGGTCTTTTCATGGGAACTGTATTCCAGGATGCCGCGAGAAAGATCGACGCGGGTGAGTCCGAAGTCACGGATGCCAGGAGCATGGGCCGCCGACACCGAGGCGCGTCCGTTCAGGATGATCTCATTGGTCGCCGCCCGGTAGTGAATCTCGTCGGCACGGCAATAATAGGAGCCAAAACGGTCGATCACGTCGATGCGGGCGTTTCCGCGCACGCGGGCGATCTGGACATCCTTCCCGTTCTTCAAAGGAACGTAGCGGATTTCAGCTCCGGACAGCTTGATCTGACAATCAGGAGAAGGTGAGAACGTGCGTGACCTCAGGGACGGCTCAACGAAGAGTTCTGGCATGTTTGTCGGCCAGTGCATTTCGGGTGATCCCACACCTGCATAAATGCCGCCAGCCACTAAGAAAGACATGATGACGACCGCCCCAGTGGCTATCAGAGCGGCGTCCAAGGTTCTTGCGACCGAAAGAGACCGGTTCTTCACACGCAGGTTTTTGGAGTTCTGAAGCTCAGCGTCAGAAATCATGCGGGACGGGCTCACCCGAACCGACTGGAGCAAGAGAGCAGGATGGCGGGTTGTGGATGTAAGTTTATGGCTTTCACGAGACGAGGAGCAGGAGGACAGGGAGAGGATGAGGATCGCGGTGATCGAAGACCGGGTGATCTTGGTGATGAGGCATGGTTTCATAGGATGATGTGGGATGATTCATCGCGGTATGAGCACCGCTTGATTCCCTACCTCCGGAATGGCCGCCAAAGGTTACAGGCCATCCTTGATTTCCACACGACTGCCAAAAGCATCCTCCTGACGGATGGCTTGTTCGCGTGTCAGCACCTTGAAGTTTGACCAGGAAATCGAACCATCCTCGCCTAGCACTCCCCGCATGCTGGCAACGATGGTCGCCTCCATCGGCATGTCTGAGAGTCCTTTCCGGCCGGAGGTCAGGCAGACGAGAAATGCATTGGTAGAAGCTCTTCGGCCCCCTTGTCTGGCTCCACATCAATCGTGAATCCGTCAGGGTAAGCTGTGCGCCTAAAATCGACTTCGTTATATAGGGTGGCTCATTTACGCTTTGGCGCGGTGTAGCGTACTTTGAAAACAAAGTCTTCGAGTTCGCGTGATTTAGCGCGGGCGCGATCAGCTTCCGCGTAGTCGCCCGTAGCAGCGAGAGCTAGGGCATAGACATCCCATAAGGCGAAGTGACCGGGTTGGAGATTGATTGATTTTTTGGCCGCCGTGAGCGCCCCGGTTTTGTCCCCGGTTCTCAGGAGGACGTAGCTTAAAGTTCCCCAGGCGGCGGCGAGTTGCGGAAACCGCGCGGTGAGATCCTGGAAGAAGCGCAGCGTGGCCTGGTTATCGCCTTTAGCTTCCACAAGCAGGCCAAGCATGAGATGGCTATGCGCGAACTGCGGGGCGATGCGTAGGCTCTCACGAAGGTGCATTTCCGCCTCCTTCTTGTCGGCCAAGGCTATACACGCTGAACCCAGACGCTCCATGATCACGGGATTGTCCGGATGGCGTCCCAACGCCGCCCGGATATGGGGAATGGTGGCGGCCACTTCGCCGACGCTGTCTAGCCGTGCCGCTTCGGTCATGGAGGTGTCGTCCAGTAATTCGAGATCCCACTTTGAGCCAGCCCAGCCTGCGGGGTTTGGAAGGGGCTTGGTGGCAGCACGAGCCTGGGCTAAAAGGTTACGGAGAGAATCTTCGGGTGTGAAGAAATTGATCTTATGAATCCCGACGCCGGTCACTCTGAAACAGAGCCCTGACACATGACCGTCCCTGGTGATCGCAGGCGCGCCGTCGAGACCAAGTTTGTCCGGAGCCAGTACGGCAAACCAGCAGTCCTGAAACCCCGTGCCGGTCAGATCGATTTCGCAGCCGCGGGCGGCGAGAATGCCGTCAGCGGCCTTGATGCAAGCGCCGCCGCCATTGTAGAGGACAACGCAGGGCTCGCCGTTGCTTGCAGCCTCCTTACGGACCGGGAGCCAGGCCGGGGGGGGGCTTTCCCGTGGTCAGCACGGCCAGATTATAATTTTGATCGGTGGCCACCAGTTTTGCCCCTGAAAGTCTTTGTCCTGCCTCTGTGACCACAGTCACGTCTTTGGCGCGTGCCAGATTGGTGGCACTCGTGACGACCAGCCCGTCTTCCGTGGCAAAAAAAACCGGAGACTGCGAAGTCGTTCCCGGTCTCAACGGTGACGGCTGCCAGCCGCGTCTTGCTCACGACATTGTCGGATAGCCAGTCAATATCCGCAGCGGTGGCAGAAGCGGCGTAGAGCAGCATTAGTAGGGAGCGGATCATGGTCTAAATTTTAAAAAGTTGTGTTTCTTGGATACTTCAGAGTTCGGACTGTATGCTATAAAAGAAACAGCCAGAAACCAGTTTGATTTGAAGCCGGTTATCGCTCCAGCACCTGAATATCGAGGTTCTTGCGGCCTGGTTCACCGGTTGGGGTGCCAAAAATGCCCAACTCCCGAAAATAGCCTTTACCCTTCAGGGTCTCGCGAGCCTTGTCGATGAGCACTGCATTGAAGACGTCGCCGGGGGCGAGATTGAGTTCGTGGAGGATGATATCTTTCGTGACATAAACGTTCCCGTCGATGTTGATCTGGCCCACCGTTGATTTCCCTCCCTCTTCAATGCTGTAATCGATCTTGACAGTGTTCTTGCCGTCATCCTCGATGCTGGTCTCGACGCGGGCGTCAGCGTAGCCGCGCGAGCGATAGTAGTCTTGGATCATTTTCTCATCCGCTTTGATGAAACTGCTCTTGTAAGAGGATCCGGCTTTCTGTCGAATGCCTTTCATCAGCTCATCCTGGGTGAATCGTGTGTTCCCAGAAAGGCTGATTCTTGCCACATCATACTTCGCTCCTTCGTCGATCACGTAAACGATGTCCGCCTCCTTTGCGGATACCGGCTCACGGCGGAACTCGGTCACCTTGGCATACGTGTAGCCCTCATCCTGAAAGGCCCGCTCAATGAGCTTGATGTCTGTTTGCAGATCCTCGTTGCTGATCTTGCCTTGCTCCCTGGTCTTGACCATGCCACGCAGCCTGTTCGAGCTGATGGCGGTGTTCCCTTCAAAACGGATGTCATGCGTGAGAGCACCTTCATCGATTTGGAATATCACAATGGAGAGGCCCCCGAGCTCAGATGGGACAATGTTGTAGCTCACTAGCACGTCGGAGCAGCCCCTTTTTTCGTACGCATCCGCGATTTTGCGCTGTGCGGCCGCGAGTTTGGTGTCGTCTACAGGATCTCCCGCTTTCACCTCGATCTTTTTCTGCAGGTCTTCATTGCTCATCACCGTGTTACCCATGAAATCGATGTCGCTAATGTCTCCGCTCCCGATGACTTTGACGGTCACATTCACGCCTCCGGCAACGTCCTGCGCACGAATGTCGAGTTCTTGCGTCAGTCCGGTCGATTGGATGCGCTTGATGTCGATCTCGATCATGTCATCGCTGAACGGGCCGCCTTCCCGGATTAACATTTTCCCGCGAATGAGGGAAGCATCCACGCCCGTGCCTCCGTCGTCAAACTCGAGAGACTTCACCATTTTCACTGCTTGCCCAGCCGCATCTCCGGCCCTGCTGGGCGTTGCCGGGCTAGATGACTCTCGATCCTGCGACTTCATTGGCGCCGAGTACGGGTCTGTTTCCGCCATCAATTCTTTTATCAGTTTGGCTGAATCAACGATCTGTGCGGCGGACATTGCTGATTCAAGTTGGGATCGCAATTCGCGGGCATGGTTGGCAACTTCTTCCTCGCCATCTTCGGCGAGGCTGGCCCATGCATGGGCTAACACCATATCCTTGCCCAGGCCCAGGCCATTGAAGTGGCAGATCGCCAGATTGAGCTGCGCCTGTTCCGAACCGTTCTTTGCCGCCTTGCGAAACCACTTCACGGCCTCGACTTCATCTTTGCCGACGCCCTGGCCATTGAGGAAACAAAAACCCAGATTGCTCTGCGCTGTGGCATGTTCCTGATCCGCCGCTTTGCGAAACCATTGTGCCGCTTTGGCCTCATCCTGGCCGACGCCTTGACCGGCCAAATAGCAAACTCCGAGGTTATACTGTGTGACCGCCAGACCTTGATCCGCAGCCTTGCGATACCATTTCACCGCCTCCTTCTCGTCCTTTTCAACGCCGATGCCTTCTGCGTAGAGATCCCCCATTAGCCAATGGGCCGGCGCGTAGCCTTGATTCGCCGCCAAGCGTGCCCATTTAAGTCCTTCCTTCTCGTCGCGATCTACATCATCCCGGCCGTTGCTGTAAATGCTGCCCAAGATGGTTTGGGCTGGCGCATCGCCCTTGCTTGCATTGGCCTTCAGAACCGCGAGATCATCGGCCAAGGCTGGAGACTCGCTTAATAACAGGCCGGTTAGGAACACAACAATGGTAGCGATGGTTTGAGGCAGGGTGGTTTTCATGACGCGAAGGGGTTAGACGTTCGTTCCGGTGTAATCCGAATTTACCCCCCCCAGGGTTACACACAACAAGAAGGGAGCGGGAGGTGGTGATTGACAGAAAACAGGTAACGCGAAGGTCAGGTGATATAATTACGAATTGGAAATCTGTCTTTTTGTAAGATGGCGATAATTTGGTCAGGCGGGGATGTCAGCTAGCAAAAACATCAGGTACACCTGGTGCCCGGCCCCGTCCTCCATAAGCGGCATCGACATGGCGATCATCACTGTCCCGTTGAACACCGAGACATGCTCAGGTTTTCCGCGCTTGCAGCTTCCATTCTGCAACTCCGCATCGGAGATCAAAAGGCTTCGGCTCACTTTGCCTGCATGCAGGCTCAACATGGGATGTCCGGCCTGGGAGGCCGCCGCTGCTTTGCGGGTGTTTTCAGACGAGCAACAACTCACCAATGCCAGAATGAAACATGCGGCGGCGGACGGACGTGACCATGAGAATAACGGCTGCGTTTTCATAGGATGATGTGGGATGATTCATCGCGGTATGAGCACCGCTTGATCCCCTACCTCCGGAATGGCCGCCAAAGGTTACAGG
>DNXB01000605.1 GCA_003506995.1 Verrucomicrobiales bacterium
AGTCGTCGCCGCTCAGGCGGCTTCCAACCTTTACCCATGTCCACGGAATCCCGTAGGCCTCGGCAATGATGCAGCCGTGCAGGGATGAGGACTCGATGCGCTCGCAGGACACAATCAGGTCAACGAAGCTCTCCACGTCCTTTGTGAGCGGGGAAATGAGCAGCGCATCTTGCCAATAGACCGGCCATTCGTGCCGATGGGGCAGATCAATGTAATGGGGGACCACTCCAAGGGGGTAAATGGGATTTACTGCCGGATTGTAGTAGCGAGGAAGGCACAGGGCACCGTCTCCAAGAGGAATTTTGGCGCGGTGGGATGCCTTGGCTTTCTCAAGGCTAAGGGGGCCGCGTAGGGCACAGAAACAGGCTTTGGGGTTGATAGGGTCGCCCTTGCGCATGATGCCGCTTGTCCAGACCTGATCTCCCGGCTTGGCGAAGCGCAGGATGGAGCCGATTCCTAGAATCTTGCCGGACTCATTTTGGCTGACATGGGTGGGTTCAACCCCGTCCTGCCGCATCATCCAAGGGGTGAGGATGTCACCTATGTTTCCGGGAGCCGGGGATCGGGGCCAGAAGGTTCTCATGCCTTCCTTTTCCTTCCTGCCAGTTTGATGCGTTGGTAGGGGCGCTTGATCTCCAGTTTCTCGGCAGGGGGCAGAACCCGCCCAGCACGGGCCTTTCGGCCGTCGCTGCGGGCCTTGCGTTCGGAACCGGAACCTCCGATGCCCTCGCCACGAAGCATGAATGTGGGGCCGTGGCGGCGCAGTAGCGACTTGCAGTCTTTAACTGTGTCTGAAAGGAAGCTGCTCATAAGATTGTTATGCCATCCGTGAATTTGAGCCGTTCGTTGTCAAAAAACAACCCTTTGGTCAACGTTCGGCCTGGGAACGACTCCCAGAGATCGAGATCAGCGCCCGGATCGTGCTGTTCATGTGCATGGTGAGAACACGAAGCAGTTTTCTTTGCCGATCAAAAAGGCTTTTCACGCTCCCGGAAGCAAAGAAACACCGGGCGGCAATGTCGAACCTGCATTGGCGGCGAGTCAGCAGGCTCAATAGCCAAGTGGGCGGTGCTCGTGATATGGCTCAAGCGGTAGTGACTGCCGTGCGCGGGAAGCTCACCGAGTCGCTGCGGAGGGAATAAAAAAACGACGGACACAGGTCCGTCGTTTTTGTGGGGAAGAGTGGTGGGAGTTCAACCACCTTACTCGCTCTTGAACAGACGCTTGAAGAAGCGGCCGACTTCAAGACCGGTGTCGCCGGTCCATTCCCAGGCGCGGCGGGCGCCGCGTCTGACATCCTCGGCGGCGCGTTCGCCTTTGGAGCCGGGCGGAGGAGCGCCAGGGGAGACATTGCTCAGGCTGTTGCTCCATTGCTGATGAATGACCGCGCCGGTTTCTGCGGAGATGACGATGAAGCCGATTTCCGCGCCTGCGGTGTCTTGCAGCGCGAGCCCCCACTCTGGGGCGCCGCTGGCGTTGGCGGCGAGCTGATACTGCACGGTGACGAAGTTCGTCTTCGCGAGCATGGCCTGCTGCTGGGCGATCTTGCGGGCGTCGGAGGTGCGATAGAGCACGCGGTTGAAGGCGATGGGCAACTGCGGGACGCGGTTGAGGATTTTGGAGCCGGCGCCATTCGCCTTGGGCGCCCAACTGTTGTTTTGGACGGTCAGCACGGCGCGCACCAGCTCGCCCTCACGGAAGGGATCTCGCGCATAGACGGACCATTGGTCAGGATCGGCGGCGCTGGGGGCGGATTGCAGCAGGATGATGCCCGCGGCGGTGGCGGCGCCGTATTCCTGGTCGATGACGGTGGCCACCTCAGGATTGGCCTGAAGCAGCGCGGCGCTGGCGAGTAAAAGGGGGAGAAGCAGGGAAGATTTCATGGTGTGGAAAAGGTTGGATGGAGATAGATACGACGAGGGGTCAGTCACGGCTGCGCAGCTTGGCCAGCAGGCGGAGGATTTCGAGATAGAGCCAGACGNNATACCATTCCATGTGCTTCGGCGCGCCGGCGGCGCAGCCGTTTTCGATGAAGTCGAAGTCGAGCACGAGATTGAGCGCGGCGATGACGACGACGAAGCCGGAGAAGGCGATGCCGACCCAGCCGTTGCCAAACAGGCCGGGAATCTGAATGCCAAACAGGCTCAGCACCCAGGTGGCGAGGTAGAAGATCACGATGCCGCCTGTGGCGGCGAAGATGCCGAGCTTGAAGTTCTCCGTGACCTTGATGATGCCCGTCGCATACGCGGCGAGGAGGGCGAAGAGAATGCCGCAGGTCAGCAGCACGGCGGTGAGCACGATGCCGTGGAAGCCGGCCTCAAACAGCGCGGAGATGACGCCGACGACGACACCTTTGGTGATGGCATAGAGCGGGGCCAGCAGCGGGGCGGTCGTCGGCTTGAAGGTGATGATCAGCGCCATGCCAAAGGGCACCAGCCAGCCGAATTTCAAAGCGCTGCCGAACCAGGACGGCGGATTCACCACCGAGACCTGGCCCCAGCTCCAACTGGCGGCGGTGACGAGCAGCAAGGTGAGGATGGCCGTTTTGAGCACGGTGCCGTTGATGGTCATCACGCCGTCGGCGGCATCGCCGGTGCGGGAGCGTTCGAAGACGTGGTCGCTGAGGGTTGGATTGGAGGTGCGCATGATTTTGAGAGGACTGATTTCGCGGGCAGACTACAAGACCTCTCCAGGGGCGGTCAATCCACCTCTTTGTGCCAAATTTAAGCGCACCATCAAACTCAGCACACCGGATCAGCCACCGCCTGGTGCTGCATGGCGGCTTTGACGAAGCCGTGGAAGAGCGGGTGCGGGTTGTTCGGCTTGCTGAGGAACTCGGGATGGAACTGGCAGGCGACGAAGTAGGGATGGTCGGGCAGCTCGATGATCTCGGCCAGATCACCCTTCGGCGAGGTGCCGGAGATGAGCATGCCTTTGCTTTCCATCAGCTCCTTGTAATCGGAATTGAACTCGAAACGGTGGCGGTGGCGCTCCGTGATCGTGGCGCTTTGGTAGAGGCTGTAAGCCTTGCTTCCGGGCACGAGATCAGTGACCCAGGCTCCCAGGCGCATGGTGCCGCC
>DNXB01000080.1 GCA_003506995.1 Verrucomicrobiales bacterium
CCACCGCAGCAGCAGCAGCCGCTCGTGTTGGCGGTGTTGTTGAGCCCCTGGCCGGAGTACACGACCACGAGACGGCCGTTGTGCTCCACGCCTTCGAGCTTCGCCTCGCCGCTGGACTTCGAGAGCTTCATCTTGTCGAGCTGGAACACCGTGCGGAACAGCGGGTGCGTGCTGGCGATGCTCTTCACCGGATTCTCCGCCATCACCTTCTTCATCTCACGGCGGAAGGCGTTGTCCCAGTCCTTGTTTGAGCAGCCGGCGCTGGCCAGCAGAAAGCCGCCGTTGCTCAGATACTTCTTCAAATTCTCGCGCTCGCGCTGGCTCAGGGTGAAGTCCCCTTCCCCCGTCATCACCACGAACGGAAAAGCGAACAGATCATCCGTGCCCATCTTCACAAACTTGAAGCGCCGCTCCGTGGCGATGCTCGTCTTCTGCTGTACCGTGCTGAGAAACTCGTCGCTGAAGCAGCGCGAGGTCTTGGTGCCCGCGTAGATCAGCATGCCGCATTGAATCGCGCCTTCCTTGGCAGCAAGCGGCTGGAGAAAAATGACGAATGACGAAATCAGAATGACGAATGAAGCCCGAAGTCCCAAGCCCGAAGCAATGCGCCGCGGCCATCTCATTCGACATTCGTGCTTCGTCATTCCTTCGTCATTCGTCATTCGGGTTTCGTCATTTTTCATGGTCTTGCCTCCTGCGATTGCGTGGTTTCGATGACTTCGTCTTCTCCGTAAAATCTCCTCACCGCCTCGCGGTAACGCTCCGGCACATCGCGCAGGCTGATCTGGCGTTTGGCGCTGACGCGCGTGGTTTCGGCGCTGATCGTGTTCGCGTTCTCCGGCGTCACCATCGGCTTGCCCGTGCCGCTTTGGCCGCGTGAGGCGGTTTTGCCGCTCAGGTCTCCCTCGCCGCCGAAGGCCATGCGATCAGGGCCATAAACAGGCGCGTTCATGAGCGGATCGCCCTCGGTGCTGTAGCCGTCGCTGGCATCGCCCTCGCCACCACCGCTGCCCTCGGGGTTTTCACCTGGATTTTTGCCCACGCCGCGCTTCTTGCACATGCCTGCGAGCATCTGGGCCAGCGTCTCGCTCAGCCCCTCCTGCGTCATGAAGTGGATGCCGCCGTCTTTGCAGCTCTGGCACAGCTTGTTGCCGCTGTTCATGAGCGTGTCCATGCCCACGAGCGCGAGCTGCGAGTTCACGAAGGTGTTGGGCGTGTTGTCCTTCTTCGCCTGCTGCATGGCCGTCTCCATGCTGCGCTGGATGCCCGCGTTCTCAGCCGCGTTGGCGAAATCGAGCGCTTCTTTCTTCAAATCGCCCTCGCTGGCGGGCAAGTCCTCGGCGGCAGCCTTCAGTTCGGGCAACCATTCCTTCCAGCGGTCCAAAACGGTCTGCTGCTGCTTGGCGAGGCCGTCGAGCTTCGCCGCGTTCCGCATGTCGCCCAGCATGATCTCATGCGAGAGTTCCTCGAGCTGCTTGGTGAGCCGCTGCTGCCGCGCGTGCATCGCCTTGAACTCCGCCGCCATCTCCAGCACGCGACCGATCTCGGCAAGGTGCTTTCCTTTTTCCTTCAACTCCTGCGTGCGCTTCGCCGCCTCACCGATCTCGGCCAGCATCTTCTGCATCTCTTCCTTCGAGCCGCTTTCAAGCCGCTTCTGCATCTCCTCCATCATCTTGGCGATCTTTTCAGCCTCCTGCGCCACGAGCTTCTCGGCGTCGAATGCTTGAAAATCCTTCGCCAGCGCCTCGGCGAGTTCCTGCGCCTCCTGCATGGCTTTTTGCGCCGCCGCACGATCTTCCGCGCTCAATGCCTCGCGCACCTTTTCCACCGCCTGGTTCAAGGCGCTGAAGCGCGCCTGGAATTCCTTCATCGTGGTGCGCGCCCGCATCAGATTCGCGTAATCCTCCGTGCTGATGATCTGGATGCGCCCCACGGATGAACTGGAGATGCCCATGAGCGAGGGATTGTGATCATGCGCCTCGGCGTAAAGCTCCAGCGTCTGCCCCGGCGCGACTCCGAGCGACTTCATTTGCAGCTTTTCATCGAGCGCAAAGGCCTGGTCCGCCGCGTCCTCGGTCAGCCGACGGCCACGATCACGAAAACCGCTGAGCTTGCGCACCAGATCAATCCGCGCGAGGCCGAGATCGTCCTCGACTTCGACCTTGAGCGGCACCTCGCTCTCCGGCGTGGCCAGCGTGACTCCCGCAGGTGATTCGAGCGCGACGAGGGGCGGATTGTCCGGCAGCAGTTTTTGCTCCAGTTCGACGGGAGACGCCGAACCAGCGCCGGTGATGTCTTTGAGATCGAGACGCACCAAACAAGGCCACTTCACCCTCCAGCGCAGCGTCACCTCTTTCCCGCCATTCGCGCGTCCGACCACGATTTCGGGCTTTTCGCGGCTCAAGCTGCGCGGTGGCGTCAAAGTCACCTCGCCGCCGCTCAGCGGACGATTGCTGCTGATGCGCGCCTCGACCTCCGAACCCGCCAGCGCCACCAAATCCGATGTGCCGAGCGCAAACTCACGCGTCGGCCTCTTTGAATACGTGGGCGGAATGATTTTCAGCATCACCGCCTCGACACGCGGCTGCCGCATCACATCCACCGTGATCCACGGGCTGCGCGCGCTGCCCGCCGCGAAGGCGATCTGCACCGGCTGCGTCACGCGCTGCAGGCGCTGGCCGAAACGGCCGCCGCCCATCGCAAACGCGCCGGATTGCGCCACGGGCGCGTTTTCATCCTCGCGTGTGAGCAGCACCACGCCCTCCGGCACCGCGCCGCCGGTGATGCTCACCTCCACCTCGGCATCGGAACCATACACAACCTTCGGGTTGGATGGCGAAACGGCAAACTTCAGCGGGCTGTAGGGCGGAATGTCCTCATGCGGATGCAGCAGGCGGGCCGTGATCGTCTTCACCACGTCGAAATTCGCCACGCACAGGCCGATGGACATCACCAGCACCGCCCCGGCCATCCAGAGCGCCTTCCGAATGCTCCGCCACGGCAGCGTGGCCGAAGGCGGCAGTGATTGAAGCGCGCGCCCGCCTTCCCACAGCGCCTTGTCCGTCAAAAACTGCCGCAGCGGCGTCATCTCGGTCTGCTGCGTGGAAACTTCGAGCGCGGTCGTCACCGGACGTCGTTCGGAAAGCGTCTCGTCCGCATGCGCGGCGGCTTGTTTGCGTCCAAACCGTGCCAGCGGCAGCAAGGAACCCAGCGCCACCAGCACCAGCACNNCGCAGCACCAAGCCATGAACACCACCGGACGAACCGAGTCACTCTACGGCGCCACAAAATCAAACAAGCCCGCCAGCATCAAAGCCAGCCAGCCGAGCGCCACCGTCCCCACCACCGCCACCACGAACAAACCCATGCGCCACCGGGCGGTGAAGCGGGACAGGGCTGAGAAGAACGCGTTCATGAGGGAGAGGGGGAAGTGGAGTGGTGGATGAATGGATGGTTGGATGAGTGCTTGAGGCATGCGGTGCTTCGGGAGTTCTGGCATCAATCCAACCATCCATTCATCCGCGCTGCAGGCCGGGTTGGGTGGATGTGTGGATTGATGGATGATTGCATGAGGCGTGGGGAGGTTTGGGAGTTCTGGCATCAATCCAGTCATCCATTCATCCATCAATCCGTGGGGTGCTGTGTGTGAGGTGAGGACATGCGTTGAGAAGAAGCGAACGTTTTAGAGCAGCCCCAGACGACGGCGGGACCACCATTCGAGGGCGAGGAGAAGAATGAGAGGCGTGAGCAGCCACCACTGCGGCCAGAGCGGATGCCAGATGGCCTTTTCACGCTCCTTCGCGTGATCTGGCGGAGGTGTGAGCAGGTGCTTCGCAAGTTCAGCCGCCTGCGCGGGCTGCCACACTCTGCCGCCGGTGGCATCAGCCAGCTCACGCAGAAACTCAGGATCAGCCGCGAGCGATTCTTGCTCGGTAGGCGGCGCGAGGACGTTCAAGACAGCCTCCGGACCGGGTTTGTCTCCATTAAAGACCTGGACGCGATAGGTGCCGGGATTTTCCGGCTGAAGCAGCGCGGTCCATGAGCGGCGGCCTTCCGTATCGCTCTCCGCCTCGCTGGCGATGATGTCAGGCAGCGGTTTGCCATCGTGAAACACGCGAACCTTTGGTTGTGGCACATCCTTGCCGCCGCGCCAGCCGATGCTGGCCCGCACACCACGGCCGAGCTTCGCGTTTGATTCGCTCAAGCGTAGCGACAGCTCCTGTCCGGGTAAAAATTCGGCGTAACTCGCGGTCCATTGCAAAAGCTGCGTCCAGAACTCCTCGTACATGTTGCCAAGTTTTCGCGCCTGCGGATCGAAGTCCCACTTCCACAGGCCGTCGGCGTTCAAGGCGACCACGACGCCGCGAACAAAATGCTTGGCAGCGAGCAACGGGATGCGTTCCTCGCGACCGACAGCGGGCTTCACGCCCATCGCCATGACCTGGGTGAAGGGTTTCAGCTTCGCAATCGTCGCCACATCGCGCAGCGGCGGCAATTGACGCCAGAGCGGGTCCTGCGCCTCAGGCAGAGCTTGTCCGAACAAGCCAGCGGCCTCGCCCACGCTGCCGGGTTCAAAGCGGAAGTCGCCTTCGAGTGCCACGCCCCACTCCACCGGCTCCAGCGGCTCGAACCCGGGCAGTTTGCCCGCGTAGGACTTGCCGCGAGCGAGCAGCAGCGCGCCACCGTTGTCGCGCACGAAGCTCTTCAGCGCCTCGATGCGTTTCGCGTCGAGGAAACCTTCCGCGCCCTTGCCGAGCACGATCAAATCGAGCTTGGCGAAATCTTCCGCCGTCTCAGGAAAGGTCGATTCGCCGCTGACCACCGGCTCGCTGGTGCCGGCATCGACGCGGAAGTAGCGCTCGTCATTGAGGCGGTAGATCGCACGCACGTCCATGAAGCCCTGCTCACGCAGCAGTTGCGCGAGGAATTTGCTATCCCAATACGGCGCGCCCTCGGCGATGAAAACACGCGTGCGGCTGGTCAGCTCCTGCACACGGAGGCGGTCCTCGTTGTTGCGTGTGATGTCCTCGCCCTCCTGCGTGGCGCAGATCACGCGGTAGTCGCCACCGGCGAGTTTTGGCACCTCAATGAGCACGGACTTCTTCATCCCGCTGTCGAGTTCGACATCACGCTCCGCGTGTGTTTTTCCTGCGGCATCGACGAGCTGCACGCGCGGCTTGATGAGTCCTAGGCCGCGATTCTCCACGCTGACCACCACCGCGACCGGTTTTCCCGGCAAAGCCATGACCAGACGACGCGTCGCACGCACAATGAGGTCACGCCCGCCCCAATCCCCCCCCAGCGGCACGACATGCAGCGGCACTTGCGCCGCACGCGCGCGCAGGATCAACTCGGCGGCGGCATCTTCGCGTGTTTGACGACCGTCGCTGATGATCGTGATGCTGGCGAGCTTCCGCCCCAGACCGGAGGCACCGCTGAAAAGACCGATGCCGCTGTGGATGACTGCGCTGGCCTGACCCTCGGGTTTGAGACCTGCGGCGAGAGCATCGCCCTCAAGCGCGTCGCTGAAGGTGAATGCCTTCACCTTCTCGCCCCCTTGTTTCGCGATTGTTTGCGCCACCGAGAGACCGTCGGACCAGCGTGTTGCCTCGCCCGCATCGCGCACGGCCATGGAGGCGCTGCGGTCGAGCATCACCGCGTGGATTTTCTCCTCCTGATGCTCCGGCTCCTTCCATTCGCCCGGATTGAGCAGCACCACGGCAAGCGCGAGGAAGACCAAACCGCGCACAAGCATGAAGAGCACCCGTTTGCCGGTGCTGAGCGTGAAACTCGCCCGCCAGGCCAGCCAAAGCCCCAGTACAGGAAGCGCCACGAGGACGATCCAAGGCCAGGGATGAGGTAGTGCAGGGGAGAAGGTCATGGGACGTTCGGATTAGCCGCAGAGGAGCAGAGAGGCAGAGGACGCAAAGATTTGAAATGACTCTGCCTCCTCCGCACCTTTGCCCCTCTGCGGCAAAAACGAGTCACGGGTGATGTTGGCGGCTCGAAGATCTTCATGTGGTTTGCATGCGAATAGCCGAGCGGGCGAGGAGGCTTTCAAGGAGGAGTGCCAGCACTGCGATGGCGACGCACCAGGGCCAGAGCGGCAGGCCGTCACGCTGCGCTGCGAGGGCGGCGGCGGCGCTCAAGGTGAGTGATTTGCCAATGCCGAGGCTTGCGGGATCAAGCGTGCGCAGATCGCTTTCCGCATCGGCGGGGAAATTCACACTGGCGCGCTCGGCGGCCTGGCCGTCGAGCATCCAGCGGTAATTGCCGGGTGGAAGCATCTCGCGCGCACGAAACACCGGCGGTGACTGCGCGGCATCGTGCAGGGCGGCGAGTTCACGACCCGCGTCGTCATTCAAACGCACCTGATCGACGGCGAGCGGCACGCCGGGCTGCCAGAACAAGGTTTGCGGCGGGATGAACTGCCGCAGCGCCGTGGAGACGCCTGATTCGCCGTGATGCAGGAGCAGTTCGCCGAGCAGCACCAAAAAGGACGACTGCTGCACGCGGTCGCTCATCGTTTCATCGAGCTCGATGTTCCAAAGCAGCAGCCAGCCCTTGCCCGCGCGTTGCACGGCGAGCGCGGGCACCCCATCCGCATAGCGCAGCAGGATTTGATCGTCCGCGAGCTTGAGGTGGAGACGCCTCCACAGGTTGCCAGCGGCAGGATCGCCAAACTCGCCGCTGCGAAACACCTGCCACAGCGAATGATCCTCCTGCGCGGTCTGCATCGTCCACGGCTTGTCCTTGTCGCGGTTGAGCTGCTCGGCTCGCAACGCCGCGTCTTTCGAACCCGCGTTCCAAAACGCCATCCACGCGCTGCCGCTCCAGTCTTCACCAGGCTGGCAGATCACGGTGGCCCCGCGTTCGGCGGCACTGCGCAGCTCGGCGGCGCGATCTGGCGCGGCATGCACGGCGAGGCGCACCTCAGGATCAGGCGCGGTGCTTTTCAGGTCGAGCCAGCCGAAGGAAGCGAGCGCGCGCTGCCACAGCAGGAGCGAGGCGTCTTGCGGCGGCCCTTCGCTGACGACACGCCAGTTTTCGCGAATCTCGATGGAGGCAAAACGGCGGTCGTCCGCAGGAAACGCATCCTCCGGCAGCGACGCGGCGAGACTTTGCAAGCAAGCGGCACCGCAGGGCACGCGAAACTCGGCCACGCCCTCTCCCCACGGCGGCAGCGTGATGCCGCGTGACTGGCGTGTCTCGGCAAAGGCGAGCTGCACCGTCGTTTTGGCCTCTGCGGCGGAAAAATTACGCACGCGGCACAACACGCGTGCCTCTGTGCCGCTCACCGGCCGCTCCGGCTGCACCACGAGGCTGGTGAGCGCGGCGTTTGATGCCTCGGTGGTGGCGACGGGCAGCGTGAGCAGTTTCACATTCGGTGGAATGCTCAGCGTGACGTTTTTCCACGCGCTGCTTTGGAAATCGCTGATGACATAGAGTTCCTTCGCACCCTCTCCGCGTCCGAGCTGCTCCAGCGCGATGCGCACAGACTCGCTCACCTCGCCAGGTTCCTGAGTGACCTGCGCACGGCGCAGCGAATCGCGCAAGGCGTTCACATTGACGGCCGGGTCGGGAAACTCGGGATCAGGCACGGCATCGAGCCACACGATGTTGGCGAGCGTCTGCGATCCCGCGCCTTTCAGGATGTCCTCCGCCTGCGCGGTGGCACGGACGAAGCGCGACTGCCCCTGCTCGACAAAACCCATCGACGCGGAGCGGTCCACGACGAGCACGAGCGTTTTCCGCGCGTTCGCGGCGGTGAGCTGCGCGCCGCTGAAGAGCAGCGGCTGCAAAAACGCGGCCACGATGGCCGCCACCGCGAGAGTTCGTAGCAGGAGCAGCAGCCAGTCCTTCGGCTTGCGCAGATTGGTCGTTTTGCGCTCGACCTGCCGCAGCCATTGCAGCGACGGAAATAGAAACTCACGCGGCCGCGCCTTCGCAAACAAATGCGCCAGCACCGGCACGGCGATGAGAGCCGTGAAAGCAAGCAGCGAGGCGTTGAGCAGCGAAAAGGTCATTGCGTGAGTCGGTCGAGGAGAGCGAAGTAGCTTTCATCCGTGCGGGCGAGCATCCAATCAACACGGCGGCTGACAGCGAGACTACGGAGCGTTTGAATGCGCTGGCGCACGGCCTCGCGGTAGCTCTCGCGCACTTGCTGGCTGTGAATGGTTAGTTTTTCGCCGGTTTCGAGATCCGTGAAACGCGCGAGGCCAACTTCGCCGAGATCGAGTTCCATCGGCGTGAGCACTTGAAACAAGTGAATGCGAAAACCGCGATGAATGTAGGGATTGAGCGCCTTGAAAACCGCCGCAGGGTCTTCGTAGAAATCGCTGAGGATGACGAGCGTGCCGCGACGGTTCAAAACGGGCAGCGAGCGCTCCAATGCGGCCGCGAGCGAGGTTTTGTTGCCCGGCTTGTTGTTCTCCAGCGCATTGAGGCACTGATGCAGATGCGTGCGCGTGCTGCCGAGCGGCAGCGAGGTGCGGATGCGGTCATCAAACAGATGCAGGCTGACCTTGTCCGTCTGCCGCACGACGAGCCACGCCATGCATGCGGCGAAAAACGAGGCGTGATCGAGCTTCGTGACGCCATCACTGAGAGGGAAGCCCATGCTGGCGCTGCTATCGACGAAGAGATGCATCTCCATGTTCGTCTCCTGCTCGAAGGTCTTCAAAAAGACGCGATCCGTGCGCGCAAAGACGCGCCAATCAACCAGTTTAGGATCATCTCCCGGGGTGTAGCCACGATACTCATGGAACTCAATGCTGGAGCCGCGCTGACGCGAGCGATGCCTCCCACTGAGCCAGCCCTCGACCATGAGACGCGCGGAAAGCTCATAGTTCTTGAGCTTCCTGACGTCCTCAGGCTTGAGGTGCTTGAAGGTGGCGGGCATCGTGATTTGAAATCAAATCTTCGCGAGAAGATGATTGATGATCTGCTCGACGGTGATGTTGTCGCCGGTGGCGTTGTAGTTGGGAAGAATGCGATGACGCAGCACCGGTGCGGCGACGGCTTTGACTTCCTCAATGGACGCGGCGGCCTGGCCACGCAGCAGGGCGAGGGCGCGGGCAGCGCGAACGAGGGACTGCGAGGCGCGAGGACCGGCTCCCCAGGCGACGTAGTTTTTGACGAAGTCGTCCGCGAGTTCTCCGGCTGGCCGTGAGCGATGAGTGAGCTGCAAAATGGCCTGCGTGACGTGATCCGGCACAGGAACCTCGACAACGGCTTCTTGAAGGGCGAGCAGGCTGGCGGCATCGAGCACGGCCTCGGCGCTCGCTGCGGTTTTGCCGGTCGTGCGGGCGAGAACTTCCGTCTCCTCCGCCATGGAGGGATAATCGAGGCGGATCTCGAAGAAGAAGCGGTCGAGCTGGGCTTCCGGCNNCCTGCTCGATGGGGTTCTGCGTGGCGAGCACGAAGAAGGGCTCGGGCAGGTGCATGGTCTTGCCATTCACGGTGACTTGGTGCTCCTGCATCGCTTCGAGCAAGGCGGCCTGTGTTTTGGGCGGCGTGCGGTTGATTTCGTCGGCCAGGATGAGATTCGCGAAGATGGGGCCGGGCACGAAGTTGAAGCTGCGTCCGCCGCCAGGTGTTTCTTGAAGCACCTCGCTGCCAAGGATGTCCGTGGGCATCAAATCAGGCGTGAACTGAATGCGCTGGAATTTGAGGCCGAGGATCTTGCCCAAGGTCGAAACGAGCAGCGTCTTCGCCAGACCGGGAACGCCGACGAGAAGACAGTGGCCGCGACAAAGCAGCGCGGTGAGCATCTGCTCAACGACAGCATTCTGCCCCACGATGACACGGGCGGTTTCTTCACGAATGCGAGCGGCCTGCTTGAGCACGTGCTCCCAGGAAGGTTGTGGTACGGGTGGTGGCATGGAATGAGTGGATGGTTGAGTGGATGAATGACGACTGGAGGTGCTTACTCTTTGGATTGAAGCATGGCTGGGGGTGCGCTGACGAAGAACAGGATGGTGTGGGCGGTTTTGCCCCCGGCGAGCGTGCTGAACACTTTTTGCCAGCTCTTGACGGCCTGCTGGTTCATTTCCTTGAGCCGCTCAGGAGTGTCACCCTGGTTCTGTGCGTCCTTGGGCTCCTCTGTCACTGGCGCATCAAACCAGCTCCAGTTTTCCTGCAAGCGCTCCTGCTGAAAAAAGCCGACGGAAAGACGTTTCGTCGTCTTGGGCAGATCTTCGTCCAGCGAGTTCACGAAATTGCGCAGGTAGTGGGTCTGCCAGCCGGAGCCTGGCTGTGTTGCCTCGGAGACGACAAGGGTGAAGCCAAAGAGAGGCGCGGAGCGCCGCGCATGCACGGTGAGCATGCCGGTGCCCGTGTACGCGGACAACTGCTGTGCCAAGGCTGTCACGCTTGCCTGGTCGAGAGGTTTTCCCTTCCATGCCTGCCAGGGGGCGGCGTCAGTCACTTTTTCGAGCCGCACCTCTTGAATGAGAGTGATGTGAGTCTTGAACCGCTCCGGCAGATCGGTGCCGCGCTGGACTATCTCGTTCAAGGCGAGCACCTTGTCGATTTCGAGCGTGGCGAGGCCACGGGTGATTTCCTCACTCGATTTGCCACCCCACTCGGCGAGAAGCTGCTGGCGCTGCTCCGGTTTGATTGCGGCAGGATCCGGCAGGGCCGCAGGCTTCTGGCCGGCCAGCAATGCCGTGCCACGCTCACGCAGCACCTGGGTGCCGCGCACACCGAGCGTGGCGAACTGATTGAGTGCGCGAAAATTGACCTCACCTTGCGTGATTTCCTCCAGGTGGCCAACGACACGCATGAGCATGCCGTCACGCTCGTCCTGATCCTCCTCCCCGTTGCCAGCTTCAAGCAGTCGCTTCCAGGAAGTCTTGGTGGCCTCCAGCAACGGCTGACGCTCCTCCGGCGTGATCTCCAATGATTTTCCCCCGTCTCCCTGAAAGGCAAAGCTGAGCATCCGTGCGGCGAACTTGGGTGATTTAAAATCCGGTAGCGCGTTCACCACGGTCTCCACCCGGGCAGGGGCGCTGAGTTTCTTTGTGGCCTTCGGAAAATCCTCGTAGGCCTCGCGAATCGCGACCTGATCCGCGTCCTCCGCCTCTGGATCGAACGCGGCGAACACGGCGAGCAGCGCCTTCAGGTCCGGCGTTTTCTTTTCGCCTTTGGCGGCGGCTTCGAGGCGTTTCAAGGCGCTTTCCATCTGCTTGCGCTGGCGTTCCTGCTGGCTCGCGTCGTTTTGATAGCGGGAGAGGTCGCCTTCGAGTTTCTGACGGACTTTGGTGAGGAAGGACGGGCCGCGTTGAGGGCCGAGCTTGGTGACGAAGGGCTCCAGGCCGTTGAGATCCCAGATGTTCACGCCTTCGAGCATCGCGCCTTCGAGGCGGACGAGTTTTTTCGGATCATCGGTGGCGATGGCGTGGGCGAGGACGGTCTCGTCATTCTGGCCGGACTCGATGTAGGCGAGGGCGAGATCTGCGGGCGCGGCGTCTTTTACGCTGGCGTGCCAAGCGAGAATGTCGGGAATGGCCTCGGCAAAATCGGCGAGGTCGGAACGGCGCAAATCCTGCGGCAGCACGCGCTCAAGCACACTCCAGGCGAGGTGGGCGCGTGTGGGAGGCTTCTGCAGACTTTGGTAGCTGTTGCGGAGGCGCTCAGTCTTATCCTGGCCGCCGCCAAAGAAATGCTGCTGAAAACCGCCGCCACGCCCATCAAGACCAACGAGCGTGAGCGTGTCATCGGCGAGCAACGCGGCGAGCAGCGGCACGGCGGCGAGGCCGACGGAGCGCGGGAAGGCGGTCTCCATCTCGTTGCTTCGTGATTCGACGTCTTCTTCTAGGACGAGCGGAGGAAGCGTCCAGATGTGGAAGGGGGATTGATTTCCGGCCTCGAGCTCTTTGAGCCAGTCGAGGAGTGTCTTCTGATCGTCGGCGCTTAAAGTTCCCTTCGTTTTCAACGGCGGCGCGGCGGGAAGCTTGGCGCGTTCAGTGGCGTGATGGTGGAAGACGCGCACGGCATCGCGCCTCTGCCAGCCGAGGGGAAATTTCTTCACGAGTTCGTCGAGCGCGGTGCTGAGTTTGGCCCAGTCGCGGTGCTTGGCGAAGTCCTGCATGATCTTGCCGTAGGCTTGATCGCCCAGGCGGTTGAAAAAGGCGTCCAGCACTTGTTTGCGCGCCGCTTCATCCGTGCCGGCGAGCGCGGCGGTGGCGAGGGACAGCGCGGATGCGTCCTGACCGGTGTGGAGTAGCATGGCGGCCCAAAGGAGGGCGCTTTGCTGGCTGGCGGCGAATTGGGCGCCAGCTTCATCACCACGACCGAATGGATCGCTCCCACTGAGAAGCCCTTGCATCGCGCCAGCTTTTTTCGCCTCTTTTTGGAGCCATTCGGCGGCGGTGGCGGCGTCCTTGGCAGCGTCGGCGTTTTTCCAGGTGGCGCGGAACTCGCGCTGCATCTGCCGCGCATCCTCGTCGCCGCCGTCCTGCATGGCTTTGACGGGGTAAATGCCGCCGTCATACATCACCATGACGCGGGCCTCCACACCGGGCTTCTCATCAAAAAGAAAGGCGTTGCCCTCGGTGTTCAAGACGTCTTCCTCCTGACTGAAGATGCCGAAGCGCCCGCGCTCGCTGCTCACGAGCACCCAGCGGGCGTTTTTCGGAACATCAAGGGCAAGAAGGGCGGCCAGACGAGACAACCCGTCACGCAGTTGCGCCTCGGAAAGATCAACACCCTGCGCTGGCACATGAAAGGCCAGCACAGTGAAGCACGCATGGAGGAATAGCCATTTTCTGACTCGCATGATTTGCCGAAATCATGATCAGAACAGAAAAAAATGTCGATAAAAAGCTGTGCGAAAATCTTATCTCGTGAGAGATCCGACCGATAGCACTGATGATCAATGGCTTGGAAGCGCAGGAAGAATGCGCCCCCTTCCCCTGATCAAGCAAACAGGCTCGTGATCGGCTGGCCTTTATCGGTGACGGTGAACGGGCGCTTCGTGGATGAGTAGAGCACCATGTCGAGCGGCAGGCCGAGGGCGTAGGCGATGGTGGCGTTGAAGTCGGGGACGCCGACTTTGTTTTCGGTGACTTCGATGCCTTTGTCGGTCTTGCCATAGACCTGACCACCGGCAATGCCGCCGCCCCAGAGGACGGAACTGAAGGCTTTGGGATAATGGTCGCGACCATCGTTTTGATTGATCTTCGGCGTGCGGCCGAATTCGGAGGTGAGCACGACAAGTGTGTCATCGAGCAGACCGCGGCGGTCGAGATCGGCAAGCAGCGCGCCGAGGGCTTTGTCGAGGTCGGCGGCGCGCTCGGGGAGGCGGGCGTAGATGTCCTGGTGCATGTCCCAGCCGCCGAGGGTGACTTCGACGAACTTCACACCGTGCTCGATGAGCCGACGGGCGAGGAGGCAGCCCTGAGAGAAGCTGCCGTCACCATAGGCGGCGTGGGTTTCAGCGGATTCTTTGCTGAGGTCGAAGGCGGCGAGATCCTCGCTCTTCATGACCTTGATGGCGTCTTTATAGACCTCGGCGTAGGCTTTGACGCCGTTGTAGTTGTAGGTCTGGCGGAAGGACTGGTCGAGCTTGGCGGAGAGACCGAGGCGGTAGTCGAAGTCGCTCTCGCTGAGGCTGGTGGGCATGCGGCTGTTTTGCAGGCCTTTGGCGGGATCGTTGAGGATGAGCGGCTGGAACGCAGCCTCGAAGAAGCCGCCGCCGGGATGCTTGCTGTCGCCCGTGATGATGACGGAGCCGGGGAGATCGGTGTTGCCCTTGCCCTGGAATTTTTGCAGCCAGGCACCCATCGTGGGATGCCGGGTGGCCCCGCGCATGGTGTAGCTGGTGTGCTGGAAGTAATTCCCCTGCGCGTGCGCTCCTTGTGTGGAAGTGAGCGAATTGATGACAGCACCTCGGTGCATCATCTTGGCGGTTTCAGGCAGGTATTCGCTGATCTGCACACCANNCCTTCGTTGATCCCATGGTGTCCGCGCCAGGCACGACGCCGAAGGTGTCGAGGTGCGTCATGCCGCCGGACATGTACAAATAGATCACGCGCTTGGCGGTGGCGGCCTGTTTGGATTTCGAGGCACCTTCGAACGGTGCTGCGAAGCCGCGTGAGGCAGCGCCCATGAGCGAAACGCCGAGGCAGGTCTTGGCGAGACGCTCGGTAAAGGTGCGGCGGGAGAGCGGGTCAGCGGTGTGGAGTATGTCTTTCATAAAGGTGGCGGCGGGCGGTTTGGTCTGACGGGTCTGACATGTCCGAGGTTTCAGACGATGCTGGTTTACTGGACGAACAGGAACTGTGAGCCGGTGATCAGCGCGTGCGTGACATCCGCGACGGCTTTGTCGCCGCGTTCACGTGCGACGCTGTCGAGGATGCCTTTTTCATCGGCGCTGGGTTTGCGGCCGAGGAGGGCGAGATAGAGCGTTTCAAGCTTCTGCGGTGTGCCGGGGGCTTTTTCGAGGTCTTGATTGAGCTTGGAGGCGGGGCTGCTGAGTATGTCGGACACAGGGCCGTTGAGCAGGGTGAGAGCCTGCGGCACGGAGGCGTCGTCGCTGGCGTTTTGGATCTGCTCGCGGTCGCTCTGGCCGAAGGTGCGCAGGAAGGTGCCGGGACGCGCGGGGCTGGGCTGCTCGCTGGCACGAGTGGCGAGGCTCACATCCTTGTTGCCGCTGCCTTTTTGGAAGTTCTTCACGAACTCCTTCCGCTGTTCCTTGGTCATGCTGGCAAGCTGCTTGGGGTCAATCTGCGGACGCTTCGTCTGCTGCGTCGGCTTGGGCGGGTTGTAGCCTTTGCGGAGGTCGGCGGCACGTTCTTCGCCGAGGAGGGCCACGAGGAAGTCGCGCTCCGTTTCCCTGCGGAGTTGCTGGGACTCGCGGGCGAGCGCCCTGGCTTCGGCGGTGGTGTCTCCACCTTTTTCCTTCACGGCGGCGAGCTTTGCCTTCATCTCCTCGACCTTCTTCTGGTTGGCGGCGAGCTTGTCAGCGTTGGCGCGGGCGATTTCGATCAAGCCTGCGGCCCCCTTTGCTTTGATGGTGCCGAGGAACATGCTCAAATCGTCGAGATACTGGTGCAGGCGGGTGTTCTCCTCGTCCACGGCGTCATCGACGTTGCCCTTGCTCAGGGTGACCAGCGAGTCCCAGATCTGCTCCGCGCTCATGCGGCGCAGGATGGGGCCGGTGAAGTGGTAGATTTCGCCGAGCGGCACTTCCTGCGTGGTGGCGGCGCGCTGGTAGGTGTCGGTGTTGTAAAGCACACGGAGGAAGGATTTGAGCGAGTATTGCTTCTCGATCATCAGCTCGCTGAGGTAGTCCATCAGCGCGGGATTGCTGGCGACGGTGCTGTCGGTCAATTCATCGACCGGCTCGATCAAACCGATGCCGAAGGCCTTCTTCCACATGCGATTGGCGATCACGGTGGTGAAGCGCGGGTTCTCCGGGCTGGACATCCAGTCGGCAAACGACTGCAAGGTGGTCTGTCCGGGCTTTTGCACCGCCTCGGGGCCAAACATGGCCTTGGCGACGACCTTTTCGCCGGGCTTGCCGTCTTTGTACTGATAATCGTGCGGCAGCGTGGGCAGCTTGCCCTCCTGCCACTCGGCGCTGGTGTAGCGCAGCGGCTTCATCACATCCTGCATGGCCTGCTTGACCTTCTGCATGTCCTCACGGCTGACGGAGGCCTCGGCGGTCTTCACGGAGGATTTTTCTCCGGCCTGCATCTTCTTCATGTACTCCCGGCGCTCCTTGGGGTCCATGCTGGCGAGCAGCTTCTTGTCGAGCTGCTGCTTCGGCTTCTGCGGCTTGGTCTCGAATCCGCGGCTGCGCGTGTCCATGCCGTTGGTAAAGGCGGCCATGTGGTAGTAGTCCATCTGCGTCCATTTATCGAACGGGTGGTTATGGCACTGGGCGCAGACGATGCTGGTGCCCAGGAAGACCTGCACAGTGTAGGCGAGGTGGTCGAGCTTGTTCTCATCCCGCTGCCAGAAGCCGATGCTGCCGCTGTCCCACACGCCGCCGTCGGTGGTGAGCAGGTTCTTCACGAACTGATCATACGGGACGTTGGCCTTGATCTGCTTTTTGAGCCACTCCTCATACGCCTCGGCGGTGAGGCGGCCTTTGACGTTGTCGGAGAGGCGCAGGATGTCCGCCCAGTAGTTGAACATGTGGCTGGTGTGGCCGTCGGAGGCCAGCAGCGTGTCGATCAGCTTCGCGCGCTTCTGCGGATCGCTCGACTTCGTGTAGGCGGCGGCTTCCTCGACGGTCGGAATGCGACCGGCGATGTCGAGATAGAGGCGGCGGACGAGCACTTCGTCCGAGGCGGGTGGGTTGACCTTCACCCCGGCTTTTTCCCAGCCTTTGGCGAGGAGTTCGTCGATTTTCTGGCTTTCCGGCAACGCCGCCGCATGGAGCGAGGCAACGGAGAAGGTGAAGCACGCTACAAGGAGGCGGGGGGCGTTCATAGAAGAGATAAGGAGGCTTTCAGCCGCCGAAACGCAGGATTTACAGGCTTCTTAGCACTATTTAACGAATGACCTGAATACGCATGAAACGCGCCCCTCCCCCGCTGATGGGCACCGTGTCCCGCACCTCGACCGTTTTACGCCCCCCCGACGCGTCGGTTTCGATGATCGTGCCGGAACCTGTGAAGGCGGCTCCGTTGATGCTGGTGGCCAGGTTGGTCCAGGTGCCGGTGAGCGTGTTGTTGGCTTGCACGGTGATAGTGACGTCGTTGCGGGCAGGATCGCGGGTGAAGATGAGCGTGAGACGGTCGCTCACCCGCTGCGCGGCAGGCATGGCGGCGGCCCCCGAGCTGCCTGGAATGATGACGAGCGCGTATTTGAGGAGGTTGGGGATGTTGTCGCCGTCCGGCGTGGTGGTATCGGCGGCATTGCCGGTGTTGGCACTGGTGCCGAAGTACTGCTGACGCCAGCTTCCAGAGGCGGTCAGCGCATTGACCGTGATTTGCGCGAAGTCGCTGATGGCGCTGCCAAAGGAATTGGTGGCGACACAGTGATAACGATACCCATCAAGACCAAGGCTGCTGGTGACATTGAGAACACTGGAAGTGACACCGCTGTAGGTGTTGTCGTTGCCAAGAGGATTCCAACTGAAACCGCTGTTGGTGGAAACCCGCCACTGGAAGCCGAGTGGCGTGCCGCTGCTCGTCTGGATGGAGAACTGGCAGGTCTGACCGGCATCCACCGTCTGGTTGAGCGGCTGGATGGTGATGAGGGGCGACCTGCTGAGCGTGAAATTTTGCGTGGCATTGGCACCACTGATAACGACGGACACAGGGATGGGCTGGGTGAAGTCGCCCGTGTCCTCGACGCTGATCTCCCATGTGCCGTTGACAACTGGCAGACTGTAGTTGCCGTTCTGGGTCGGTGAATAAGCGGCGTAAAGCACACTATCGATGGTGGTCTCCGCATATATGAAGGCATTGATCGGCGCGCTGCTGCCGTCACGCACGAAGCCGCTGATGTTCGCGGTGGCATCCAGAAGGGCCAGCGTGACACCAGTGAGCGTTTGATTGGTCGCGAGCGTGTATTCGAGCGCGGGGCTGACGATGTTTTGCGCTGCGGCATCCCAGGAGTCGATTTGCACGGTCCAGGTTCCGGCGACGAGGCCGAGATCAAATGTGCCGTCCGATGCGGTGTCCATGGAGATGAACTGGCCGGAGTCGGAGTTGAAAGCGCGCACCTGAATGCCCGCGACCGGCAAGCTGTTGCGGGTGACGACGCCCTGGATGTGCGCGGTCACGGCGGTCAACACGAGATTGTTTGGCACCGCCTGCGCGTTGCTGAGGCTGATGTTTTGACCATTTGGAATGAGGTAACCTGCCGCGCCTGGATCATCATAAGGAATGAGCGTCTGCCAGTTTCCAGCGGCCACGCCAAGAACGTATTGGCCGCTGTCGTTGGTCACGCCCTGGCTTTGGAAGACGCCGTCACTTGCATTCAGGGCAATGCCCTCCAGCGGCTCGCCGCCCGCCGCTGTGACGGTGCCGTGGATCAAGGCCGTGACAGGTCCGCGCTGCACC